>NZ_SACN01000001.1:1824973-2129135 GCF_004005865.1 Sphingomonas crocodyli
CAGATCGGCAGTGGCGGGGCAGACGACGACCAGATCGGCCTCGCGGCTCAGCTGGATATGCCCCATCTCGGTCTCGTTCTTGAGATCCCAGAGGCTGGTGTGGACTTCGTTTTCGCTCAAGGCCGCGAGCGTCATCGGGGTCACGAAATGCTGCGCGCCTTCGGTCAGCACGCACCGCACCGACCCGCCACCCTTGCGGATCAGCCGCACCAGCTCGCACGCCTTATAGGCCGCGATCCCGCCGCCGACGATCAGGAGGATGCGAGGAGAGGTCATTTGAGGAGGCGATCCAATTCGGCTTGGCAAACGACTTTTAGCGGTTCGAGATGTCGCTGCACCGCTTGCCAGACGGCTCTGGCCAGAATCTTGGTATAGGTGTGGGAGATGATGTTGCGCATCCCGTAGAGGTTTTTCCAGTCAATCTCGGGGTGGCGGGCTTTTATCTCCGGCGAGAGCTTGCTGCTTTCCTCGCCGATATGGCCAACGCGGAAGGCCGCCAAGTCGACTTCGTCTTCGTCATCCTCAAAATCGCTGAGGCTGAGCGGCTGTGTGCGACGTTCAAGGTGTGCGATGAGTTCGAGCATCGTTTCCAGATGATCGACATCCCTGTCCGAAGCCATTCAGAATACCTGCACGAGTTCAGGGATTACTCGCGCCTTCACTCGAGGGCGCAACGTTCGCCGTTCAACAAGATCGACCGGCGCCGCCAAATAGTCAGCCAACTGGCTCCGAATGCGTGCGAATTCGATCAAGCTCATATCGCTGGCATCGTCGAGGTCGAACAACAGATCCACATCGGATGTCGCCTTTGCTTCGTTCCGTCCGGTCGACCCGAACAGATACAGCGCATCGACCCCCGCCGAGCGCAATTCGCGCTCGTGTGGGCGAAGGCGGGCAAGAGCTTCGTCGCGGGTCATATCCTCAAGATAATATGAGCGTGGCTCCAGCGCCAGCCAGCCCCGCGAGCAACGCAACCGCCAAGTAGCGCCAGCCCGCACCGATCCGCACGATCTGCACCTCGCGCAGCGGCGGGGGCGGGGGCGCCGCGCCGGGGGCGGGGAAGCGTTCCTCGATGCGGCGGACGAGGTCGGGGAGTTTGGCGAGGGTGCGGACGTCGTCGACGATGCGGTCGGCCAGCCACGCTTCGGGACCGAGTTCGCCGCGCATCCAGTCCTTCACGAACGGGCCGGCCGTTTCCCACATGTTGAGATCGGGATCGAGCGCGGTCGCCACGCCTTCCACCATCACCATCGTCTTTTGGAGGAGCAGCAGGTGCGGCTGGGTCTGCATGTCGAAATCGCGGGTGATCGCGAACAGGCCGTCGAGCATCTGCCCGACCGAAATGTCCTTGACCGCAAGGCCACGGATCGGTTCGCCCACGGCGCGCAGCGCGGTCGTGAACTCGGCGACATTGTGGTGCGGGGGGACATAGCCCGCCTCGAAATGGATTTCGGCGACGCGGCGGTAATTACCGGTGATCAGGCCGTGGATGATCTCGGCCAGCCACATCCGCGCGCGGCGATCGATCCGGCCCATGATGCCGAAGTCGATGACCCCGATCTTGCCATCGGGCAGCGCGAACAGATTGCCCTGGTGGAGATCGGCGTGGAAGAAACCGTCGCTGATCGCCTGGCGCAGGAAAGCGAGGACGAGCCGGTTGGCGAGCGCGCGGCGATCGTGACCGGCCAGCGTGAGCGCGGCGGTATCGGACAGCTTGACGCCGTCCATCCACTCCATCGTCATCACCTTACGCGAGCTGCGCGCCCAATCGATCTTGGGCACGACGAAGCCGGGCACGGCCTCCATATTCTCGGCGAGTTCGGATGCGGAGGCGGCTTCACGGCGCAGATCGAGTTCGCGCGCGGTCCACTGGCGGAAGGTCGCGATGACGAGGCGGGGGCGCAGGCGCGAAATCTCGCCGCCCATCTGCTCGGCATGGGCGGCGGCCCATTCATAGGTTTCGATCGCCTTGGCGAACTCTTCCTCGACGCCGGGGCGCAGCACCTTGACCGCGACCTTGCGGCCATCGGTGGTGACGGCGCGGTGGACCTGCGCGATCGATGCGGCACCCACCGGCTCCTGCTCGAAACTGGCGAACAGGGCCTCGATCGGCTGGCCAAGGCTCGCCTCGATCGCGGCGCGGATCGGCGCGAAGGGGACGGGGGGCAAAGCGTCCTGCAGGCGGAACAGCTCGGCGGCGGCCTCCTCACCGACCAGATCGGGGCGGGTAGCGAGCGCCTGTCCGAACTTGATCGCGGCGGGGCCGAGCGCCTCGAACGCGGCGGCATAGTTCGGGCGGGCGGGCACGCGCGAGGCGAAGCGGGCGAGCTTCATCAGCCGGCGCGCGGGCGCTGGCGTCAGCGGATCGCGCTCAAGCCCCCGCAGCGCGCCGTGGCGGGCGAGGGTGCGGCCCCATTTCAGGAGCCGCCAGACATGGACGACGGCTGAGGTCAAATCTTCCAGCCGCTATGAATGGCGACGAGGCCGCCGAGCATCGGCTCGACCTTGGTCTGGACGAAGCCGGCGGCGGCGATTTCGGCGCGGAACTCGTCCATCGGCGGGAAACGGCGGATCGATTCGATCAGATAGCGATAGCTTTCCTCATCACCCGCCAGCGCCTTGCCGACCTTGGGGACGAGCTTGTGCGAATAAGCGTCGTACACTTCCTTGAAGCCCGGCCAGAGCGTGGTCGAGAATTCGAGGCAGAAGAAGCGCCCGCCGCGCTTGAGCACGCGATGCGCCTCCGCCAGCGCCTTTGCGCGATAGGTGACGTTCCGGATGCCGAAGGCGATCGTATAGGCGTCGAAGCTTTTGTCGTCGAAGCTGAGCGTCTCGGCATTCTGTTCGGACCAGATCAGCCCTTCTATGCCCTTCTTCTGCGCGCGCTCCATGCCGACTTCGAGCATTGCGGCGTTGATGTCGCTCACCGTCACCTGCGCGCCGGACTTGGCAAGGCGGAAGGCGATGTCGCCGGTGCCGCCCGCCATATCGAGGATCGTCTCGCCCTCACGCGGCTTCACGCGGCGCACGAAGCGGTCCTTCCACAGCCGGTGCATGCCCGCCGACATCGCGTCGTTCATGATGTCGTAGCGGCGCGCCACGCTGCGGAACACCTCGCCGACCTTCTCGGTCTTCTCGGCGGGGGCGATGTCGGTATAGCCGAAGGAAACGGTCTCGCTCATGGGCGCGCTCTAGCCAAGGCTTGGCCGCGCGGCAAACCCAACCTACACAAACCGTCATCCCGGCGGAGGCCGGGATCTCAGGAGGTTCCTGCCTCCCGCTTCGGACAAGAGACGCCTGAGATCCCGGCCTCCGCCGGGATGACGAGATAGAGAAAAGCGATCATGCCCGAGCTTCCCGAAGTCGAAACCACCGTGCGCGGGCTCGATCCCGTGCTTGCCGGCCACCGCCTGACGAGCGTGGAGACGCGCCGCGCCGATCTGCGCCGGCCGTTCCCCGCCGATCTGCGGCAGCGGCTGACGGGGGCAACCGTCACGAAGCTGGGGCGACGCGCCAAATATGGGCTGATCGAGACCGATCGCGACGATGTGATGATCTTTCACCTCGGCATGTCGGGGCGCTGGCGGATCGATCCCGAAGAGATCGGCAAGCATGATCACCTGATTCTCGAAACCGATGCGGGGCACCGGCTGGCCCTGTGCGATCCCAGGCGCTTCGGGTCGGTCGATCTGGTGCGGCAGGAGGATATGGCGGGATTCGCGCCGTTCGTGGCGCTGGGGCCGGAGCCGCTTGGCCCCGATTTCAACGGCAAGATGCTCGCTCAGGCGCTCGACGGGCGGTTTGCGCCGATCAAGGCGTTGCTGCTCGATCAGCGGATCGTGGCGGGGCTGGGCAATATCTATGTGTGCGAGGCGCTGCACATGACGGGAATCGATCCCGCCACGCCCGGCGGCCGGATCGCGCGCAAAAGGCTGGATTCGCTGGTGGAGGCGATTCGCGTCGTGCTGGCCGCGGCGATCCAGGCCGGGGGATCGACCCTGCGCGATTATGCGCGGCCCGACGGGCAGCTCGGCTATTTTGCCAAGGAATGGCGAGTCTATGGGCGCGAGGGCGAGGCGTGCGAATGCGGGACGACGATCCTGCGGCGCGCGGATGGCGGAAGATCGACCTTCTACTGTCCAAAATGCCAGCGCTGATGGTTGACCGCATGGGGGCATCTGTGTATTGGGCCGGCCTTCCCGGCGCAGGTCGCATGATCTGCCGCCGTATCCGACATTCGATAGACAGGGTTTGAACGAGCATGGCGAACACGCCGCAGGCAAAGAAGCGCATCCGTCGCAACGACCGTCGCGCCGAAATCAACGGTGCGCGCGTCAGCCGCATCCGTACCTTCGTGAAGAAGGTCGAAGCGGCGATCTCGTCGGGCGACAAGAGCGCGGCGACCGCGGCTCTCGCTGCTGCGCAGCCTGAGCTGTATCGCGGCGTTTCGAAGGGTGTGCTCCACAAGAACACCGTGTCGCGCAAGTTTTCGCGTCTGACGAAGGCGATCGCCGCTCTCGGCTGATCTTTTTCCTGTCACGAAAAATTCCAAAAGCCCGCTGACGCAATCGTCGGCGGGCTTTTTTCTTGGAATGGTCACGAAACTGTAAGCTATGGAATTAGCTTGATTCGTTGACAGGGTGGTCTGTAGGCCACTGAAAACAGGCCATAAAAATAATTGTTACGGTCAAAACCCCGGCTTTGTTGAGTCAATGGGGTTTATTTCACTTTGACGAAAATTGATGGCCTTGATCGCGCTTTCGCGATCTCCCTACTGTGTGTCCTCCGGTGCGAGTGATTCTCTCCTCCGGGCAATATTGAGAGCGGTTTTTCAGGGTCCGTCGGGCATGTCCCCCGGGCCGTGGGAAGCTTTTTGCCCCGCGCAATGGGGCCCAACTGGGGCGATAAAGAAGGAGCGGGGGCTTGGCGGATGGGTTGGATCGGCCTGCCGATTGGGATCGGCGGGGCATGGGCGTGAGCGCCGAGGGTGTGGCTATCGCCGACCCGATGGCGAGCGCCTGGGCCTCGGTTCGCGCCCATCTGCGGCGCGCGGTCGGCGCACGCACCTTCGACGGCTGGCTCAAGCAGCTTGCGCTCGGCGAATGCGATCCGGTGGCGGGCAGCGTCCGTCTGGTGGCGCCGAGCGACTTCATGGCCAATTGGGTCAACACCCACTTCATCGATCATCTGCGCCAGGCATGGCGCGCGACCCTGCCGCAGATCGCCGACGTCGCGATCGTGGCGGGTGCCGCGGCGACGATCGTGGAGGAAGCGCCCTTCGCCGCCGATCCGATCGTGGAAGCGCCTGTCGAGGCGGCCCCGGCCGTCGTCGAGGCCGTTGCGGGCCGCAGTTCGCAGTTCGAACCGCGCTACAGCTTCGACAGCTTCGTGGTCGGCAAGGCCAACGAGGTCGCCTATAATGCCGCCAAGACGCTGGCGGAGGGCGGCCCGCTTGCCTTCAACCCGCTGTTCCTCCACGGCGGCACGGGCCTGGGCAAGACGCATCTGATGCACGCGATCGGGCAGGAATATCTCGCCCGCCACGCCAATGCGCGCGTGCTCTACATGTCGGCCGAAAAGTTCATGTTCGAGTTCGTCTCGGCCATGCGCGCGAAGGATACGTTCAGCTTCAAGCAGCGTCTGCGATCGGCCGACGTGCTGATGATTGACGATGTTCAGTTCATCGCCGGCAAGGAATCGACCCAGGAAGAATTCTTCCACACGATGAACGAGCTGATCTCGGCAGGCCGCCGCCTGGTGATCAGCGCGGATCGTTCGCCGCAGAACCTGGAAGGGATCGAAAGCCGCATCCTTTCGCGCCTGAGCTGGGGTCTGGTCGCCGACGTCAATCCGGCCGATTTCGAGCTGCGCCTGAACATCCTGACCCGCAAGCTGGAGGCGATGCCGAACGCGAACGTCCCGCATGACGTGGTGATGTTCCTGGCCAAGCGGATCAGCGCGAACGTCCGTGAACTCGAAGGCGCGCTCAACCGCGTGGTCGCCTACGCCAATCTGTCGGGCAAGGCGGTCGACGTCGATTTCACGCAGGAAGTGCTGGCCGACATCCTGCGCGCCAACCAGCGCCGCGTCACCATCGACGAGATTCAGCGCCGCGTGTGCGATCATTATCGCATCCGTCAGGCCGAAATGTCGTCGGCCCGCCGTGCGCGTGAAGTGGCGCGTCCGCGTCAGGTCGCCATGTACCTCGCCAAGCAGCTGACCCCGCGGTCGCTGCCCGAGATCGGCCGTCGCTTCGGCGGGCGCGATCACACCACCGTGATCCACGCCGTCCGCCAGATCGAAAAGCTGCGTCAGACCGACGCGGAACTCGACGCCGACGTCCGCCTGCTGATCCGCCAGCTCGAAGGCTGAGCGGATCTCGCAATAGCGACAGAATAGTTTCATTGACCCCCCAAGGCGGCTGGGGTAATCGCGCCAGCCGAAACCGTGGGGCGCGTCAGCACCCCGCGGGGCTACGGGCGTAAACTTGCGGGCGTGGCGGAACTGGTAGACGCAGCAGGTTTAGGTCCTGCCATCGCAAGATGTGGGGGTTCGAGTCCCTTCGCCCGCACCAGATTCGCCGCCCAGGGGCAGGCCCTGCCGCCAGATTTCTCGAGATAGAGGTTCAACGACCCCATGCAGACTGTCGAAACGCTCAACGAGGGCCTGAAGCGCGCCTACAAGGTCACGATCCCCGCCAATGACGTTGCCAAGCGCGTCGAGGCCGAGATCAAGTCGATCGCGCCGCAGATCAAGATGCCCGGTTTCCGCCCCGGCAAGGTTCCGACGAACCTGGTCAAGAAGATGCACGGCCCGGCGATCGAGCAGGACGTGCTGCAGAAGGCGGTTCAGGACGGCATCCAGACCCTCCTCGTCGAGCAGAAGCTGCGCCCCGCCATCCAGCCGTCGGTCGAGCTGGAAGAAGGCTATGAGAGCGGCAAGGACGTCGCGCTGAAGGTCGAACTCGAAGTGCTGCCCGACGTGCCGGCGCCGTCGATCGACGCGCTGACGCTGGAGCGTCTGACCGTCGATGCGGCCGATGCCGAAATCGACTCCGCGCTCGCCCGCATCGCCGGCCAGCAGAAGCAGTACGCGGATTCGCTCGATGGCCATCCGGCCGTCGAGGGCGATCTGGTCGTGATGGACTTCGCCGGCAAGGTCGACGGCGTCGCCTTCGACGGCGGCACCGGTGAGGGCATGTCGGTCGAGCTGGGCTCGGGCCGCCTGATCCCCGGCTTCGAAGAGCAGCTGGAAGGCGTCAAGAAGGGCGAGGAGCGCACGCTCAACGTCACCTTCCCGGCCGACTATCCGGAGAAGAAGCTCGCCGGCCAGGCCGCGACCTTCGACGTCAAGGTCACCGACATCCGCATCCCCAAGGAAGCGGTTGCCGATGAGGACTTCGCCAAGTCGCTGGGCCTCGACGGCCTCGAGACGCTGCGCAACCTCGTCAAGGGCCAGGTCGAGCAGGAACTGAACGGCCTCACCCGCACCCACATGAAGCGCAAGCTGCTCGATCAGCTCGCCGAATCGCACAGCTTCGATGTGCCGCCGTCGATGGTCGAGGCCGAGTTCGGCCAGATCTGGGCGCAGCTCGAGCATGAAGCCGGCCACGAAGCCGATCCGGAAGCCGCGCGCGCCGAAATGGAGAAGGATCGCGACGATTATCGCGCGATCGCCGAGCGCCGCGTCCGCCTGGGCCTGCTGCTGTCGGAAATCGGCCAGCAGAACAATGTCCAGATCAGCGAGCAGGAAATGCAGCGCCTGATCATGCAGGCCGCGCAGCAGTACGGCCCGAAGGATCGCGATCGCTTCATCCAGTACATCCAGCAGGATCCGATGGCCGCCGCGCAGCTTCGCGCGCCGCTCTATGAGGACAAGGTCGTCGACTTCCTGTTCGAAAAGGCGACCGTCACCGACCGCGCCGTTTCGCGCGAGGAACTGGAAGCCGCGATCGAGGCGGACGATGACAGCATCGGCAAGGGCCATGTGCATGGTCCGGATTGCGGCCACGACCATGATCACGATCATGGCCATGTCCACGGCCCCGATTGCGATCACGATCACGACGTGAAGCCGGCCGCAAAGAAGGCCGCGCCGAAGAAGGCCGCCGCCAAGAAGGCCGAAGCCCCGGCCGAGAAGGTCGAGGCGGAAGCCGAGGCTGCTCCGGCGCCGAAGAAGAAGGCCCCGGCCAAGAAGGCTGCGGCTGCTCCGGCCGAGGAAAAGGCCGAGGCTGCGCCTGCCAAGAAGGCTCCGGCCAAGAAGGCCCCCGCGAAGAAGGCTGCCGCCAAGGACGCCTGATCGCCGGTCGATCGATTTTGAGAAAGGCCGCGGGGGCAACTCCGCGGCCTTTTTCTTTGTCTCAGGAACCGGCTCCGTCCCCGCGCGTCTGACCCCCGGAACGGGTTCGAAACGGAGGCAGAGCATGGCTTTGAGCACGGCGGTAGGAGCGTTGATCGGCAGCGCGATCGACGGGGCGAGCGGCGACGATTCGACCGCCGACGGCGCGATCATCGGTGCGGCGACCGCCACGGTGGCGCGCGTGCTGGTGCCCGTCATCTTCACTTATGCGGTGGGCTGGGCGGTCCTCAAAGGGCTCGATACCGCCAAGGACAAGATCTTCGGCGATCGGGCTTAGGCAGAACGCCGCTTGATCGCGCCATAAGCGAACAGGCCGAAGCCGCTCGCGATCGTCCAGGCGAAGATGCGATCCATGAACCAGGCGTGCAGCACGATATGCTGGCGCGTGGCGAGCACCCAGACGAGCAGCGCCACGTTCGATCCGGCGAGCAGCCATGCCGTCTGGTGGACGCGGGCGTCGGGGTGACGGCGCAGGACGAACAATGCCCACAGCCCGCCCGCAATGCCCAGCGCGATCGCCAGCACCGGTAGCGGCCATGCGCCGGGCGCGAGGACGTCTAGGTTCCAGAACAATTCGCTCAGGAAGCGGGCGAAGGAGGCGTCGACCGGTTCGCCGGTCGCGGGGATGATCGCCATCCGCATTTCGGTCGATCGCGCGATCTGGGTCAGCGCGCCGGCGCCGAAGGTCGTCGCGACCAGCGCGAGCTTGGCGATGATCGTCGTCACCACCGCCGCTCCGAAGGCGATCGTCGCACTCACGGCTGCGAGTGCGGGAGGCGTCTTCGCGGTGCTGCGCAACGCTAGCGCCGCGCCGCCGATGACGAGCGCGGTGCCGAGCGGCAGGCCGCCGCTCAGGAACTCGAAGTCGATCGTGAGCGCCCCGAAGATGGCGGCGCCCACCAGCAGCACCCACAGCCTCACGCCGCCCGCGAGATTGGCGATTGCGAGCGCCAGCATGGCGGCGATGAAGACGATGTCGGCGGGGCCGTGCCCAAGCGATTGCCCGAACGCCTCGATCCCGAAGAAGCGCGCAAAGGCGATGAATACCGCGAGCCAGACCAGCCCTGCCGCCGCGCGCCTGCGCCGCAGCGCGACCGTGAGCATCGCGACGCCGATGCCCAGCATGAGCAGGCGGATTTCGGTCTTTTTATAAAGCTCGCGGATCGCGGCGACCGAATGGCCGGGCAACAGATAGCGCGTCAGCGCGGTGTGGCCGTGGAGATAGCGATTGTAGAAGGCGACGGGAGGCGTCGGCCCGCCGCGTTCGGCAAAGGCATGGAGCTTGGCGCACATGCCGCCGGGCATGTCGGTCCAGATGATCGGGCTGACGGTCTGCTGCGCCGCCGTGCCCCGCTGATCGATCGCCTGGAGGAGGATCAGGCAGTCGTTGAACTGGTGATGGCCGATATCGGTGTTGCCGGGCAGCCAGTCCTTGTCCTGCAGGTCGCCGCTCGCAAAGGCGGCGCGGACTGTGGCGGTGTTGTTGTCCCCCAGGCTCGCGCGGTTGGCGAGGCAGAGCAGGGCGAAGGCGATTAATCCCACCACGATGCCGATGCCCAGCGCGCCGAGGATCGGGCGGCGGATGCGGGCGAGGGCGGGGTGGTTCATGGGGCGAGGATAGCGGGGGTGCTCACGACTTCAATCCTCCCCGGTACGGGGAGGGGGACCGCGAAGCGGTGGAGGGGGCGAGAGGCTGGGTGGCGCGCTTGTGGCGAACCCCCTCCGTCATGCCTGCGGCATGCCACCTCCCCGTGCCGGGGAGGATCTTCGTCACCCCTACTTGAAGTCCCCCGAACAAACGCCGATGTTGGCTTTCACCTAAGAGGGCAAAGCGAGACACCCCATGCAGAATCCTTTCGAGACCGGCCAGTTTGAAAACCCCGAGACGGGCGCGCTGGTCCCCGTGGTCATCGAGCAGTCGAACCGCGGCGAGCGCAGCTTCGACATCTATTCGCGTCTCCTGCGCGAACGCATCATCTTCGTGACCGGCCAGGTCGAAGACCATATGGCCTCGCTGATCACCGCCCAGCTGCTCTTCCTCGAGTCCGAGAACCCGAAGAAGGACATCTTCATGTACATCAACTCGCCGGGCGGCGTGGTGACCGCGGGCCTCGCGATCCACGATACCATGCAGTACATCCGTCCGCGCGTCGGCACGGTCTGCATCGGGCAGGCGGCGTCGATGGGCAGCTTCCTGCTTTCGGCCGGTGAAAAGGGCATGCGCGTCGCGCTGACCAACAGCCGCATCATGATCCACCAGCCCTCGGGCGGTGCGCAGGGTATGGCGGCCGACATCGAAATCCAGGCGCGCGAAATCCTGCGCATGCGCCACCGCCTGAACTCGCTCTATGCCAAGTATACGGGCAAGGACATTGCGGAGATCGAAGCCGCGATGGATCGCGACAAGTTCCTCGAGGCCGACGAAGCCAAGGCTTTCGGCCTGATCGACGAAGTGTTCGACAAGCGCCCGACCCCGGCCGACGAGGCGATCGCGGCCTGATCGCCCTGCGCGATTTCGCAAACCAACCGCAGCGCCGCCCATGATCGACCGGATCGGGGCGGCGTTGTCGCGTCCGCGCATGGCGCTGTTCGCCATCGTCGTGTTGAGCATCGTGCTGCTCGGCCCCGCTCTGGTCGATCCGGCGGCGCTGACGGGCGACAGCTACATCGCCTATCGCTGGCAAGGGCATTTCGCCCAGGCCTTCTGGCAGGGCGATCTTTGGCCGCGCTGGCTGCCCGATCTGAACTTCGGGTCGGGCAGCCCGGTCTTCTTCATCTATCCGCCGCTCAGCCAGTGGCTGCCCGCCTTGCTCGATCCGGTTCTGCCGGGGGCGGAGTGGTCCGGAAGCCGGGTGATCGCGATCCTGCTGCTCGCGCGCATCGTCGGCGGGTGGGGCGTGTTGCGCTGGCTCGAGGCGATGGGGGTGAGCCGCAAGGGCGCGCTGCTGGGCGCCGCCATCTATCTGCTGCTGCCCTATCACGCCTTCATGGACAGCTATCAGCGCGCGGCCTGTGCCGAGTTGGTCGGGATGGGCGTGCTGCCCTGGGGGTTGCGTTATGCCCATGCGGTCCGCGCGGGGGAGCGTTCGGGCTGGGCGGGCTTCGCGATCAGCATCGCGGCCTTGCTCTACAGCCACGCGCCGACCGCCTTGTTCGGTGCGCCGTTTCTGTGCCTCTACGCGGTGGCGATTGCGGATCGCAGCAATGCGGTGCGGATCTGGGTGACGACCGGGCTGGCGGCGGCTTTGGGGGTCGGGCTGGCGGCCGCCTATCTCGGCCCCGCGCTGACGCAGGTCCACCTGATCAACGGGCAGCATCTGTTCAACGGCATCTACAAGCCGACCAACTATCTGTTCTTCTCGTCCGTGCGCTGGCCCGATCCGGGGATCGAAGGCGCGGCGCTGATCTGCCTGGCCGTCCATGTGCTGATGCTGGGCGGGGTGATGCTGCTCACCCGGCAGACTAAGCCGGTCGACGCGCGGGCGCGGCTGTTCCTGCTGATCGCCTTCGCGATCATCCTTGTGCTGATGACCGAGGTGGCGCGGCCGCTGTGGCGTGAGGATCTGCCCTGGGCGCGGATCCAGTTCGCGTGGCGGATGCTGACGCTCCACACGTTGATCCTCGCAGGGCTAGGCGGGATGGCGTGGGATGCGGTGGCGCAGGGGCGGCAGGCGAATCGCGGGCGCATGCTGCTGCTGGCGCTCATCCCGGCCTTGTTCGTCGCCGATGCGGGCATGCTGGGCATCCGTGTGTGGCGCGCGGCGCAGCGGACCGAAAATTGGCCGCCCGCCTACCTCAAGGACTACGCCCGAGACGTGAACGAATATTGGGTCGGCGACTTCGAACATGCCCGCCGGTTCGGCCCCAAGCGCGTGATCACGGTGGACCCGGCGACCGAGGTCCATGTCCTTCAGTGGAAGAGTCGGGCGATCACGTTCGTCGCCAATGCGCCCGCGGCGACTCGGATCATCGTGCGGCAATGGGCCTATTCGGGCTGGGACATGCGGATCGACGGATCGGCGTGGCGCCCGACCGAGCGGCTGCCGGCGCCCGACAATTATGTGGTCGTGCCCGTTCCAGCCGGCCGCCATCGAGTCGAAATCACCATGCCGGCGCTGCCTGCGGAGCGGATCGGCGCGGCCATAAGCTGGGCATCTGCGGGGCTTTTGCTGACATTGTTGGCGATAGGTCTCATCACGCGATATCGCGCCCTTGTGCGGAACCGTGACGGCTCCATATAGTTCGAACGGGGTGGGCATGTTCCTGCCAGAGATGCCAGCGTCGCGCCCCTACCGCCGATTCCCGGTTGCGGCGGCGGTAAGCCGGGGTTTAGGATACCCCTTTATGGAAGGCCGGTGTTTTGGCCGATAGGATGAGAGCATGACGAAACTGACCGGCGGCGACTCGAAGAGCACCCTCTACTGCTCCTTCTGCGGGAAATCGCAGCACGAGGTTCGCAAGCTGATCGCCGGGCCGACCGTGTTCATCTGCGATGAATGCGTAGAACTGTGCAACGACATCATCCGCGAAGAGACCAAGGGCGCGCTCATCTCCAAGAAGGATGGCGGCGTTCCGACCCCGCATGACATCTGCGCGCACCTCGATCAGTATGTGATCGGGCAGGCAAAGGCGAAGCGTGTCCTCTCGGTCGCGGTCCACAACCATTACAAGCGGCTCGATCATGGCGCGAAGGGCGCCGACGTCGAACTCGCCAAGTCGAACATCCTGCTCGTCGGCCCGACGGGCTCGGGCAAGACGCTGCTCGCGCAGACGATGGCGCGCCTGCTCGACGTGCCGTTCACGATGGCCGATGCGACCACGCTCACCGAAGCGGGCTATGTCGGCGAGGATGTCGAAAACATCATCCTGAAGCTGCTCCAGGCGTCGGACTACAATGTCGAACGGGCGCAGCGCGGCATCGTCTATATCGACGAAATCGACAAGATCAGCCGCAAGGCCGACAATCCGTCGATCACGCGCGACGTTTCGGGCGAAGGCGTGCAGCAGGCGCTGCTCAAGCTGATGGAAGGCACGACCGCGTCGGTGCCTCCGCAGGGCGGCCGCAAGCATCCGCAGCAGGAGTTCCTGCAGGTCGACACGACCAACATCCTTTTCATCTGCGGCGGTGCGTTCGCTGGCCTCGAAAAGATCATCGGCGATCGCCTGCAGGGCAAGTCGATCGGCTTCGGCGCTTATGTGGCGGCTCCCGAGGAGCGTCGCACCGGCGAGACGCTGCAGCAGTGCGAGCCGGAAGATCTGCTCAAGTTCGGCCTGATCCCCGAATTCGTCGGCCGTCTGCCCGTGATCGCGACGCTCATGGATCTGGACGAGACCGCTCTGGTCAAGATCCTGGTCGAGCCGAAGAATGCGCTGGCCAAGCAGTATCAGAAGCTGTTCGACATGGAGGGCGTGAAGCTCAGCTTCACCGACGACGCCATGATCGCGGTCGCCCGCAAGGCGATCATGCGCAAGACCGGCGCCCGCGGCCTGCGCTCGATCCTCGAAGGGCTGCTGCTCGACACGATGTTCGATCTGCCGTCGATGGAAGGCGTCGAGGAGATCGTGGTCGACAAGGACGTGGTCGAAGGCCGCAAGGAACCGGTCCGCGTCTTTTCCAAGAAGGGCAAGGAAAAGGCCGGCGACGCGGCGTAAGCCGCGCGGCTTTCCCCTTTAGCTCGTCATTGCGAGCGTAGCGAAGCAATCCAGGCCCGCATGGGAGTAGGTTCATGACCTGCTCTTGTGCGGGCCTGGATTGCTTCGTCGCCTGCGGCTTCTCGCAATGACGAGGTGGGGAGTGGACAACCCCCTCCAAAGGTGATTTCCTCCGATCAAATAAACAAAGACGTCGCAGGGGGATCGATTCCGGCTTTCGGGGAGCGGAATGGGTCCAGGGGTTTCGAAGATTGACTGGTTCACGCGCGAAGTGATGCCGCATGCGGGAGCGCTGCGGCGGCGCGTGCGATCGAGCGTGCGTAGTGACGACGATGCCGACGATGTGGTGGCGGAGGCGCTGGCGCGCGCCTTTTCGGCCGAGGATTGGGGCGGCGTCGGCAACGGCAAACACTATCTGTTCCGCGTCGCGCGCAACATCCTGATCGACGAGGGGCGGCGCGGGGCGATCGCTTCGTTCGAACCGATCGTTGACATGGAGGCCGTGCAGCCCTCCGCCAGCCCCGAACCGATGCTCGCCGCGCGCGATCAGCTTCGCCAGATCGAACGGTTCGTGGCGACACTTCCCGCGCAGAGCCGCCGCGCTTTCGTGATGCGCCGGATCGAGGAAAGGACGCCGGGCGAGGTGGCCGAGGCGATGGGCCTGTCGATCTCGACCGTCGAAAAGCATCTGGCGCGCGCTATGATGCTGCTCACGCGCGAACTGGCGGCGGTCGGTTAAGCCCCCCGCTAATTTTTCTCGTCATTGCGAGCGTAGCGAAGCAATCCACTCCGCAGTTCGGAATGGATTGCCGCGTCGCCTTCGGCTCCTCGCAATGACGAGTTAAGTGGAAGCGCGCGCCTTCCAACGCGCATAACCGTTCGCGACGAGGCCCAGCACCACCACGCTGCCGATGCACAGGGCGATATAGGCGTCGTGCGTGCGCGCATGTTCGATCCAGATATAGCCGGCGGCATAGCTGATCGCGACGCAGGCCACGAAGGTCTGGAGCGAGTTCGATCCGATGATCGCCACCTGCCGGAACAGCCAGAAGCGCCCCAGCCGCGGCCACATCCAGAACAGGGTTAGGATCGCCCAGATCACCGACAATGCGTGCGCGGTGCGGACCGGGCCGACGCGGATCTTGCTGACGAAATCGATGCGGAATCCGTACCAGGTCTGCGCAAGGAACAGCACGGTCAGCCCCGCGAACAGCGCCCAGGCGGCGATCAGCAGCCACCAGTTACCCTGAGTCTTCCGGCGCAGCCAATCGAGGATGCGCCAGCGCCCCGCCGCCATCGCGACGAAGAACAGCGCCTGCCACGACGCCGGATTGAAGTTCCACAGCCAGTCGCCCACCGGCGATCCGCCCGGAATGTTGAAGCGAATATGTTCGTGCGCATACCAATAGAGGCCGACCGAGGCGACGAGCGCGACGAAGGGCTGGAGCCGCAGCAGCAGGGCAAAGAGCGGCGCGGTTGCCAGCAGCACGATATAGGTGACGAGGATTTCGAGGCAGTAAGGCTGGACGTAGAGCAGCAGGAACTCGACGTAGCCCCACGGCTCATGCTTGAAGAACCAACTGTAGAAGCCCAGCCGCGCCAGATCGGGCGAGGCGAGGCACAAAGGGATCAGCGCCACGAACAGCGCCAGATTATAGACGTAGAGCTTGCCCGCGCGTCGCCACACCTTGGCCGCGAAGCCGCCGAGCGAAGGCTGCTTCACCTTCGCGAAATAGACCGCGCCGACCAGATAGCCCGACAGGACGAAGAACACTTCGGCCGCGCTGGAAAAGCCCCAGAGGGTGAGGGTGGGGAATTGCATCCCCACCAGCCCCATACGATCGGTGAAGCCGGTGATGTGGTTGATCGTGATCGTGATCAGCGCCAGCCCGCGCAGGACATCGATCGCCGTATCGCGTTCGCGCGGCGGGGTCGTAGGTGCGGTGAAGTTCTCGGAATGGCTCACTCTTCGGCCGCATTAGGGGCGGCAGACGCGCATCGCAATGGTTGCGCGCTTCTCGCCTTCGCGCGGGAGGGATGCTAGTTCGCGCGCATGGCGAAAGACTCGGACGACAAGGCACCGCGGGGGAAGATTGGCGAGCTGAGGATGCTGTGGGGCTTTGCCCGCGGCTATCCGTTGCAGATCATGGCCGCGGCGCTGGGATTGGTGGTGGCGGCGGGATCGACCCTGGCTATCCCGCGCGGTTTCCAGATGGTGATCGACAAGGGGTTCATCGCCTCGGGCGGAGATGTCGCGCCGTACTTCCGATATTTGCTGCTGATCGTCGCGATCATGGCGCTGGGCACAGCGTTTCGCTTCTACTTCGTGTCGTGGATCGGCGAGCGTGTCGTCGCCGACATCCGGATCGCGGTGCAGGCGAACCTGCTCCGCCTCGCGCCGCGCTTCTTCGAGGAGAACCGCCCGTCCGAGATCGCGTCGCGCCTGACGGCCGACACCGCGATCATCGAGCAGGTGGTGGGGACAACGGTGTCGGTCACGCTGCGCAACGTCGTGCTGGCGATCGGTTGCGTGATCTACCTCTTCTCGATCGCGCCGAAGCTGGCGGCGATGCTGTTGATCGGCATTCCGCTGGTGCTGACGCCGGTGCTGGTGATGGGGCGGCGCCTGCGCGGTCTTTCGCGCAGCAGCCAGGATCGGATTGCGGATGTCGGCGCGATGATCGCCGAGGTGCTGGGCGCGATGAAGATCGTTCAGGCATTCGGGCAGGAAAAGCGCGAGGCAGAACGGTTCGGCACCGTGGTCGCTTCGACCTTCGGCACCGCCAAGCGCCGCATCCTGATGCGCGCGATCATGACCGCCGCGATCATGGGGTTGATCTTCGGATCGATCACGATGGTGATGTGGCAGGGCGCGATCGACGTTGCCGCCGGTCGCCTGTCGGGCGGATCGATCGCGGCGTTCATCATCACCGGCGGCCTGATGGCGGGCGCGTTCGGCGCGCTGGCCGAGGCTTATGGCGATATGGTGCGCGGGGCGGGGGCGGCGATGCGCCTGTCCGAACTGCTCCACGCCGAACCCGAAATCCATGCGCCCGCCCATCCGGTGGCGCTGCCGGTGCCGGCGGTCGGCACTCTGGCCTTCGATCACGTCACCTTCCGCTATCCGACGCGGCCCGAGGTGAAGGCGCTCGACGACTTCTCGCTGTCGATCGCGCCGGGTGAAATGGTGGCGGTGGTCGGGCCTTCGGGGGCGGGCAAATCGACTTTGCTCCAGCTTGCGCAGCGTTTCTACGATCCCGAAGGCGGGGCGATCCGGCTCGACGCCGTGGCGTTGCCCGATGCCGATCCGGCCGCGATCCGCGCGCGTCTGGCGATCGTGCCGCAGGAAACGGTGATCTTCGGCGCCTCGGCGCGCGACAATCTGCGCTACGGCCGCTGGGACGCGAGCGAGGACGATATCTGGAAGGCGGCGGAGGCCGCGAACGCCGCCAGCTTCCTGCGCGCGATGCCGCAGGGGCTGGATACCTTCCTGGGCGAAGGCGGCGCGCGGCTGTCGGGCGGACAGCGTCAGCGGCTCGCGATTGCGCGCGCGCTGCTGCGCGATGCGCCGCTGCTGCTGCTCGACGAGGCGACGTCGGCGCTCGATGCGGAATCGGAGCGACTGGTGCAGGATGCGCTCGACCGGCTGATGGCGAACCGCACGACGATCGTGATCGCGCATCGTCTGGCGACCGTCCGTGCTGCCGATCGCATCATCGTGATGGATCAGGGCCGGATCGTCGAGGAAGGCACCCACGCCTCGCTGACGGCGCGCGAGGGGCTCTACGCCCGCCTCGCGCGGCTCCAGTTCAGCGATATGGCGGCCTGATCTTTATCCTCCCCCGCCAGGGGGAGGTGGCGCCGATAGGCGACGGAGGGGGAGGGCGGCGGCTCACTGGAAGACATTGCATCCTCCCCCTCCGTCAGCTGCGCTGACACCTCCCCCTGGCGGGGGAGGATGAGTTGTTACCTGCCCTGCATGTTCTTGACCCCGCCGGGCATGCGCACGGTGAGGGTGTCGATCGCATCGGTCAGTTCGATCTGGCAGGCGAGCCGCGAATAGCGGGTGACGTGGCTTGCGAGGTCGAGCAGATCCTCCTCCATTTCGGAGGCGCGGGGGAGTTTGCCGAAATCCTCCGCCGCGATCAGGACGTGGCAGGTCGAGCAGGCCATCTGCCCCTCGCATGTGCCTTCGAGCGGCTGACCATCATTCTGCGCGACTTCGAGCAGGCGATGGCCCGCGGGCGCATCGACTTCGGAACGCTGCTCGCCATCGGCGGAGAGGAAGGTCACGCGGGTCATGCCGCCCACATAGCCTGCCGCGCGGCGGCGTCGAGAATCAATCGGGCGGCCTCATCGATCTCCGTCTCGGTCGTGTATCGCCCGAAGCCGAGGCGGATGCTGGCGCGCGCTTCGGCGTCGGACAGGCCCAGCGCCTTGAGAACATGGCTCGGCCGCCCCGAACCACTCGCGCAGGCCGAACCGGAAGAAAAGGCGATGTCGCGCAGGCCGGAGATCAGCTTCGCGGAATCAATGCTTTGGCGGCGAATATTGAGATTGCCCTTGTAGCGGCGATCGACCGATCCGTTGATCGTCCAGCCTTCGGCGAGGAAGGGCGCGGCCAGCCGATCCCACAATTTGGTGACATGCGCGGCATCGGCGTCGCGTCGCTCGGAAGCCAGCTTCGCCGCCGCACCGAACCCTGCGCAGAGCATCGGCGCGAGCGTGCCCGATCGCAGCCCCTGTTCCTGCGCGCCGCCGTGGAGCAGGGGGGCGAGGGCGATTCCATCGCGCACCCAGAGCGCGCCGATGCCCTTCGGTCCGTGGATCTTGTGCGCGGAGATAGCGACCAGATCGCAGAAATCGGGAATGGCGACCCGCCCAAAGCCCTGCACGGCATCGCAGACGAAGGCGGCGCCCGCATGGTGCGCGAGATCGGCGAGGGGGGCGAGATCGTGCATCACGCCGATCTCGTTATTCACCAGCATGGCAACAACCGCCGCCACGCCCGGCACGATCGCGCCCATTGCGGCGGCCATGTCGACCAGCCCGTCGGGGCCGACCGGGAGCAGGGTGACGTTGCGCCCGGCCCAGGCCAGCGCCTCGACTGTGTCGAGGACGGCCGCATGTTCTGTAGCGATCGTTACAATATCGCCGGGGGGCAGCCCCTTGATCGCAAGGTTGAGCGCCTCGGTCGCGCCGCTGGTAAAGATCGTGCGCCCGCCCACAGGCAGCAGCGCCGCGACCTGATCGCGTGCGACCTCGACCGCCGCTGCGGCTTCGCGGCCCAGCTTGTGGGCCGAATGCGGGTTGCCGAACTTGTCGTCGAGATAGGGCAGCATCGCCGCCCTGGCTTCGGGGGCGAGCGGGGTGGTTGCCTGATAATCGAGATAGATCATGCGGCGCGGCTCCGCGCGCTTTCGGCGATCCTGGTCCATTCGGCGACGAAGCGATCGATCTCGTCCGATGTCGTCGACGGCCCGAAGCTGACGCGGACCACTTCGCGCGCGGTGGTCTCGTCCCATCCCATTGCGGCGAGGACGTGGCTGGGCTTCAGGCTACCCGAAGAACAGGCGCTGCCCGCCGATACCGCGATCCCGGCCAGATCGAAGCGGATTAGCTGCGCGGTGGCGGCGACGCCGGGCATCCGATAGCTGGCGATCGTCGGCAGGCGCGGGGAATCCTTTGCGACGATGATGCCGCCCGCCGCCTCGATCGCGCTATCGAGCCGGGCGCGCAGTTTGGCGGCGCGATCCATCCACGGTTGGGCGGCTTCGAGCGCGGCGGCGAAACCCAGAGCGGCGGGCAGATTTTCGGTGCCAGCGCGATAGCCCTGCTCTTGTCCGCCGCTGGCGTTCAGGGTCGCAAGGTCGCGGATCAGCAGTACGCCGATTCCCGGCGGGCCGCCCAGCTTGTGCGCCGATATCGTGACGAAATCGGCGTCCGGCAAGGCCAACTTGCCCGCCGCCTGCGCGGCATCGGCAAGCCAGAGCTGGTCGCCGATCGGCGGCTGGATCACGCCCGTCTCGTTATTGACGACCTGCACGGCCACCAGAGGCCGATCGCCGGCGATGGCGGCAAGATCGGCGATACCGTCGGCATCGACGGGCAATATTCCCGCATCGGGCGCGGCACGGCGCACGGCGTCATGCTCCACCGCCGAGATGAAGCGCGGCCCCGCCTTCGCGCGGCCGAGTGCGATCGCCAGCGCCTCGCTCGCGCCGCTGGTGAAGATCAGGTCGTGCTTCCAGCCCAGCGCCGCCTTGATTCGGGCGCGCGCATCCTCCAGCGCAGCCCGCGCCGCACGGCCCTCGGCATGGGGGGAGGAGGGGTTGGCCCAGCGCGCAAGGCCGTCCGCCATCGCCGCGATCGCCTCCGGCAGCATCGGCGTGGTCGCGGCATGATCGAGATAGATTCGGTTCGACAGAAGCATTTCCAAAGATTGCGCAAAGCCAAGCCATTTCTATATAGGCGGACGATCATTAGGACGCCATTCCCGCGCGCCGCCAGCATTCAAGGACAAAGATGCCCGAAGTCATCTTCCCCGGACCCGAAGGTCGTCTCGAAGGCCGCTTCAATCCGGGGCCGCGCCCGCGCGCGCCCGTCGCCATGATCCTGCACCCGCATCCGCAGTCGGGCGGCACGATGAACAACCGCATCGTCCAGGCGATGTACCAGACCTTCGTGCGCCGTGGCTTCGCGACCCTGCGCTTCAATTTCCGCGGCGTCGGCAAGAGCCAGGGCGTGTTCGACAACGGCATTGGCGAACTTTCGGACGCGGCATCGGCGCTCGACTGGGTCCAGTCGATCCATCCCGAGGCGCAGACCACCTGGATCGCCGGCTACAGCTTCGGCGCGTGGATCGGCATGCAGCTGCTGATGCGCCGTCCGGAGATCAAGGGCTTCATCTCGGTCGCGCCGCCCGCGAACATGTATGACTTCACCTTCCTGGCGCCGTGTCCCTCGTCGGGCATCATCATCCAGGGGGAGGCCGACGAGGTCGTGACTCCGGGTGCGGTCCAGAAGCTGGTCGACAAGCTGCGCACCCAGCGCCACATCACCATCCACCACGACACCATCCCGCAGGCGAACCACTTCTTCGCCGACGAGATGCCGCAGCTGATGCAGTCGGTGGACGGCTATCTGGACATGCGTCTGAACCAGTAATCGTTCTTTCGTCGTACCGATCCAGTCGGTACGACGAAAATTCGCTGATTTCTAACCATTGTTAGGCAATTGTCGGACCCGCAGTCCGGGTTGCGGCGTTCGCATTGCGTGATCTGCCGAGTTGGTCGTAAAACGGCTGTGGCAAAGCGGAGAAGCGGTTCGATGTTGTACAATGCGTATGAGTTTCAGCGTAACCTGCTGTCGGTCGCCAGCACCTGGGCCGATATCAGCTCAGAATGGCTCCAGAACCCACTGAATCCGTTCTCTTATGCTTCGATGGCGCCGATGATGGCGTCGGGCCTCGACGTCTTCGCCCATGCTTCGGCATCGCGCGGCAAGCCGGCTTTCGGCTTCACCGAGGTCGTGATCGACGGCAAGACTGTGCCGATCACCGAGGAAATCATCCTTCGCAAGCCGTTCGGCCAGGTCAAGCGCTTCCGTCGCAAGGGCGTGACGGGCAGCCCCAAGCTGCTGATCGTTGCGCCGATGTCGGGCCATTATGCGACGCTGCTGCGCGGCACCGCCGAACGCATGCTGCCCTTTGCTGACGTGTACATCACCGACTGGCGCGATGCGCGGAACGTGCCGATCGAGGAAGGCAGCTTCGATCTGGACGATTACATTGATTACGTCGTCGAGTTTCTGGAGAAGATCGGGCCGGGCACGCATATGCTCGCCGTCTGCCAGCCGTCGGTGCCGGCCTATGCCGCCACGGCGTTGATGTGCGAGGACAAGCATCCGTGCCGTCCGCGCACGCTGACCATGATGGGCGGGCCGATCGACACGCGCGAAGCGCCGACCGTGGTCAACACCGTCGCCACGCAGCGGCCGCTCAGCTGGTTCGAGCAGAATGTCATTCACACCGTGCCGGTGCTGTATCCGGGCGGTGGCCGCCGCGTTTATCCGGGCTTCCTGCAGCTGGCCGGCTTCATGGCGATGAACCTGGGCAACCACCTCGTCAGCCATTGGGGGATGTTCAAGCATCTCGTCGAGGGCGATGAGGAAAGCGCGCAGTCGACCAAGAAGTTTTACGAGGAATATCGTTCGGTCTGCGACATGACCGCCGAATTCTACCTCCAGACGATCGACAGCGTGTTCCAACGGCACCTGCTGCCCAAGGGCGAGCTTACCCATCGCGGGCGCAAGGTCGATCCGGGCGCGATCGTCGATTGCGGCCTGCTGGCGATCGAAGGCGAGAAGGACGATATTTCGGGCCTGGGCCAGACCAAGGCGGCGCTGACCATCGCCACCAATCTGCCAAAGACGCACAAGAAGCATATGATCGCCGAGGGTGTCGGCCATTACGGCATCTTCAACGGCCGCCGCTGGCGCGAGAAGATCGCCCCCGTCGTCGAGGATTGGATCGTCAAGCATGGGGCGTAAGGCCACGATCGGTTTTGCGGGCCTTCTGATCGCTGCGGCAGCGCCGGTTCACGCTGTCGAAACCACTACGCTGCCGACCTCGCCCGACGCCTCGCTGCAGGCGGCGCAGGCGGCGGCGATGAACAATGACTGTGCGGGTGTGCTGGCCGCGCTCGACCCAATCGTGCCGCAGCTGGGCGAAACGCCGCAGCGGCCGATCGTGCAGCGGATGCGGCTTGCCTGCCTGGCCGCCACCGGCCGCACCGGCGAGATTCCGGCGGTTCAGCAGGAATTGGCCAAGACGATGCCCAAGGACGGGCTGGTTCAGGCCTTCGGCGTGCTCGTCGCGGCGGATTCCAGCCATTTCGTCGATGCCGCCGACAAGATCGTCCAGCTTGCGGGATCGTCGCCCAAGAATCTGGAGCTGCTGACCGGCGCTTCGGTGCGCGCGATCGCGATCCAATTGGGCGAGCAGCGCGCGTTCGATGCGCGCGGGCGGATGATGGTCGCGCTCGCCAAGGCCGATTGGTTGCCCGCCGACATGCCCGATCTGCGGATCAGCGTGACGCAGGGCGCGATCGACTCGCTGGTCGATCAGGGCCGCGCCGATGAGGCCGCGAACCTGCTCGAACGGGTCGAGGAGCCAGAGCAGTTGACCGCGATGGCGATCGAGCGCCGCTATTCGGTTTTGTGGCCGTCGATCGAGGATATGCTCGGCCCCAACGGCAAGCCGATGGTCGATCGCTATGCCAAGGCGAAGCTCGATCTCTATTCGGACAATCCCGATACGCCGGGCGCGCTGCGTGATGCTGCGGCGGCGATGCTGCTGCTCGGCCGCTATGCCGACGTCGTCCAGATGACGTCGGACGTTGTGCTGCAGAATGGCATGGATCGCGATGCCGTGCGCACGGCCCTGATCCGCGCCCGCGCGCTGCTGGCGCTCAAGCGGACCGATGAGGCGCTCAAGCTGATGTCGGGCTTCGCCGCGCTCAATCTGATGAAGACGCCCGAGGCGGCCGCGACGCTCGTCACCTATGCCGAAATGCTCGACGAGGCGGGGCGTGAGGAACAGGCGCTGACCGCCGCGCGCGCGATCAACGCCACCGCCGCGCAATATCTGACCGATTATGGCCGCCGCTGGGTTGATCGCACCGAAATCTGCGCGCTGGGATCGCTGGGCCGCACCGCCGAGGCCAATGCCGCAATGGCGAAGCTGATCGCCGTCGCGCAGCAGAATCAGCCCGCGACGATCGAGGCTCTGCTCTGCCTGAAGCGCGATGCCGAGGCGGAGAAGATGCTGGTCAAGGCGATCGACGACAAGGATGTGGCAAGCAACCTCGTCGTCCAGTTCCAACCGGCGGCCTCGCAATGGGCGGCATCGCCGTCGCGGTTGCGGCTGCTGTGGCAGGCTTTCCTCGCGCGGCCGGCGGTGAAGGCGGCGTTCGAGCGCAAGGGGCGCCTGCTGCCCAAGGCGATGTGGCCGACGCCGGGTGAACTCCCGGTGCCGCGAGCCAAGGGATCGAACCTCACCTGATGCGACGTCTCGACGTCCGGATCGAGACCTGGCCGGTCGCCGGGGCGTTCACGATCGCGCGTGGCGCCAAGACGCAGGTCGACGTCGTCTGCGTCGAGATCGCCGACGGGTCGCATGTCGGCCGGGGCGAAGGCACCGCCATCTATTATCACGGCGAAAGCGCCGAGAGCGTCGCGGATCAGGCGCGTTCGATGGCCGATGCGATTGCGGGCGGGATCGACCGGGCGACGCTGCTAAAGGCGATGCCGCGCGGTGCGGCGCGCAATGCGATCGATGCGGCCTTGTGGGATATCGAAGCCAAGGCGAGCGGCGTTCGCGCCTGGGCGGCCGCAGGCTTGCCCGCGATCACGCCGGTCCAATCCGCCTTCACGATCTCGGTCGCGGATCCGGCGAAGATGGAGGCCGATGCCCGCGCCGCGGCGCCCATCTATCCGTTGCTCAAGCTCAAGCTGGCGGGGGAGGGCGATCTCGATCGCGTCGCCGCCGTGCGTCGCGGGGCGCCCGAGGCGCGCCTGATCGTCGACGCCAACGAAAGCTGGACGGGGCGCGATGTCGCCGCCGAAGCCGCGCGTCTGCTGCCCTTCGGCGTCGAACTGATCGAACAGCCGGTGGCGGCGGGGCAGGATCATCTGCTCGACGGCGTCACCTCGCCGATTCCGCTGTGCGCTGACGAAAGTTGTCAGGACCGCACCGATCTCGCGCGGTGCGTCGGCCGCTATGCCGCGATCAATATCAAGCTCGACAAGGCGGGCGGCCTTACCGAGGCGCTGGCGCTGGCGGCGGAGGGCAAGGCGGCTGGACTGGAGATCATGGTCGGCTGCATGCTCTCGACCTCGCTCGGCATCGCGCCCGCCACGATCGTCGCGCAGGGCGCGCGCTGGGTCGATATCGACGGGCCGTTGCTGCTCGCGCGCGACCGCAGCCCCGGCATCGTGTTTGCCAACGGCATCGCCTCGCCACCCGATCCCGCGCTCTGGGGGTGAAGATTTGCGCTGGCGGGGGGCACAACCCTTTGCTAAGCGCCCCTCAACGCACCCGTAGCTCAGCTGGATAGAGCGCTGCCCTCCGAAGGCAGAGGCCAGGGGTTCGAATCCCTTCGGGTGCGCCATTAACTCCGCAGGCCAATGCCGCAGTCAGACACAGATCACGTCCCGGACGCTGCCGATTTCCCTATCCGGGTCGTCGCGCTCTACCGCTTCACGCCCTTTGCGGATCGCGAGGCCGTGCGCGCGTCGCTCGCGCTCGCCTGCTGTTCGCGCGGGGTGAAGGGGACGTTGCTGGTCGCGCATGAGGGGCTGAACGGCACGATCGCGGGCACGGACGCGGCGATCGGCGAGGTTCTGGATCATATTCGCACGCTGCCGGGCTGCGCTAATATCGGCGTGCGCGAGAGCCGGGCGGCGGCGATGCCGTTCCATCGCATGAAGGTGCGCATCAAGGCCGAGATCGTGACGATGGGCGAACCCGCGATCGATCCGGTCGCCGACGTCGGCCATTATGTCGCGCCGGGCGACTGGAACGCGCTGATCGACGATCCGAACACGATCCTGATCGACACGCGCAATGATTATGAGGTCGCGGTCGGCACCTTTGCGGGGGCGATCGATCCGAAGACGCGCAGCTTTCGCGATTTCCCGGCATGGTTTCGCGAACATCGCGACGCGCTTCTGTCCAAAGGCGAGAAGCCGCGCGTCGCGATGTTCTGCACCGGGGGCATACGCTGCGAAAAGTCGACGGCGTTCCTGGCGTCGGAGGGGGTGGAGGACGTCTATCACCTGAAGGGCGGCATCCTCGCTTATCTCGAAAGCGTGCCGGCCGAGCAGAGCCGGTGGGAAGGCGAATGCTTCGTGTTCGATCAGCGCGTGGCGGTCGGCCACGGCCTCGCACCCGGCACGCACGAGCTTTGCCACGGTTGCCGCATGCCGGTGAGCGTCGCGGATCGCGCATCCGACCTCTATGTCGCGGGGGTGAGCTGCCCCGCCTGCCATGCCGATCGCAGCGATGCGCAGAAGGCGGGCTATGCCGAACGGCACCGCCAGACGGGCCTCGCCGAGGCGCGGGGCGTGGCGCATGTCGGCGCGACCTATCCGACGCGGGATGACTGAACCGGTCCTCTACAGTTTCCGGCGCTGCCCCTATGCGATGCGCGCGCGCCTTGCGCTGCTGGTGAGCGAGACGGCGTTCGAGCTGCGCGAGGTCAAGCTGTCGGCCAAGCCTGCGGAGATGCTGGCCGCGTCGCCCAAGGGCACCGTGCCGGTGCTCGTGCTGCCGGACGGGCAGGTGATCGATCAGAGCATCGACATCATGCGCTGGGCGCTGGGCCGGAACGATCCCGAACATTGGCTCGATGGCGATGACGACACGCTGATCGCGGCGAATGACGGCGCGTTCAAGCACCACCTCGATCGATACAAATATCCCGAGCGGCATGGCTCCGACCCGGCCGAGCATCGTGCGGCGGCGATGGACATGCTGGCGGTGCTGGAGGATCGTCTGTCGCGCCAGCTTTGGCTTTGCGGCGCATCGCGATCCTTAACCGATGCGGCGCTGATGCCCTTCGTGCGCCAGTTCGCCGCCACCGATCAGGCGTGGTTCGATGTGCAGCCTTTACCCGGCGTGCAGCGCTGGCTGGGCGTTCAACTGGCCTCGCCTTTGTTCGAACGGGTGATGGCGCGGCACGAGGTGTGGCGGCCTTAACGGACGCAGGCAGGAAGGCGCGTAGCGTGGTCGGTGACCAGCAGATCGGCGGGGCGATCGGCGAGATAGCGGCGATAGGCGCCCGCATCCGATGCGGCGAGTTTGTCGGGTGAGGCCATGCCGCCGCTCATCGCGTCGGTCAGGATCGTGACGCCAGCGGCACGCGCTTCGGCGAACAGGGCGGTCGGTGAGAAGGTCGGCAGGTAGGCCACGAACGGCCGATCGCCAAAAAGCGCCTGGTAGCTGCGCAGTTCTTCGCTTGATCGCACCAGCGCCGAGATGCGCCAGATCGGATCGGCGGCGATCGCGGCTTCGGTGGTCTTACGGTCGAAGGTGAGCAGCAGCACCCGGCCGGTCATCCCCACGCGATCGGCGATCGGCGCGATCCGGGCGGGCGGCACCTTCTTGATATCGAGCATCAGCGTGGCGCCGGGATTGCGCGCAGCCCAGCGTGCGGCCGTATCGAAGCGGGGCGGCGGTTCGGCGCTATCCTTGAGGCGCAGCTTCGCCGCCTCGTTGCTGGTGATCGCGGCGAGCGGCCCGTGGCCATTGGTGGTGCGATCGAGATCGTCGTCGTGGAGCAGGCGGATGACGCCATCGCGCGTCTCGCTCAGGTCGATCTCCAGCATATAAGGCGCGGCGGTGACGGTGGCCTTCATTTCGGCGAGGCTGTTTTCCGGCCGATCCACGTCGCGCCGCGCGCGATGCGCCACGATATGCGGACCCGATCCCGGCGCGCACAGAAGCGGATCGGAGGACGCGGCGGCGGCGAGCAGGAGCAGGGTCAGCATGTCGCCAGCCTATGCGCGCATAATGACAGCGTCGATCAATTCGTGCGGGACGGCTCCTGACCCCTGTTGATGGATTTCGGGTTGACCGGTCCCGCATAAAGGGTTGGATGCGTGCATCAGCCGGGGAGGGGATGATGATGGCCGCCAGGGAAAGAAACGAAGGCGTGCGGCGCGGCAATGTCGACAGCGGGCGGATGCTCGCGCAGCTCAAGCGACTCTTTCACGCCGCGGGCCTGCGTTATGCCGATGTCGCCAAGGAGATTGGCGTCAGCGAGAAGACGATGAAACGCTACATGAGCGGGCGGGGCCTGACGGTTGCGGCGCTTGAGCGGATCTGCGCCGTCGTCGATACCGACCTGCTCGAACTCGCCGAACTCGCGGTCGATGCCGAGGCGGTGTCGAGCAGCTTCCTGAACGCCGCGCAGGAGGCGGCATTGGCCGAAAATCAGGTGCTGGGCCTCACCTTCTACCTGCTCAGCAAGGGATGGAGCGTCGATCGCATCGGCCACAATCTGCAACTGAGCGAGAGCGAGATGACCTTCCTGCTCACCAAGCTCGACAAGATCGGGGTGATCGCGCTCTATCCGGCCAATCGCGTCAAGCTGCGCGCGTCGCTGCGCCCCTTTGCGCAGCTCAACGAACAGATGCTACACAATCTGCAGGAGCGCTGGCGTAAGCTGTTCGCCGACCTCGATTTCACCGATCCGCATGCCATCTGCCGTTCGGGGCTGGCGCGGCTGAGCGAGGAGAGCTTCGCCAAGGCCGACGAGCTGTTCAATCACTTCATGGCGCAGCTGTTCGCGCTGGGCGACAAGGATCGCAACCTGCCGCACGACAAGGTGCGCTGGTATGCGACGGGGGCGGTGATGCAGCCCGACGATATCGTCGGGCGCATCCACGACGCGGGCAGCTTTCCGCCGATGCTCGACGGGGCGTTTCTGCGCCGCTGAGTGTTACGGGTCATCTGACGGGGCCAAATGGGCCATAAGGCGGGGCGGGGTGCAAAGACCTGTCCCCGGCGCTTGCCGGGCGGCGTCAAAGGCATATCCTCCCGATCATAAGAGGAGAGGCCGATGACACCGCCAGAGGTCGCCACGCTCGATCGCGAGCGTATCGAGGATCCGTCGACGATCGCCGACGCCAATGAGCGCCGCGCGCTGACCGAGGCCGAGAAACGCTATATGCGCGGCGATGCCGAGCCGGCGGTGTCGAGCGTGCTCACATCCAATTCGAAATATCTCAACGATCCCTATTTCCGCGAAACTTTCGCGCAGTTCGCGCTGCGGCGGCATGGGCCGGATCTGCCCGAAACCTATCTGATCCCGAACATGGTCCGCGCGTTGGCCGAGGTGCGCGACAATGCCGAATTCTATGCGCTGATGCAGGCGGAACGGGCGAAGAAGCCGGAGTTGGCCGCCTGGCTCGATGCGCGGCGGATGACCAGCTACACGCCCGATATCGTCGCCGCCTGCAAGCCCGGCACCTTGGGCGCGCAGATCCATGCGTTCATCAGCCAGAGCGGCATGGAGATGAACTTCATGAAGGCGGGTCTCGAGGTTCGCAACGACATCGAATATGTGATGAAGCGCCGCGTGGCGAACCACGATATCGAACATATGATCACCGGCTTCGGCCCGCACCAGCTGGGCGAGGAAGCGCTGGCAATCATGAACACGACGTCGATCGCGGCCTATTTCACCCCCAAGCTCGCCCAATATCTGTCGGAAGCGAACATGTTCGTCAGCGCGACCGGATATTATCGCGTGTCGCTCCATTATCCCGCGCTGATGCCGGCGCAGCTTCACGCGATGCGGCTGGGCATCACGGCGGGCGAGGCGATCAAGAAGCCGCTGATGATGGTCGATTGGGAGGATTATCTCGACTGGCCGGTCGAGGACGTCGCCGCCGATCTCGGTTTCGAGCGCGGGCCGGGCGAGGAATGGGCGTGGTCGCTCCACGCTTCGGTCGGCTGAACGATAACAGTTCGTCCTGGCGGACGTAGTGCGGCGGCGCTTCCGAAGGGGGGAAGCGCCGCCGGTTTTTTATTTGGGCGCGCCCGTCACCGGCTGGAACTGGCCAAGGCCGCACGATGCGCCGGGCATGAAATTGGGGTTTGAGAACAGCACGGTGATGATGTCGGTCGAGCAAAGCTGCGAGATCGAGGTCGCGTAGCCGAACCGCTCCTGGAAACCGAGCGACGGACAACTCATAGGCAGCTTGTTCCGATAGACCTTCCGGTTGTTCATGTAGAAATCGATCGTGCTGTCGTCGCGCACGCGGCTCGACCGGATCTGGTTGATGGGGATGCAGCTGACGGCCTTGCCGTCGGGCTTGATCAACGCCTCCTGCTCGGGCTTGAGCGGGCGGGCGTCCGCGGTCGCGGTCAGGGCGGCGATGGCAACGAGGATGGATAGGCGGAGTTTCACGGCAACCTCCTATGCAGCGATCTTTTCCTTTGGCGCCGGCGTCTTCGGCTTGAAGGCGCACAGATCGTCCACCGGGCAGCGCCAGCATTCGGGCTTGCGCGCCTTGCAGATATAGCGCCCGTGCAGGATCAGCCAATGGTGAGCGTGCTGGCGGAAGGGCGCGGGCGTCACCTTTTCGAGCTTGAGTTCGACCTGCAGCACGTTCGTGCCCTTCGCCAGGCCGGTACGGTTGCCGACGCGGAAGATGTGGGTATCGACCGCGATCGTCTCCGCCCCGAAGGCGACGTTCATCACGACATTGGCGGTCTTGCGCCCGACGCCGGGCAATTGCTCCAGCGCCTCGCGGCTCTGCGGCACCTCGCCATCATAGTCGTCGACCAGGATGCGCGCGGCGGCGATGACGTTCTTCGCCTTGGTGTTGAACAGGCCGATCGTCTTGATGTGCTGCTTCAGCCCCTCTTCGCCCAGATCGAGCATCGCCTGCGGGGTCTGCACCTCCTGAAAAAGCAGCTTCGTCGCCTTGTTGACCCCGATATCGGTCGCCTGCGCGGACAGCGCGACCGCGACCAGCAGCGTATAGGGGTTCACATATTCGAGCTCGGTCTCCGGCGCCGGATCGGTCTCCGCGAGGCGCCTGTAGAACTCGAAGACGTCGGCCTTTTTCATCTCGCGTATCCGCCCCCAAAACCACCGCTCGTGTCGAGCGAAGTCGAGACACGTTGGCTGGGCGCGCAGGACCGTGTCTCGACTTCGCTCGACACGAACGGGGTGGGGGAGGACGGCCCGCGCATCAGAGGCCCAGCACGTCGCCCATCGTGTAGCGGCCGGCCGGCTTGCCCGCGAGCCACAGGGCGGCCTTCACCGCGCCCTTGGCGAAGATCGCGCGGCTTTCGGCGCGGTGGCCCAGTTCGATCCGTTCGCCATCGGTTGCCAGCACGACCTGATGATCGCCCGCCACCGATCCGCCGCGCAGCGAGGCGTAGTAGATGCCGCCTTCTTCGCGGGCGCCGGCATCGTCGCCCATGCGGTCGATGCGGTTGAGGTCTGTGCCGTTGGCCGCACCCCGGCCGATATTGGCCGATGCGCCGAGCAGCAAGGCGGTGCCCGACGGGGCGTCGACCTTGTGACGATGGTGCATCTCGACGATCTCGATATCCCAGTCGGTGCCCAGCATCTTTGCCGCGCGCTCGACCAGCAGGCTGAGCACGTTGACGCCCAGCGAGGTGTTGGCCGACTGGAGGACCGCGATGCGCTTCGCGGCCTTGTCGATCCAGGCATGATGCTCGGGCTTCAGGCCGGTCGTGCCGATGACGATCGGCTTGCCTGCCGCCTCGGCCGCCGCGAGATGCGCTTCGAGCGCGGCGGGGGAGGAGAAGTCGATCAGGACGTCGGCGGCACCGGCGAGCGCTGCAGCATCCGCATACGGGCCGACGACCGCGCCTTCGCGATCGACGCCGCCCGCGATCGTGGCGCCCAGGCCGGTCGCCTCATTGGCGATTGCGAGGCCCATCCGTCCCTGCGCGCCCAAAATCCCGATCGCCGTCATGCCGTCCCGCCTTGTTTGATCCGGCGGCTTAATGGGCCGGGAGTGGAGGGGACGCAACCATATCCGTCATCCCGGCGGAGGCCGGGATCTCAGGCGTCTCTGTCGGTCCGCGACTCTCCTGAGATCCCGGCCTCCGCCGGGATGACGAATGGGGCCAGGGGTGCCTGGCCCCGGTGTTGTTTACGGCATCAGGACGGTGTCGACGACGTGGATCACGCCGTTGGACTGCATCACGTCCTTGATCGTGACGGTCGAATTGCCGCCCTTGGCATCGGTGAGGACCAGCTTGTCGCCCTGCATCCACGCGGTGAGCTTTTCACCCTGAACCGTGGTGAGGCTGGCCTTGCCGTTGCCGGCCTTGATCGCGGCGGCGATGTCCTTGGACGTCATGCGGCCGGCGACGACATGATAGGTCAGGACGGTTGTCAGCGTGCCCTTGTTCTCGGGCTTCACCAGCGTTTCGACGGTGCCCGCGGGCAGCTTGCCGAAGGCGTCGTTGGTCGGCGCGAACACGGTGAACGGCCCCGCGCCCTGCAGCGTTTCGACCAGACCGGCGGCCTTCACGGCGGCGACCAGGGTCGTGTGATCCTTCGAGTTCACCGCGTTGTCGACGATCGTCTTGGTCGGGTACATCGCGGCGCCGCCGACCATCGGATTGGCGATGACGGGCGTGGCGACGGCGAGCGCGATCGCGGCCAGGCTAAGGCGAAACTTGATGCTCATGGGAAGAAGTCCTCTCGAAGCATCCCGTATTTGGGAAGCACCGTCAGTTACGGGGCGAGATGCGATATGGATGCGACGGAGCGATTATTTATCGGTGACAGCGATAAAAAGCGGCCTAATCTGGCGGCACAAATAATGAAGGAGGATGTGCCATGATCGTCACCCTTACCGACACCGATCGCCTGGAAACCGCCATCAATGCGGCGCAAGTCACCTTCATCTCCTCGGTCACCGACGGCACCCGCATCCGCTTCGGCGAGGGGCGCAGCGTCACCGTGATCGAGCCGATGGCCGAAGTCGTCGAAACCCTTAATCGCGCGTTGCCCTGGGCGGATCGATAGGAGAACCATGCCCGCCGCCGTCCGCAACATCGTCGTCCTCACCGGCGCGGGGATCTCGGCCGAAAGTGGGCTGGATACGTTTCGCGGACCCGGCGGGCTGTGGGAGGGGCATCGGGTCGAGGATATCTGCACGCCCGAGGCGCTGGCGCGGAACAGGCCGCTGGTGCTCGATTTCTACGATCAAAGGCGCGCGGCGCTGGGGCGGGTGAAGCCCAATGCGGCGCATGAGGCGCTGGCGCGGCTGGACGCCAAGTGGGCCGGCGACCTGCTGATCGTCACCCAGAATGTCGACGATCTGCACGAACGCGCCGGAGCGAAGCGGCTGCTCCATATGCACGGCGAGCTGATGTCGGCACTGTGCGAGGGCTGCGGCGGACGCGCCGCGTTCGGCGGAGCGATGCTCGACGGGCCGGAGTGCGCGATGTGCGGGGAGGGCGGTGGCGTGCGGCCCGACATCGTCTTCTTTGGTGAGATGCCGTACGAGATGGATCGGATCGAGGCGGCGTTGGCCGAGGCCGATCTGTTCGTGTCGATCGGCACGTCGGGTGCGGTCTATCCGGCGGCGGGCTATGTCCAGATGGCGCGACATTTCGGCGCAGAGACGCTCGAACTCAACCTCGAGCCATCCGCCGGCAGCTACAATTTCGACGAGAGCCGGATGGGGCCGGCGAGCGTGCTGGTGCCCGCCTGGGTGGACGAGGTGCTGCGCGGCTGAGCGGTCAGGCGGGCGGGGTGGGGTGAACGATCACCTTCTCCGCAGCATTGCCCAGCCGATAGAGGCGCTCGGCGCGGACGATCTCCCGATTGCCGATGTCGTCGGGCATGAACCCCTCCAGCACTGCGCGGATATCGGCCGTCACTTCCTTGCAGTTCACGAAATAGCTGTGCTGGACGAGCGTGTCGGATTGGCCGGCGAAGCGGCTACAATCGACGAAGGCGACCTTCTTGGGCACCATGTCGATCATGCGGGGCCCGTCCGACCCTAGCCGGTCGGGATTGCTCTTGGTCTTGTCGGACACCAGCAGCGCGCGATCATTGCGGTTGTAATAGGCGGTCACCTGCCGCGCGAGCGCGGGGAGCATGCGCAATTTGTCGTCGGTTTCGAAGGCGTCGTCATCCTCGTCGGGCGCGGCGAGGATGATCTGATCGAACAAGCGCGCGATCCGGCGCGGTTCCTTCGCGCGCAGCGCCTGCAGCCCGTTGCGCAGCACATAATTGCCCATGCTGTGCGCCAATATGTGGAGCGCGCGGCCGCAATATTCGTCGGTCTTCATCTGGCTGATGAAGTCCCATAGCCGCAGATAGAGGCGGGCCAGCGCGGGGGCGGTGACGCGGGCATCGTCGCGGTCGCTATAATAGGACATCAGCGGGATGGCCTTGCCATCCGACGGCCAACTGAACAGCACGACGTTGAGCTTCTTGCCCTCGAACTCCAGGCTGTCCGACAGGAGCGCGGCCGATTTGAGCGCGTCTTCGAAGCTGACGTTGAAGCCGTGGATGAAGATCACGGTATGGACGCATCCGTTGACGATCGCGTCCTTGAGCATGCGTAGGAAGGCTTCGCTGCCCGATTTGGGCTGCTTCTCCAGCGGTTTCTTGAGATCGGGTTCGGGGAAGACGACCGCGCTGTCGATGCTCGCCGCGTCGCCCGCGATGCTCAGTTCGGCATAGCCGTAGCGGAGTGCGGCCACCCCATCTTCGGAAAAGGAGCCGCCGAACTTCGCCTGGTTATTGCGGCCCTTATAGTTGCGGTTGGTGACGAAAAAGACTCGTGCCATGCCATCGCCCTCGCTTTTGAGACGAGGGTGAAGCAGCGGCATGACGATCGCAAGACAGTTACTGGGTCAGTCGACCCAGTCGAGGCCGATCTCGCGGTAAAGACCGCGATCGTCGCTCCATTTCTCGGCCACCTTCACATGCAGGAACAGGTGGACCTTGCGATCGAGCAGCTTGGTCAGTTCCTCGCGCGACTTGCTGCCGATTTCCTTCAGGCGCGCGCCGCGCTTGCCCAGCACGATCGCGCGCTGGGTGTCGCGGGCGACGAGGATCTGCTGGTAGATCGCGACCGATCCGTCCTTGCGCTCCTCATATTTCTCGGTCTCGACCGCGCTGTCATAGGGCAGTTCGGCGTGGAGCTGGAGATAGAGCTGCTCGCGCGTCACTTCGGCCGCGAGCATGCGGTCGGTGGCGTCGGACACCTGCTCCTCGGGGAAGTGCCACGGCCCTTCGGGCATGCGTGCAGCGAGCGCGCCCTTGAGATCATCGACGCCGTCGCCGGTCGAGGCGGAGACCATGAAGATCGCCTCGGGGCTCAACGCTTCCTGAAGCTTGGTCGCCAGTTCGAGCAGCGATCCCTTCGAACAGAGATCGACCTTGTTGAGGATGACGAGCTTCGGCTCGCGCCGTTCGGCCAGCGTCTGGACCAGCGGGGCGACCCGCTTGGTGATCCCGGCCTCGGCATCGAGGACGAACGCGATCAGATCGGCATCCTGCGCGCCGCCCCATGCGGCCGCGACCATCGCGCGATCGAGCCGGCGCTTGGGATCAAAGATGCCGGGCGTGTCGATCAGCAGGATCTGCGACTGTTCGGCGATGGCGACGCCGATCAGGCGGGTGCGCGTCGTCTGCGCCTTGGGGCTGACGATCGCGACCTTCTGGCCGACGATGGCGTTGACGAGGGTCGATTTGCCGGCGTTCGGCGCACCGACGACGGCGACGAAACCGCAACGTTCGGTCATGCGAGCTTCTCCAGAAGGGCTTTGGCGGCGGCGGTTTCCGCCTCCTGCTTGGACGTGCCTTCGGCGCTGGCCTCGGCGCGGCCGGGGATGGCGACGGTCACGTTGAAACGCGGTGCGTGGTGCGGGCCGGTGCGCGCACCCAGCGTGTAAACGGGCGGGCGGCAGCGATTGGCGGCGGCCCATTCCTGCAGCGCGGACTTGGGATGGCGCGGGGCCTGGGCCTGCCGCGTCACGCGATCGCCCCACACGCGGCGGACGAAGGCGGTTGCGCCCTCCAGTCCGGCCTCAAGATAGAGCGCGCCGATCAGCGCCTCCACGACGTCGCCGACGACATTGTCCGAATGGCGCGCGCCATCGTCACGCGCCTGCTTGCCCAGGATCAGCCGCTCGGGCACGCCGATCTCGCGGCCCACCTCGGCACAGGTTTCGCGGCTGACGATCACGTTGAGACGGCGGGAGAGATTGCCCTCTGGCTCGTTCGGGAACTCGACATAAATCCAGTCGGCCGCGATCAAGCCGAGAACCCGGTCGCCCAGGAATTCGAGCCGTTCATAATGGTCGGCATTGTAGCTGCCGTGGGTCAGCGCGCGGGTGAACAGGGCCGGATCGCGGGGCGTGTGGCCCAGCGCCTCGCGCACCCAGCCGGCGATGGCATCGTCATTCATCGGCGCGCCTTAGACGAAGCGGGTTCCGCCGTCACCTTTTTCGGGGCAGGGTTCGCCATATGGCCGAGATCATCAACCTCAACCGCGCCCGCAAGGCGAAGAAGCGCGCCGACGACAAGGTCCGCGCCGATGCGAACCGCGCGGCGTTCGGCCGGACGAAGGCGGAAAAACAGGCGGCGGATAAGGAGCGCGCCCGGATCGAGCGCACGGTCGACGGAGCGAAGCTGGAGGAGTGAGCGCCGCAGCGGCGCTTACATCGCCGCCTTGACGAGGATCGCGCCGATGCCGCCCAGCGTGCAGCCCCAGAGCGTCACCGCGCCCAGGATGAAGCGCGACAGTTCGGCATTGTGCGAACGATGCTCGCGCGGCAGGCGCACAGACTGGCCAGCGGCGTAGCGGCCGACCTGTTCCTGCAGTACGCGCGCGGGGGATTCGATCGGGCGCGCGCTCGCCGCGGCCGCCTGGATCGGGTTCACCTGCTCCGGCGCGCGCACCGCCTGAAGCGTGCCGCCGTCGCGAATCTGCCGTTGGGGAGCTGTCATGGCCTGTTCTCCGTTCGCGACGTTTCTGGGCGCGCGCTGCTAAAGGACATATGAAGCGACGTGGTGAACGCCGCCTTCATCCTCAGCCGATCTGATCCCAGGCGCTGGCGATTTCGGCGAGCATCGAGCGGGCTTCCTCGACCAGTTCGGGCTTGTTCTCGCGGCCGCCCTGCTGAACGAGGCGACGGCCTTCGCGATAGACCTGCGCCAGCGTGATCGCCAGATCGCCGCCGGTGCGGAAATCGAGGCTGGTTTCGAGCGCGAGCAGGATGTTCGCGGCACGCTGCTGCTTGTCGATCATCTTGGCGCGATTGCCGACGCCCTGCGCGGCCTGCATGATCTCGATCGCCTTGATCAGTTCGTCGAACAGGATCGCGATCAGCTTGTGCGGCGACGCGCTCTCGATGCGGCTTTCGACATCGACAACCTGATAACGGCCACGGGCGGCACCGGGATAACCGGACATCAGCATTCAAAGCTCCTGAACAAAAAAGGGGGTCGTCACGCGGGCAGGGATCAATCGCTCTTGTTCCACTGGTCGATCTGCTGGGTCAGATAGGACTGGGTGGAGCTGTAGGCGCGCAAGGCCGTCTGCAGCGTGGTATATTGCTTGGTCAGCTGCTCGCGATAGGCGGTGTCCTTGGCGGCCAGCTTTTCCTTCGCGTCCGAGATCGACTTCTTCTCGGTATCGAGGCTGTTCTGCGACGCGGTGAGCGCGCCCGAGGATGCGGTGAGACGGGTCTTGATCGCCTCCAGCGCGCCGCCAATGCCCAGATCGATCGAAATGGTCGCGCTGGCGACGTCGCCCAGCGGCTTGAAGACCAGGCCGGCCGAGGCCGCGAAGAAGGACGATTGCACGCTGTCGCTGCCCGACGGGAGCATCGCTTGCCCATCGATCGTCGCCGATGCCGCGGTGTTGCTGGTCGCCGCCTTGACGTTCGTAATCGTATAGACGCCGCCGGGCGTCTTGCCGATCGGGCTGGTGATCTGGATCAGCGGGTTGGACGAACGCTGCCCCGGATTGAACATCGCCTCGACGGCTTCGGGATTGCTCGTCATCACCGTATTGAGGCGCGCGGTGTCGAGCGTGAGCGTGCCGTCGCGGTTGGTCTTGATCCCGATCTCGGCCAGCGTCGAAGGGCTGCTGGGATCGACCGGGTAGGTCAGCTTGGTGGTCGTCAGCTGCGACAACTGGGTCATCAGCGCGCGGATGCCGGGGTCCGACCGCAGGCTGCCGTCGGTGCCGGTCATCTTCTTCAGCGTGGCGCGCGCCTCGTTATAGGCGTCGACGATGTCGCTCATCGCCTGCTTGATCGCATCGGTCGGCTGGTTCGCGCCGATCGAGACGGTGGTGCCGGGGGCGGCGCCCTGCAGATCGATCTTCACGCCCTCAATCACGTCCGAAAAGCTGTTCGATGCCTTGGAGACCGCGACGCCATCTACGATCAATTCGGCATCGACGGCTTCCTGCTGCAGCTTGAGGCCGGTGACGTTGTCTGCGTCATAGGTGGTCGGATCATAGGTGAATCGGCCTATGCCGGCGTCGTCGCCGGTCAGTTTGGTCAGCGAGAAGGCGTTGGCTTCGCCGGTCTGCCCCTTCACGACCAGACGCGTGCCGGTGCTGTCAGTGACCAGGCTGGCGCTGACGCCCAGGTTCGCGTCCTTGATCGCCTTGGCGAGACCGGCGGCGGTGTTGTTGGTGGAATCGATTTTGATCGTCGCGGTCTTGTCGCCGACCTTGAGCTGGAGCGTGCCTTCGCCGATCGTGGCGTTGCTGCCGGCGAGCGGGGCAGACGTCATCGTCTGCGCAGTGGCGAGGTTCTTCACTTCGATCGTCGCCGACAGGCCCGAAAGCCGCGCGCCCGCAACCGCGCTCACCTGCACCAGTGACGTGTTCGAGCTGGTCGGCTGCGTATAGAGCGAGCCGCCCGAGATCAGCGAGGCGAGCGACGAGGAAAAGGTCGTGATCGTGTTGATCGCGTTGGCGAGATCGGAAATCTTCGTGGTGTTCGCAGTTTCTTTCTTGGTCAGCGCAGCCGTCTTGTTCGCGATCGCGGCGGTCGCCAGCTGATCGACGAGCGAGGCCGTGTCGAGGCTCGACGCGCCCAGCGATGTAAGGATCGACGATCCGACAGCCGTAACCATTGTGAAATTCCACCCTCGTTTCAGCCGGTAACGGCATCGCGAGCGAGTGCTTTAGGGCGAAGATGGTTACCGAAGGGTTTGCGGACGGCGGATTTTACGCCGTTGGTCGACCATCTTCGTCGAAACGGGCGCCGCCGGGCACCTCGATATCGGGCTGGACGATGCCTTCGGCCGCCGCGCGATCGAGGTTGAAGACGAAGGCGAGGATCGATGCGACCGCGACGAACAGGTCGTCGCGGATCATCTGACCCGATCGGCTGGTATAATAAATGGCGCGGGTCAGCTGCGGATAGCGCAGCATCGGCACGCCATTTTCGGTCGCCAGTTCGCGCAGCACATCGGCCGTGGCGCCGCGTCCGCGCGCGACGACGACGGGGGCGGGGTCCATGCCGGGGCGGTAGCGCAGGGCGACCGCAAAATGGGTCGGGTTGGTCAGCACCACGGTCGCTTCGCTGATCGCCTTGCGCGCCGAACTGCGCGACATCTGCATCTGCTTCGATCGGATTGCCCCCTTCATTTCGGGCGAACCTTCGGTCTGCTTGGACTCGTCCTTGATCTCCTGCTTCGACATGCGCAGGCGCTTTTGCCGCTGGAAGATCTGGGCGGGCACATCAATCCCGCCGACGACCGCGAGCGCCAGCGTCATCACGATGATCGCATAGACGAAGCTCGATCCCAGTTGCCCCAGCGCGGTGCGCAGATCCTGTTGGCCGAGCGTGACGATCTGCGTCACCTGATCCGACAGCAGCCAATAGCCGACCGCGCCCATCGCCAGGATCTTGAGCAGCGACTTGATCAGTTCGACCAGCCCCTGCGTGCCGAAGATGCGCTTGATGCCCGCGATCGGATCGAGCTTGTTCGCCTTGAACCCGATCGCCTCCCAGCGAAAGCCCAGCGAACCCAGCGCCGCCGGTGCGGCGATGGCGGCGACGAAGGTGAGGCCCATCAGGACGATGATCGGCGGCGCCACCTGCAGCAGGGTGCGCACGACCGCCGATCGCGCATCGAAGTTCTCGACCGCGCCGACATCGAACGACAGGGCGTCGGCCAGCATCGCCTTGAGCGAGCCGATGAACCACGGCCCCGCCAGCGCGATCCACGCGGCGCCCGCGATCATCACCAATGCGGTGCCGAGTTCCTTGGATTGGAGGACGTCACCCTTTTCGACCGCTTCCTGCTTGCGCTTCGGGGTTGGGGCTTCTGTCTTGTCGTCGCTCTCGGGGCCCTCTGACATAGGCTATTTCCCGAGCGCGAGCTGGTGCGCGACGGCCAGGCCGCGCTGGATCGAGGCAGTGATGCCGTCGCCCATCGAGGGCGCGGCGATGGCGAGCAGGACGAGGCCGGCGAGCAGGGTTGCGGGCAGGCCGACCGAGAAGATGTTCATCTGCGGCGCCGAGCGCGCGAGCATCGCCATGACGAGCTGGACGAGGATCAGGGCAAAGCCGACGGGCAGGGCGATGGCGAGGCCCGCCGCGAACAGATCGCCCCCGAACAGCGCCAGTCCCTGCAGGCTCTTGGCCCCCATCCAGGCTTCGCCGGGTGGCAGCGCCTTGTAGCTTTCGATGATGATCGTCGCGAGTTGCAGATGCCCGCCGATCGCCAGGAACAGGAAGGTCGCGATGATCGACATGAACTGGCTGATCGCCGGCGTGGGCGTGCCGCTGGCCGGGTCCATCATGCCGGCAAAACCCAGGCCCATCGCATTGCCGATCACTTCGCCCGACACCATCGCGGCCGAAAAGCCTATCTGTGTGGCGAAGCCCAGCGCGAGACCGACGAGCACTTCACCCGCGACCAGCGCGACTCCGGCGAAGGAGGCGATGCCGCTTTCGGGCAGAACGAACGGCGTACTAGCCAGCGCGGGAATGCCGATCGCCAGCGCGATCACGGTGCGCAACTGCATCGGCACGGCGGGTGCGCCGAATACGGGGGCGGCCATGAAGGCGGCGCCCGGCCGGATCATGGCAATCATCCACAGCCACAGCTGGGTTTCGACCCCGGCAAAGGCCGTCGGGATCATCGCAACAGATCCGGAATCCGCGCGAACATCTCCCGCGTGAAATCGGCGAGCAGCATCAGGATCGCCCCGCCGAACAGCGCGAGCATCGCGCCGACGACGATCAGCTTGGGGACGAACGCCAGCGTCTGTTCGTTGATCGAAGTCGCCGCCTGGATCATGCCCAGGATGATTCCGGCGATCAGCGCGGGGATCAGGATCGGCGCGGATGCGAGCGCGAGGATCCACATCGCCTGCTGCGCGATGCCGATGAAATAATCTGGCGACGTTGCGTTCATGACTACCTCACCTCCCCACACCGTTCGTGTCGAGCGAAGTCGAGACACGTTGGTTGAGGGTGCGGGGCCGTGTCTCGACTTCGCTCGACACGAACGGATGGGGGGAGTTAGCCACCGGCAAAACTCCCGGCGAGCGAGCCCATCGTCAGTGCCCATCCGTCGACAAGAACGAACAACAACAACTTGAAAGGCATGGATATGATCGCGGGCGATAGCATCATCATGCCCAGCGACATCAATGTCGACGCGACCACCAGATCGATGACGAGGAAGGGCAGGAAGATCAGGAAGCCGATCTGGAACGCCGTCTTCAATTCGCTGGTCACGAAGGCGGGGAGCAGGATCGAGAAGGGGATGTCCGCCGGGCGGGCGAAGCGCGGCGCCTTGGCGAGGTCGGCGAACAGTTTGAGGTCGGTCTGGCGCGTCTGGCGGATCATGAAGCCGTGCAGCACGGTGCCCGATCGCGTGATCGCCTCCTCGATCCCGATCTGTCCGGCGCCATAGGGTTTCCAGGCGTTCGCATTGATCTGGTCGATGCTCGGCCGCATCACGAACAGCGAGAGAAACAGGGCGAGGCCGACCAGCACTTGGTTCGGCGGCGTCTGTTGAAGCCCCAGCGCCTGCCGCAGCAGCGACAGCACGATGATGATGCGCGTGAAGCTGGTCATCATCAGCACCAGCGACGGCAGAACCGTCAGCAGGCTCATCAGGACCAGGATCTGGAGCGACAAGCTCAGCGGCTGGCCGTTGCCCGCGATCGTCCCCATCGCCCGATCGAGCGCTCCGGTCTGCGCGGGGCCGGCGGTCGATGCGAGCGCCGGTTCGGCGAGGATCAGCGCGCCGAGCGCGAACAGAATGAGGGTGGCGATGCGGCGCGCGGTCATGCGGCGGTTTCAGCACCGGGCCGGGTTAACTTCAAGCGGAGTTTTGACCACCGCCTCGGACGGCGCAGTGCGCACAAGTGCATGTTGCGAAAGCGGATCGTTCCACTATGGTCGCCGCCGTTTCTCGCGGGGGCCAGAATGCCGAATATCGCCACAGCCATCGTGCTGATCGGCTCCTATCTGCTGGGTTCGATCCCGTTCGGCGTGCTGCTGACGCGCTGGGGCGGGGCGGGCGATCTGCGCCAGATCGGATCGGGCAATATCGGCGCGACCAACGTGCTGCGCACCGGGCGCAAGGGGCTGGCGGCGGCGACGTTGCTGCTGGACGGTGCGAAGGGCGCGGTCGCGGTGCTGATCGTGCGCCACTTCGCGCCGGGCCTTGAGGTCTATGCGGCGGGCGCGTCCTTTCTCGGCCATCTCTATCCGGTGTGGTTGGGCTTCAAGGGCGGGAAGGGCGTCGCGACTATGCTGGGCGTCAGCCTGGCGCTCTACTGGCCGGCGGGCCTCGCCTTTGCGATCGTGTGGATCGGGATGTTCGCGATCACGCGCATCTCCTCGCTGGGCGGCATGAGTGCATCGATCGCGCCGCCGGTGGTGGCCGCGATGGTCGGGCGTTCGGATGAGGTGCTGGTGTTCCTGGGCATGACCCTGCTGGTCCTGATCAAGCATCGCGAGAATATTTCGCGCCTGCTCGCGGGGACGGAGCCAAGGTCCGGGGGCAAGAAGCCCGAGTGAGCATCGGCCGGGACGAAGGCATTGCCCGGCTCCGGCTGATCCGCACGGGCGGTATCGGGCCGGTCACTTACATCCAGTTGCTTCGCCGTTTCGGCGACCCTGAAGCGGCACTCGCGGCCTTACCCGATCTTGCGCGGCGGGGCGGCGGCAAGGCGCCCGCTGTCGCGTCGAAAGAGGCGGTCGAAGCGGAGGTCGCGACGGTAAAGCGCCTCGGCGCGCGCTACCTGTTCCGCGATACCGCCGCCTATCCGGCGCTCCTCGCCGAAATCGATAATGCGCCGGCGGCCCTGATCGTGAAGGGCGACGTGACTTTGCTCGATCGACCCGCCGTCGCGATGGTCGGCGCGCGCAATGCCAGCGGCATCGCGATCCGCTTCGCGCGGCAACTGGCGCACGATCTGGCGGCGGAAGGCTGGACGGTGGTGTCCGGCCTCGCGCGCGGGATAGACACCGCCGCGCATGTCGGGTCGATCGATGGCGGCACGGTGGGCGTGATCGCGGGCGGGATCGACGTCGCCTATCCGCCGGAGAATGCCGCGCTTCAGGACGATATCGCCGCGCGTGGCCTGCTGATCGCCGAACAGCCGCCGGGCACTGAGCCGCGGGCGCGCCACTTCCCCTATCGCAACCGGATCATCGCCGGGCTGTCGCTGGGCACATTGGTGGTCGAGGCGGCGCCAAAATCCGGCTCGCTGATCACCGCGCGGCTTGCGGGCGAGTTCGGGCGTGAGGTGATGGCCGTTCCCGGCTCCCCGCTCGATCCGCGTTCGCAGGGCGCGAACCTGCTGATCCGCGAAGGCGCGACGTTGATCCAGTCCGCCGCCGACGCGATCGAGGCGATGGGCACGATCGGCGGCGGTGTGCGGGCAGGGCGAGGCGCGTCCTATGTTCCGCCCGAACCTATGGATGCGGGCGATGCCGAACGCCGGGTCGTGACCGACCTGATGGGGCCGGTCGCACTGCCGGTCGACGAGATAATCCGCCAGAGCGGCCTGCCCGCGCCGATCGTGCAGACTGTGCTGCTGGAGCTTGAGATTGCGGGCCGGCTCGAACGCCACGCGGGCGGTAGGGTGAGTTTGGCCTGACTTCCAATCCTCCCCGGAACGGGGAGGGGGACCGCGAAGCGGTGGAGGGGGCTGGAGGCAAGGTACATCGCTTGTGGCGAACCCCCTCCACCATCCTTCGGATGGTCCCCCTCCCCGTGCCGGGGAGGATTAATTGGATCGTTTCTCCGCGCTCAACCGGCTCATCAAAATCGCCGCACGCTTGGCCTGGAGTGGGATGCTTTTCAGGTCCACGGTCTCGCCCGGCGCATGATCGCCACGGCTTGCGGCGCCCATGCCGACATAGCCGGCGACGTCCTTCGCGACGAAGCTGATGTCGCCCGCGCCCCGGCGCAGCGGATCGAGTTCGGGCATTTCGGGCAGGCCCATGTCGCGATTGACGCCGTTCAGCTTCGCCAGGATATCGCGATTGCCCTCGGTCGGCGCCATCGCCGGATAGCCATCCTTGGGGAAGGCGATTTCCGCGCCGGTTCCGGGCAGGTGATCGGCGACGATGGCTTTCATCTTCTCACGCACGCGGATGGTCTGTTCGTCGGAGAGCGTGCGCATGTCGCCATGCGCTTCGGCGACGGGCGGGATGATGTTGCCCTTGCCGGTCGCGGTCGCGCGGATGCCCTGCGCGTCGAACTCGGCGGTCGCGCCGCCCGCGATCAGGCCGATATTGTAGGTGAGGTTCGTTTCGGGCAGCTCGCGGCGGAAACGATCGAGGATGCGGACCAGTTCGTAGGTCGCGCCGTAACCGACCCGATCGGAGAAGATGCCGCTCGAATGGCCGGTCTTGCCGGTCGCCTTCACCACCCACGATGAGGAGGAGCGCCGCGCAATCGACCCCATGTCGCGGCCATTGTCACGCGCCAGTCCTTCGAAATCGAGCGCGGCATCGGCGCGCTTGCCTGCGGCGATCAGATCGCCGCGCGCGATCGATACCGGCTCGCCGACATTCTCCTCGTCGCCGGTCAGCACGATCTCGATATTGGCCTTGGTGAGCGTCCCCGCCGCCTTCATCGCGCGGAGCGCCGCGACCATCACGGTCATCCCGCCCTTGTCGTCGCCCACGCCCGGCCCCTCGGCCTCGTCGCCCTTGCGGGTCCAGTGCTGGAACGGGCTGTCGGGTTCGAACACCGTGTCGAGATGCCCGATCAGCAGCAGGCGCTTGCCACCCTTCGCGCCGACATGGGTCGCGACGATGTGGCCCGATCGTTTGGCGGCGGCCATCGGCACCCACTTCACCGTGAAGCCTAGCGGCTCCAGTTCGGCGCGCATCATCTCGCCGACCTTGGCGACGCCCTCCATGTTGAGCGACCCGCTATTCTGTTCGACGAGTTTCTGGAGCAACGCGATCGATCGGTCGGTTTCGGCATCGACCGTCGCCACCATCTTCGCTTCAGGTGCCGACAGCGCGGCGAGGGCGGGCGTAGCTGACACCGATGCAAAGAGGCCACAGATCAGCATTTTAGCAGCTTTGCGTATCGTCATTCCGCCCTCGACTTGAAGTTTCGGCCAAAATGCTGCATATGCGTCCTCGCGTCGATGCCGGAATTCGGGATTGGCCTTAGAGCAGCGTGATCTCCTGTCCGCTCCAATGGACAGGCCGGCTCGGGTCCAAGGACGCAATCCAAGCTTAGGCTTCCCAATTCACGCGGGTCGTCATTCGAACCCGCTGTCGCATGGCTGTGATGTCGTGCGCCCGCATCCATGCGAAAGTTATCATGACCAAATTCTCCGACCTCGGCCTGATGGAGCCGATCCAGCGCGCGCTCGCCTCGAAGGGCTATGACGTGCCGACGCCGATCCAGGCACAGGCGATCCCCGGTTTGCTGCAGGGCCGCGACCTGTGCGGCATCGCGCAGACCGGCACCGGCAAGACTGCGGCCTTCGCGCTGCCCTCGCTCCACCATCTCGCCGACAATCTGAAGCATACGCCGCCGCAGGGCTGTCGCATGCTCGTCCTCGCGCCGACGCGCGAACTGGCCAGCCAGATCGCCGAAAGCTTCGTGCAGTACGGCAAATATCTGCGCCTCTCGGTCGCGACCGTGTTCGGCGGCGTGCCGATCAACCGGCAGATCCGCCAGCTGTCGCGCGGCGTCGACGTGCTCGTCGCGACGCCGGGCCGCCTGCTCGACCTGATCGACCAGCGTGCGCTCAGCCTCAAGTTCGTCGAGATCTTCGTCCTCGACGAAGCCGATCAGATGCTCGACCTGGGCTTCATCCACGCGCTCAAGCGCGTCGATCAGCTGCTGCCGAAGAAGCGCCAGTCGCTGTTCTTCTCGGCCACCATGCCCAAGACGATCGCCGATCTGGGCGATCGCTTCCTGACCGATCCGGTCAAGGTGTCGGTTGCGCCGCAGTCGACCACGGCCGAGCGCGTCGAGCAGTTCGCGACCTTCTGCAACCCGACCGAAAAGACCGCGCTGTTGATCATGCGGATCAAGGCCGAGCCGATCGACCGTGCGCTCGTCTTCACCCGCACCAAGCATGGCGCCGATCGCGTCGTGAAGCATCTGCGCGCCGCCGGCATCGCGGCGGACGCGATCCACGGCAACAAGAGCCAGCCGCAGCGCGAACGCACCCTGCTGGGCTTCCGCAAGGGTGAGGTGAAGATCCTCGTCGCGACCGACATCGCCGCGCGCGGCATCGACGTCGGCGGCGTCAGCCATGTCTTCAACTTCGAACTGCCGAACGTTGCCGAGCAGTACGTCCACCGCATCGGCCGCACCGCGCGCGCGGGCGCATCGGGCCTCGCCATCGCCTTCGTGGCGGATGACGAGCGGCCTTACCTGAAGGCGATCGAGCGCCTGACCAAGGTGAAGCTGGAAATCCAGCCGCTTCCGGAAAACTTCGTCTCCGAAAAGGCGAAGCTGCCCAAGCCGGCTGCCCCGACCGCCGAGGAACTGCGTCAGCAGCGCAACGGCCAGAACGGCCGTCGCCATGATGGTGGCCGCAATGGTGGTGAGCGTCCGGCCGGTGGTGAGGGCCAGAAGCGCCGCTTCGGCCGCCCGAAGGGCCCGGTCGGCGCGCACAAGAGCGCGGTCCGCAAGACCGGCGGGCGCTGACAAGTCGTCGCCCCGGCGGAGGCCGGGGCCGCTACGGAGTGGAGCGAAAGCTAGCCATTAATTCGATCGTAGAGATCATCCCAAGTCGGGTTGATCTCCGCGATCAGCCGTAGCTTCCAATCACGCTTCCAATTCTTCAGCGCCTTTTCCCGCACGATAGCGTTCTCAATGCTGTCGTGCGGCTCTGCTAGAACAAGGCGCTTCAAGCTCCATCTCCGGCAGAAGGCCGATCCGCGACCTTCGCGGTGGGCCGTGATGCGTTCGGCGAGGTCGGCTGTCACGCCGACATACAGGATCCCGAATGGACGATCGGTGACGATGTAGGTCCAGCCGCCTTTCGCCATCTTGTGTCGCTCGTCCGGTACTTCGCTTCGTGGCGGCCCCGGCCTCCGCCGGGGCGACGGCTTGTCAGCCGATCTTGTAAACCGTCACCGCCTGTTTGCGGAAATGCTGCGGGAAGGCGACGCGCAGCGCCTCGACCTTCGGCAGGTCGTTATAGACGATATAGGGATAATCGGGCTTCCGCGTCAGGAAGTCCTGATGGTACTTCTCCGCCGCGAAGAAGCCCTTGTTCGGCTCGACCTTCGTGACGATCGGCGCCTTCCATACTTTCGCCGCGCCCAGCTGCGCGATATAGGCGGTTGCGGTCGCCTTCTGCTCGGGCGTCGTCGGGAAGATGGCGGTGCGGTACTGGGTGCCGCGATCCGGCCCCTGGCGGTTGAGCGTGGTCGGATCGGCGACCACCGCGAAGAAGATACGCAGCAGCGTGCCGTAACTCACCTTGCGCGGATCGTAGGTAACCTGCACCGCTTCGGCATGGCCGGTCGTGCCGCTGCCGACCGCGCCATATTCGGCGTCAGCCTTCTTGCCGCCCGAATAGCCGGAGACGGCGCCGGTGACGCCTTCGACATGTTGGAACACGCCCTGCACGCCCCAGAAGCATCCGCCCGCGAAGATGGCGGTGCGGGTGGCGGCGTTATCGGAGGGATCGACGGCGGGGGCGGGCACGCGGGCGATGGGGCCTGCGTTGACCTTCGGCGCCGGCGCGATCGCCGGGCTGCGGGTGGCCATCGTGCCGGCTGCGCCCAGAAGGAGCAGGCCGGCGGCAATTCCGACACCAAGGCGTCGGTTCGGGGAATCCGTCAAGACGGCATCCTTTTTTATCATCCTGTGGCGATTATGCCACAGTTCGACGAGGGATGTCGAGTGCCCCAAAATGCGTCATCCCGGCGGAGGCCGGGATCTCAGGAGACTCTTGCGGCTAGCTTCCGCCTAGATGCTCGCCGAGATCCCGGCCTCCGCCGGGATGACGAAATATATATCAACGCAGCGCGGCGCAGGCCGTCTGGATGCGCTCGCACGCTTCGGTGAGGATCGCTTCCGACGTCGCATAGGAGACGCGGAATGCCGGCTCGAGCCCGAAGGCCGCGCCGTGGACCGCCGCGACGCGCGCGTCGTCGAGGAAATAGTCGATCAGGTCGGCGTCATTCTCGATCTTCTTGCCGGCTGGGGTCGACTTGCCGATCAGGCCCGACACGTCCGGATAGACATAGAAGGCGCCTTCGGGACGCGGGCAGTTCATGCCGTTGATCTGGTTGAGCATCGAGACGACGAGGTCGCGGCGCTTCTGGAAGGCGTTGGCGCGTTCCTTCAGATGATCCTGCGGGCCGTTGAGCGCCGCGACGGCTGCCGCCTGCGCGATCGAGCAGGGGTTGGACGTCGACTGCGACTGCAGCTTCGACATCGCCTTGATCAGCTGGGTCGGGCCGCCGGCGAAGCCGATGCGCCAGCCGGTCATCGAATAGGCCTTCGAACAGCCGTTCACCGTCAGCGTGCGATCGTACAGATCGGGCGCGACTTCGGCGATCGTGGCGAACTTGAAATCGTCATAGACGATATGCTCGTACATATCGTCGGCCATCACCCAGACATGCGGGTGGCGGCGCAGCACTTCGGCGATCGCGCGCAGCTCGTCGGCGGTATAGGCCGCGCCGGACGGGTTGGACGGCGAATTGAGCAGCAGCCACTTGGTCTTCGGCGTGATCGCGGCTTCGACCTGATCTGGCGTGATCTTGTACAGCTTGTCCGCGCCCGCCTTGATGAAGACGGGGGTGCCGCCCGCAAACTGGACGATGTCGGGATAGCTGACCCAGTAAGGCGCGGGGATGATCACCTCGTCGCCCGCCTCGACGGTGGCGACCAGCGCGTTGAACAGGGTGTGCTTGCCGCCGACGTTCACCGTGATCTGCGACGCATCGTAGGTCAGGTTGTTGTCGCGCTTGAACTTGCCGGCGATCGCGGCCTTCAGCTCGGCCGTGCCGTCGACATTGGTGTACTTGGTCTGATTGTTGCGGATCGCCTCGATCGCGGCTTCCTTGACGAAGTCGGGCGTCGGGAAATCGGGCTCGCCGGCGGAGAGGCCAATCACGTCGATGCCCTTCTGCTTCAGCTCGAGCACACGGCTCGTCATCGCGAGCGTGGGCGAGGGCGAGATGCGGTTCAGGGCCGAGGCGATAAGGCTCATGGGATTCGCTTTCCTGTTGGGCCGGTAGAGAAACGCGCGGGGCTATGGCGCGCGACGGGGGCTAGGGCAACCTTAGCTTTGCTTGTCATGGTAAAATCGTAGGATGGACGGATGACCTTGCTAGACCGCATCGCCGTGCCCGTGCCGATCATCCAGGCGCCGATGGCCGGAACGTCGACCCCCGAAATGGCCGCTGCCGTATCGAATGCCGGCGCGCTCGGATCGATCGCGGTCGGCGCGACCGATGCGGCGGGCGCGCGGGCGATGATCGATGCGGTGCGGGCGCGGACCGATCGGGCGTTCAACGTCAATCTGTTCGTCCACGCGCCGCCGCGTCGTGAGCCGGCGCGCGAGAGGGCGTGGGTCGATGCGCTGGCGCCGTTGTTTGCGGAGCAGGGCGCGATCCCACCGGCCGAATTGCGCGAGATCTACACCAGCTTCGCCGAGGATGATGCGATGCTCCGGCTGCTGATCGATCAGGCGCCGCCGGTCGTGAGCTTTCACTTCGGTCTTCCTTCGGCGGATCGCATCGCGGCGCTCAAGGCGGTGGGTTGCCTGCTGCTGGCGACCGCGACGAGCCTTGCCGAGGCCGAAGAGGTCCGGAAGGCCGGTATCGATGCGGTGGTCGCGCAAGGATGGGAGGCCGGCGGGCATCGCGGGATGTTCGATCCAGATGCGCGTGACGATCGGCTCGGTACGGTCGCGCTAACCCGCCTGCTGGTGGCGAAGTCGGGCCTGCCGGTGATCGCGGCGGGCGGGATCATGGACGGCGCGAGCGTTCGTGCGATGCTCGATCTCGGCGCCGTCGCCGCGCAGCTTGGCACCGCCTTCATCGCCTGCCCTGAAAGCAGCGCCGACCAATGGCACCGCGCCGCACTGGCGAGCGAAGCAGCGGACCATACGGTGATGACGCGAGCGATATCGGGCCGCCCCGCGCGGTGCCTCGCCAATCGCTTCACGGCGTGGGGCGAGGCGAACGAGGGCGCCGCGCCCGATTATCCGGTGGCCTATGATGCGGGCAAGGCGCTCAACGCCGCCGCCAAGGCGCGCGGGGATGGCGGCTATGGCGCGCAATGGGCGGGGCAGGGCGCGCCGCTCGCCCGATCGATGCCCGCCGCCGATCTGGTCGCGAGGCTTGCGGCGGAGGCGGGTTTCGATCGCTGATCGATGGCGCTAAGGGGGCGCGGTGAAGCGTAACCCCACAGCCGGCAATTGGACCGACACCGTCCGCAAGGGGCGCGTGCTGCTCCGCCGACATGGCCCGGTGGCGCCACCGTGGCGGCGGCGCGCGGCGACGATCGGCGGGGCGATTGCGGTCGGCCTGGCCGCAATCCTGTTCGCGCGGCTCGCCGATGGCGCGAGCGATCTGTTTTCCGAACTGGTCGCGCGCTGGTGGTGGGCGCCTTTGCTCGTCACGCCGCTCGGCTATGCGCTGATCGCGTGGCTCACCGCGCGGATCGCGCCGGAGGCGGCGGGGTCGGGCATTCCGCAGATCATCGCCGCCAAGTCCGCGCCTGAACGCGCGACCTGGCGGCTCGCCTCGGCACGTACCGCGATCACCAAGATCGTGCTGACCGCCGGTGCGCTGGGCGTCGGCGCGTCGGTCGGGCGTGAGGGGCCGACGGTGCAGGTCGGCGCGTCGATCATGGCTTATGCGCACCGGCTGATGCGCGTGCCTGTCCGTGCCTCGGTGCTGGTCGCGGGCGCGGCGGCGGGTGTCGCGGCGGCGTTCAACACGCCGCTGGCGGGCGTCGCCTTCGCGATCGAGGAACTGGCCGCCGCCTATGAGCAGCGGATGACGTTGCTCGTTATGACGGCGGTGCTGGTGGCCGGGATGATCAGCCTCGGGCTGGCGGGCGACTATATCTATTTCGGCCTCGTCCGCGCGACTTTGTCGGTGAAATCGACCCTGATCCTCGCGCCGCTCGTCGGCCTGATCGGCGGAGCGGCGGGCGGACTGTTCGCGCGCGGCATGCTCTGGCTGTCGCGTGGCGGGGCGAAGCGGCTGTCCTTCGGCCATCCGATCCTGTTCGCCTTTGCCGCCGGCCTGATCGTGGCGGTGATCGGGGTCGCGATCGGATCGACCTGGGGCACGGGCTATGCCCCCGCCCGCGCGATGATCGCGGGGGAGGAGGTCTCGCCCTGGTTCGGCCCGGCAAAGTTCGTCGTGACTTTGGTGACGGCGGGCGCGGGCCTGCCCGGCGGAATCTTCGCGCCCAGCCTCGCGACCGGTGCGGGGCTAGGCCATCTGATCCACATGATGCTGCCGTCCGAGCCATCGAGCGCGGTCGTGCTGCTGGGGATGGTCGCCTATTTTACGGGCGTGGTGCGCGCGCCGCTGACGTCCGTGATCATCATCGCCGAGACGACGGGGGACCGGGCGCTGATGCTCCCCTTGCTCGCCACCGCCTTGATCGCCGAATTCGCCGCCTCGATGGTGTCGAAGCAGCGTCTCTATCACGGCCTTGCGGAGCGTTACGCCGCCTAGATAAGCCGCGCCGGCATCAGCCCGCGCAGCGCGTTGCCGATGAAGAAGCCGTCGGCCAGATCCTCGGGCTTCAAGGCCGCCTCGACCGCCTTGCCCTCATCGAGCAGGCGCGCGCGCAGCACGCCGGGCATCAGCGCGCCGATCAACGGGGTGCGCAGCACGCCATCGCGTTCGACGAAGATGTTGGTGAAGCTGCCTTCGGTCAGATAGCCGTCCTGATCGACGAAGACGACTTCGAACGTGCCTGCGGCGTGACGTGCTTCGTCCAGGAAGACGCGATCGCTGGTCTTGTGCTGCAGGCGGAAATCGTCGCGCGACGTGGGCAGCGGCACGATCTTCACATTTACGGCTTCGGTCGGTGTTTCGGGCAGCGGGCGGACTTCGATCGCCAGCGCCCCGCTGCGTGCGAGCAGCAGACGGATCTTCGCGCTGTCCGCCAGTCGGAAGGTCGCGGCCTGCAGGTCGTTGCGGCAATCATGGCGATTGAAGTGGAAGCCCAGCGCGTCGGCGCTCGACTTCATGCGGGCCATGTGGCGATCGAGGTCCATGAAACCCTCGATCGCATCGAAATGCATCGTTTCGATCAGGTCGAACGGCCTGCTCGCCATCGCGACGAATTCCCCCTTCGCCATACACTCACGCCACTCGGCTTCTCGTTCCGAATCGGCAACGATCCCCGATCCTAACCCCAGAATGGCAGATTTCCGACCACTTCCAATCGAAAGCGTGCGGATCGCCACATTGAAGCCGGCCGAACCCTGCGGACCCAGCCAGCCGATAGAGCCGGTATAAGGACCGCGTGCAAGCCTTTCAACTTCCTCGATAATCTCGATCGCGCGGATTTTGGGCGCGCCCGTCACCGATCCGCACGGAAAAAGCTTCGCGATCAGATCGACCGCGTCATGCCCGTCGGCCAGCCGCGCTTCGATCGTGGAGGTCATCTGATGGACGGTCGGATAGGTCTCGACCGCGAAGGCCTGCGTCACCCGCACCGATCCCGGCACGGCGACCCGCGACAGATCGTTGCGCAGCAGATCGACGATCATCAGATTTTCGGCGCGCTGCTTGGGATCGGCCGCAAGCTGCTCGGCCGCCTTCGCATCGGCGGCGGGATCGGGCAGGCGCGTGGCGGTGCCCTTCATCGGGCGCACCGTGATGTGGCCATCCTCCAGCGTGAAGAACAGTTCGGGCGACAGGCTCACCAGCCAGTCCTCGCCATCGAAGACCACGCCGCCCCAGCCCGACAGCGCATGCGCGCGCAGCCGTGCGTAGAGCGCGAGCGGCGGCCCGAAGCACGGCACCTCGGCGCGATAGGTCAGGTTCGCCTGATAGATGTCGCCCGCCGCGATATAGGCCTGCACCTTGTCGAACGCCGCAGCATATTCGTGTCGATCGATCAGCGGCTTCGGCGCGCCGGCCCAGGCCGATGCGGGATCGGGCAGTTGCGCGGCCAGCTCGTCCGCCGACATGTGCCGGGGCGCACCGAACAGTCCGAACCATAGAAGTTTGCCGGGGCGGGCGAGGGGGGCGAGCCGGGGTTCGAGCGCATGGCCCGCCTCGAACGCCATATAGCCCGCCGCGTGCAGCTCTTCGGCCTGCGCCGCGCGCAGTCGGGCGAGAGCGGGGGCGACCTCCTCGGGCGTGTCGGCGCGGATGATCTCGCAAGGATCGGCGAACAGCCGCGCCCCGTCCGAGCCCGGCCGCGCATCGTCGAGCAGCACGAAGGGACGGTCGGTCGCGATCATGTCGCGGCGATTGGGGGAGAGCGGGGACGCTGGCAAGCCCGGTATTGCATCGTGACAGTGGCTCGCCCATGTCGGATCGCATGACCGACGCCCCCAAACGCCCGCTTCAGGCGGTTATCGTGCCCGTCACGGCCTTCCAGCAGAATTGCACTCTGTTCTGGTGCACCAACACGATGAAGGGCGCCTTCGTCGATGCGGGCGGCGATCTCCCCACGCTCAAGCGCGCGGCAGAAAAGCATGGAGTGACGATCGAAAAGCTGCTCGTGACCCACGGCCATATCGACCATTGCGGCGGCACCGGCATTTTGGCCGAGGAACTGGGCGTGCCGATCGAAGGGCCGCATGAGGGCGATCGCTTCTGGATCGCGCGCCTCGGCGACGACGGGCGCAGCTATGGCATCGAGGGCCGCGTGTTCGAGCCCGATCGCTGGCTGAAGGACGGCGATCAGGTGACGGTGGGCGATCTGACGCTCGACGTTATCCACTGCCCTGGTCACACGCCGGGCCATGTCGTGTTCCACCACGCGCCGTCGCAGCTCGCGCTGGTCGGCGACGTGCTGTTCCAGGGATCGATCGGCCGCACCGATTTCCCGCAGGGCAGCCATCAGGCGCTGATCGACTCGATCACGAAGAAGCTGTGGCCGCTGGGTGGCGAAACCGCTTTCGTCCCTGGCCACGGCCCGATGTCCACGTTCGCCCACGAACGGCAGGGCAATCCGTTCGTCGGGGATCGCGTGGTGGGTCTCTAAAAAATCCTCCCCCGGAGGGGGAGGGGACCGGCGAAGCCGGTGGATGGGTAGCTATCCGCAAGCGCATCGCTGCCGGCCAATACCCCTCCGTCAGTCCTGCGGACTGCCACCTCCCCCGCCGGGGGAGGATCTAGAAAGAATCAGTGCGCCGAGTCGCTCGACACGGTCGTGATCGTGCCGTCCTTCGTCACATAAGGAATGCTCACCGCCCATCCGGCCAGCACCAGCAGGCTGAGGAAGGTGACGAGGATGCCGACCTGACGGAAGCGCATCCGCGCGTTGCTGTCGAGCCCGATGCCGTGGAGCAGGCGGCCGACGATATAGATGATGCCGATCACCCACAAAGTCGTAGAGGTGCCGCGCGCCAGCTCGATCAGGCCCATCAGGATCAGGATGAACGGCGTATATTCCACGAAGTTCGAATGCGCGCGCATTCGCGCCTCCAGCAGGGGCACGTTGCCGTGGCCGATCGAGACCTTGCTCTTGACCCGCGGACCCGCAACGCGGATCGCGAGCCAGAGATTGACGATGGCGGCCGCGCCGGCAATCGTCAGCGTGACGGGCAGAATGATCATGGGTCCCCTCCGAAAATCGAATATGCCGTTCTGATCGCAGGTCATGGACTTACTTGCAACGCGGGGTGAATTCGCTATAGGGCGGTCCGCTCGCGACGAGCCCGGTCAAACGGGTCGATGGCCCTGAGGGCCGCGATCCTTATGCCACGGGGGTTCGTCGCTATTTTATTTGATCAATACAGGAAACAGGTGCCGAGATGGCCGTCCCCAAGCGAAAGACCTCGCCTTCCAAGCGCAACATGCGCCGCAGCCATGACGCGCTGAAGGTGGAAGCGTTCCAGGAATGCCCGAACTGCGGCGAACTGAAGCGCCCGCACAACCTGTGCAACGCCTGCGGCCATTATAACGGCCGCGAGATCGTTTCGGTCGAGGCGTAAGCCAGGTCCGGATCATGGCGACGGGTCAACAGGGGCCCCGGATCGCCCTGGATGCGATGGGTGGTGACGTAGGGCCGGCGACGATGGTTGCCGGTGCTGCGATCGCGCGCAAGCGCAACCCCGCTATCCGGTTCGTTCTGTTCGGTGACGAAGCGCAGGTGCGCGCCGAAGTGGCGCGTCACCCCGTTCTTGCCGACTGCGAGATCGTCCACACCGAAGACGTCATCACCGGCGACGACAAGCCGAGCCAGGCGATCCGCCGGGCAAAGACGTCGTCGATGGGGCGCGCCGTGTTGGCCGTGAAAGACGGCCTTGCGGACGCGGCTCTGTCCGCTGGCAATACTGGCGCGCTGATGGCGATCGCCAAGCTCAATCTGCGCACGATGCATGGCATCGATCGGCCGGCGCTCGCCGCGCTGATGCCGACGCTGGGCGATAATGACGTCGTGATGCTCGATCTCGGCGCCAATACCGAGTGCGACGCGCGCAACCTGGCCGAGTTTGCGGTGATGGGCGCGGCCTATGCCCGCGCGGCGATGGGGCTCAGCTGCCCGCGCGTCCGTCTGCTCAACATCGGCACCGAAGAATTGAAGGGCACTGGCGAGGTCAAGGATGCCGCGGCTCTGCTGCGCACCCAGACCAGTGGCGAATGGCGCTTCGATGGCTTCATCGAGGCGGATCGCCTTGGCCGCGGCGAAGTCGATGTTGTCGTGACCGACGGCTTTTCGGGCAATATCGCGCTCAAGTCGATCGAAGGCACAGCGCGGTTCATCACCGATCTACTGAAGCGCGCCTTCTCCAGCTCGCTGCGCTCGAAGGCCGGTTTCCTGCTGTCGCGTCCGGCTTTCACGCTGCTTCGCGGCCATCTCGATCCGAACAACCATAATGGCGCCGTATTTCTCGGGCTGAACGGTCTGGTCATCAAGAGCCACGGCAGCGCCGATCCCACCGGCACCGCCAACGCGATCGATGTCGCGGTGCGGATCGTGTCGGAAGATATTACGCGCCGCATCACCGAGGATCTGGATAGCTTCCGGACCCATGCGGAATTGCCCGAAGCCGCCGCTTGACGTCGGCTCGAGTTAATCTGAATTAGTCGCCCGGATTTGAGAGGCGGCGAGGACAAGGACTTTTCATGCGTCGTGCCGTCATCGCGGGTACCGGATCGGCCCTTCCCAAGCGGCGCGTGACGAACGAAGAGCTCGCGCAGACGGTCGACACCAGCGACGAGTGGATTCAGGGCCGCACTGGTATTTTGGCCCGCCACATTGCGGGCGATGACGAGACCACGGTCACGCTGGCCACCGACGCGGCACGCGCCGCGCTGGCCGCCGCGGGCATCGACGCTTCCGAGGTCGGCCTGATCGTGCTGGGCACCGCGACGCCGGACCAGACCTTTCCGTCATCGGCCACGCAGGTGCAGGCGAAGCTGGGCATCGACGATTGCGTGTCGTTCGACGTGCAGGCGGTCTGCTCGGGCTTCCTCTATGCGCTGTCGGTCGCGGACTCGATGGTCGCCAAGGGCGTAGCCGATACCGCGCTGGTGATCGGCGCGGAAACCTTCAGCCGCATTCTCGACTGGGAAGACCGCACGACCTGCGTCCTTTTCGGCGATGGCGCGGGCGCGATCGTGCTGAAGGCGGAAGAGAGCGAGGATGGCGCGCGCGGCGTGCTGGCGACCAAGCTTCACGCCGATGGCCGCCACAACCAGCTCCTCTATGTCGATGGTGGCCCCTCGACGACCGGCACGGTCGGCAAGCTGCGCATGAAGGGGCAGGAGGTGTTCCGCCACGCCGTCGTCAACCTGGCCGAAGTGATGGCCGAGGTCGTCAAGGATGCCGGCTTCGACATGGGCGACATCGACTGGGTCGTGCCGCACCAGGCCAATCGCCGCATCCTCGATGCGACCGCACGCAAGCTGGGCCTGCCGGCCGAGCGCGTGATCATGACGGTCGATCAGCACGCCAATACGTCGGCCGCCTCGGTGCCGCTCGCGCTCGACGTTGCGGTGCGCGATGGGCGGATCAAGCCGGGCGATCTCGTCGTGCTTGAGGCAATGGGCGGTGGCTTCACCTGGGGTGCTGCGGTCGTCCGTATCTAGGTGACGACCAGTTGAGAGCGGTCGAAATCGCTTCAATTGTAAAACAATGTTAAATTTGTTCGTTGAATCGACCTGCGATGGTCGAATCTTGCCGAGGAAACGTCTTTGCGTAACGCGAAGACGACGATAAGGTGATATCCGAGATCGGTGGGGGACAATATGGGGTTGGACAGCGGTACGTTGACGCGCGCGGACTTGTCTGAACAGGTTCATCGCGAGATCGGCCTGTCACGCGCTGAATCCGCTTCCATCGTCGAACAATTGCTCGATCACGTCTGTGGCGCGCTGGCCGAAGGGCAGAACGTCAAGATTTCGGGCTTTGGCAGCTTCGTCCTGCGCGAAAAGGGGGAGCGGGTCGGTCGCAATCCCAAGACCGGCGTCGAAGTGCCGATCGCGCCGCGCCGCGTGCTGACCTTCCGCGCCAGCCAGATGCTGCGTGACAGGATCGTGGACGGCCACTAATCCTCTGATATGACTAGTGGTGGCGACAAGTCGGAAGACGCCTTCCGCACGATCGGCGAACTTTCGGCCGAACTCGGTATTCCCCAGCATATCCTGCGCTATTGGGAGAGCCGCTTTCCGCAGCTCAAGCCCCTGCAGCGCGCGGGCAACCGGCGCTATTATCGCCCGGCCGATGCTGCGCTCGTCCGCCGCATCCACAGCCTGCTGAACGATCAGGGTTACACGATCAAAGGTGTGCAAAAGTTGCTTGCGCAGAAAAATGCGCCAGCGGCCGAGCCTGAAGTCGCGGGCGAGAATGGTCAGCGCGCCATCGCGCCCGCGCCGGTTCTGGTGGTCAACCAGCCCGCCTTGCCGCGTGCGATCCGCAGCGAACTCGAAGAGATACGCGACTCGCTGAAGGCCGCACTCGAAGCGGATATGGAGTAGGGATCAGTTCCCGTCCGGCCCCAGCGCCGGATCCAGATCGCGCGGACGGATGAAGCGGGCGAGGGCGCCCTTGTTCGCGCGCACATCTTCCCAATGTTCGACCGGCAGGCTGATCTCGGCGATGCTGGCGGTGGGGAATTTCTCCTCCACTTCGTAGCGGGCGGTGCCTTCGACATCTTCGGGCACCAGCATCAGGATCAGATCCTCCAGCCCCGGATTATGTCCGGCGATCAGCAGGTGCGAATAAGCGTCGTCCGCTTCCTGGATCACATCGAGCAGCGATTCGGCCGAGGCGAGATAGACGCGCTTGTCCCAGGCGGGGGCGATCGTTTCGCCGAGGCCCGTCGCGACATGCTCCAGCGTCTCGACGACGCGCACCGCGGGCGAGGCGACGATATGATCGAACTCCAGATGTTCGTGGCGCATATATTCGCCCACGCGCTGCGCGGCGCGCTTGCCCTTGGCATTGAGCGGGCGATCGAAGTCGCGCGAGACGGGTTCGTCCCACCCCGATTTGGCGTGGCGCAGCAACGTAACCGTCTTCACGATCGGTTTGTCTCCTCTCCGGCTTGCGAAACAGTGCCTGAAAGATGCGACGATAGGAAGTCGTCCACCCCGGCTTTTTGTGCAGCCGCAACACGCGCCACGGCCTCGTCGAGCGTCACGCGCAGAACGGGCACGTCGCCCGGAAAGGCATCGAGCAGGCGCGATGGCGTCGCCGCCCCCAGCAGCACGAAATGGCCGCGATCACCCGATGATCGGATCAGTCGTCCGAACGCCTGGCGCAGCCGCGCGCGCACGATCCGGTCGTCATAGGCGCTGCCGCCGCCCGCCATCTTGCGCGCGCCGTGCAGCACGGTAGGGCGCGGCCACGGCACCCCCTCCATCACCACCAGCCGCAGCGAATCGCCCGGCACGTCGACCCCGTCGCGCAGCGCATCGGTGCCCAGCAGGGAGGATCGCGGATCGTCGCGGAAGATATCGACCAAGGTACCGGTGTCGATCGGATCGACATGCTGCGCGTAGATCGGCAGGCCGTCCCGCGCGAGGCGATCGGCGATGCGGGCGTGAACCGCACGCAGCCGCGATATCGCGGTGAACAGCCCCAGCGTGCCACCGCCCGCCGCCGCGATCAGCCGGTGATAGGCCTGCCCGAGTTGTGCGACGTCGCCGCGCTTCAGATCGTTGACGATCAGCACCTCGGCATGCGCAGCATAATCGAACGGGCTGGGCACCGCGATCCGCGCTTTGCGCGCGTCGAGATGCGCGGCGCCGCTGCGCGCCTCGGCAACCGCCCAATCCTCGCCATCGCGCAGGGTTGCCGACGTGATGATCGCGCCCTGTGCGGGCTTGAGCACCGTCTCCGCAAAGGGGCGCGAGGGATCGAGCCAGTGGCGGTGCAGCCCGATGTCGAACTCGCGCCCCTCGACCCGATCGACCGCAAGCCAGTCGACAAAGTCGGGATCGACCGGGCCGCCCAGTCGCGCAAGCATCGCGATCCACGCCGCCACGGTCTGCCCGCGCTGGACAAGGCCGGCAATCGCCCCCTCGACCCGCGCGCGCGCCTGTCCATCGAGCCAGTCTGGCCCGTCGTCCATCACCGCCGCCAGCCGCTGGCGCAGCTTCGCCATCGGCCGCATCAGCCCTTCGAGCGCGGCAATGGCGGGCTGCGCGGCGTCGATCAGCGCGGGCGGAGGGATGTTCGCGTCGGTCTCCAGCCCGTAACCCGCATCGGCCGCATCGGCGCGCGCCAGCACGGCCGCGCGCACGGCGGCTAGAAGTCGCTCGATCGGCCCCTGCGGCAAATCCTCGCTCAGCCGCCCGAGCCAGCCATCGGCGGGCAGCAAAGAAGCGGCTGTCGCGGCGGCATCGATCGCCAGCGCGCCTTCCTCGTCATAGCTGGCGATGTCGGACAGACGTGCGGCAAGCCCGCGCCGCCGCCCGCGCGATTTCGCCTCGGGGCCGATGATCCAGCGGCGCAGCTCGATCGCTTCCTGCCCGGACAGGACGGCGGCGAAGGTCGAATCGGCGGCATCGAAGATGTGGTGGCCTTCGTCGAAGATGATCCGTCCGATCGGCGCACCCTCATCGGCGCGGCGCTGGGCCAGGATCATCACCAGCGCGTGATTGGCGATGACGATATCGGCCTGGTCGGAGGCGCGCGCCGCCCGTTCGATGAAGCATTTCCGATAATGCGGGCAGCCAGCATAGACGCATTCGCCGCGCCGGTCGGTCAGTGCGGTGGAGCCGGCACGTCGGAACAACGTGGGCAGCCAGCCGGGCATGTCGCCGCCCACCATGTCGCCGTCGCGGCTGTAGCGCGCCCAGCGGGCAACGAGTTGCGCCAGCACCGCCGCCCGGTTCTGGAACCCGCCCTGCAATGCGTCTTCGAGGTTGAGCAGGCAGAGGTAATTCTCACGCCCCTTGCGGATCACCACCTTGCCCGCTCGCGCCGCGGGATCGGGGAAGGCGCGGCGCGTCTCTTTGTCCAGTTGGCGCTGCAGCGCCTTGGTGTAGGTGGAAATCCACACGGTGCCGCGCGCCTGTTCGGCCCACAGCGTCGCGGGCGCGAGATAGCCCAAAGTCTTGCCGATCCCGGTGCCCGCCTCGGCCAGCACCAGATTGGGTTTCCCCTCCGCGATGCGCGGATCGAAGGCGCGGGCGGCGGTGGTCGCGTAGCGGCGCTGGCCGTCGCGGCTCTCGCCGCCGGTGCCAAGCAGGCGCGTCAGCCGATCGACGGTATCGGCTTCCTCGAGCAGGACGGGGGAGGGCGGGGGGCGCCGCGCCTCCTCATCCCATTCGGGCAGGCGCGCGAAGAGGCCGCGTTCGGGCTTTTCGGGGGAGCGCAGCACCTGTCCGAGTGCTGCGACCCACGGCCAGCGCAGGCGGGCGAGCGATTGTGCGCTGTTCCACGCCCCGTCGCGCTCGGCCCAGCCTTCACCGGCCTCGACCCGCGCCAGCAGCGCTTGCGCGGCCTTCAGCAGCAAAGCCGCGCTCGACGCTTCGTCCTCGGGCGGATCGAGATCGAGCGCGCGGGCGATGCCGGCGGGCGTCGGCACCGCGAAGCGCGCGGGATGCACGAAGGCGAACAGTTCGAGCAGGTCGAGCCCTGCCAGTTCGGGCAGACCCAGCCGCGCGGCGACCAGCGGGGCGTTGAGCATGATCGTCGGCGCATCGGCCGCGATGCTCGTCGCCTCGCCGCGCCCGACCGCGCGGGTGCGCCCATCGGGCGATGCGATCCAGATGCCGGCATGGGTCGCGTGCAGCGCGGAATAGGGAAGCGGCGGGGGCATCTCAGCCCCATGTAGGGCAGGGGGAACGGCAGGGGAACAGGTGTCTTACACCAAAGGAGGCAAGCCGCTGTCCTACATGGACATGTCATCCTAAAATTGCCGCATGTCCGCTTATCGCCACCTGAGCCTCACCGCCGTCATGGAGCGCCGTTAGGGAAACAATTCCGAAACAGACGTAGTGACAACTTTGACAACTTTCGGCGTTCGCCCGGCCGCTTCGAATCGCGTTCGCAGCGAGGATTGTTGATATGAGACACCCCTTGCCGCTACAGGCGCTGGCCATGTCCGACAGCATCACATCCGCCGCTCTGCGCGAAGCCGCGCTCGTCTCCAAGGCCTGGCCCTATGAGGAGGCGCGCAAGCTGCTCAAGCGTTATGAAAAAGGCGCGCCGGACAAGGGCCATGTGCTGTTCGAAACCGGCTATGGTCCGTCGGGCCTGCCGCATATCGGCACCTTCAACGAAGTGCTGCGCACTACGATGGTCCGCCGCGCTTATGAGGAATTGTCGGATATCCCGACCCGCCTGATCGCGTTCAGTGACGATATGGACGGGCTGCGCAAGGTGCCGGATAACGTTCCGAACAAGGAACTGCTCGCACAGCACCTGGGCAAGCCGCTGACGCAGGTGCCCGATCCGTTCGAAAAGTTCGACAGCTTCGCCGCGCACAACAATGCGATGCTGCGCGAATTTCTCGATCGCTATGGCTTCGAATACGAATTCCTGTCGGCAACCGAACAGTACAAGTCGGGCCGTTTCGATGAGACGCTGAAGTCGGTCCTGCGCCACTATGATGCGATCATGGGCGTGATGCTGCCCACTTTGCGCGCCGAGCGCCGCGCGACCTATTCGCCCGTCCTGCCGATCAGCCCGACGTCGGGCATCGTCCTGCAGGTGCCCGTCACCGTCGTCGATGCCGACGCCGGCCTCGTCAGCTTCGAGGATGAAGGTCAGACGATCACCCAGTCTATCCTCGGTGGTGGTGCCAAGCTGCAGTGGAAGGTCGACTGGGCGATGCGCTGGGTCGCGCTGGGCGTCGATTACGAGATGTCGGGCAAGGATCTGATCGACTCGGTCACGCAGTCGTCGAAGATCGCGCGCGTCCTCGGCTCGCGCCCGCCCGAGATGTTCACCTATGAGATGTTTCTCGATGAAAAGGGCGAGAAGATCTCCAAGTCCAAGGGCAACGGTCTGAGCCTCGAACAGTGGCTGACCTACGGCCCCGAAGAGAGCCTGGCTTTCTTCGCCTATCGCGAGCCGAAGAAGGCGAAGCAGCTCCACATGGGCGTGATCCCGCGCGCGGTGGACGAATATTGGCAGTTCCGCGGCAATTATCCCGCGCAGCCGATCGAACAGCGGCTCGGCAATCCGGTGCACCACATCCACAGCGGCAAGCTGCCCGACGGCGAACTGCCCGTGACCTTCGGCCTGCTCCTCAACCTCGTCGGTGTGATGGGGGAGGCGTCGAAGGAGCAGGTGTGGGGCTATCTCGCCAATTATGTGGCCGATGCCTCGGCAGAGAAATATCCTGAGCTGGATCGGCTGATCGGCCACGCGCTCGCCTATCACCGCGATTTCGTCGCACCGACGCTCAAGCGCCGCAAGCCTGAGCCGAACGAGGCGGCCGCGCTCAAGGCGCTCGACGACAAGCTGGCGGCAATGCCGGGCGCCTCGGCCGAGGATATCCAGAACGAGGTCTATGAGATCGGGAAGAACCCCGATTACGGCTTCGCCTCGCTGCGCGACTGGTTCAAGGCGCTCTACGAAACCCTACTGGGCGCGGAACAAGGCCCGCGCATGGGCAGCTTCATCGCGCTCTACGGCATCGACAATTCGCGCAAGCTGATCGCCGAGGCGCTTGCGTGAAGGCGGCTGCGCTCGCGCTGCTGGCCTTCGCCGTCGCGCCGGCGGATGACCCCTACGCGCCGGGCAAGGAGATCGTTGCCGATATCGGCCGGATCGTGACGCCCGAAGGCGTGCAGGAGACGTTCGAACTGACGCTCGGCGGGGCGCGGCAGGTGGTGAACGTACGCGGCGCCGATAAGGCGAACCCGATCCTGATCTTCGTCCACGGCGGCCCCGGCGCGGTCGAGATGCCGGTCGCCTGGGCATTTCAACGGCCGTGGGAAGATTATTTCACCGTCGTCCAGTGGGATCAACGCGGGGCAGGGCGCTCCTATCCGCTCAACGATCCCAAGGTGATCGCGCCGACGCTCACACCCGATCGCTACCGCGACGACACGATCGAACTGATCGAGGCGCTGCGCAAACGCTATGGCAAGCGCAAGGTGTTCCTGCTCGGGCATAGCTGGGGTTCGGCGGTGGGCCTGTCGGTCGCGGTCAAGCGGCCCGATCTGCTCTATGCTTATGTCGGCATGGGGCAGCTGATCGACTTCCGCGAGAATGAGCGGGTCGGCTATGACCGGACGCTCGCGCAGGCCAGGCGTGACAACAATGCCGAAGCGGTGCGCGAACTGGAGGCGCTCAGGCCTTATCCGGGGCCGGGTGCTTTCTCGGTCGATGCGATGTCGACTGAGCGCAAATGGTCGATCCATTATGGCGCGCTCGCGGCCGGCCGCGACAATGCCGATTTCTATTTCCACGCGCCGCGTCTCTCGCCCGAATATACGCCCGCCGATCGCAAGGCGTGGGATGCGGGCAGTGGCTTCACGATCGAAACGATGTTCCCGCAGCTGTCGAGCCTGACCTTCGCGAACGTGAAGCGGCTCGACACGCCGGTCGTCTTCCTGCTGGGCCGCCACGATTATACCTGCGCGGCCCCGATCGCATCGGCGTGGATCGATCGGGTCGATGCGCCGTCGAAGGCGACCGTCTGGTTCGAACATTCGGCGCACCTGCCGATGATCGAGGAACCCGGCCGCGTCTTCGCCGCGCTGCTGGAAAAGGTCCGCCCGCTGGCGAAGGACGAATAGGTCTAAGCCGCTCCGGGAAAGGCGCGGTGGAGGAAATCGAGGACCGCGCGAACCCGGAACGGCATCTGTCGCCCCGGAAAATGATGGACCACCGACAGGCGCAATGGCGCGATCGGCGTGTCAGGCATTAGGCGGACGAGTTGCCCCGCAGTAATAGCTTCGGCGACGCGGATGTCGGGGAGCAGGCCGATGCCCAGATCGTGCGTCACCGCGCGATAGACCGCCTCGCTGCTGTTCGCGCGAAAACAGCCGCTGGCCGCGATCGTCGTGCCGCCAATGTCCCACATCGACTGGGCGGGGCCATAGCCATAAGCGATGCAGTCATGCGTGCGCAGATCGTCTATCTTCAACGGCGTGCCGCGTTGCGCGAGATAGGCCGGGGTCGCGACAAGGCTGCGCGCGATAGCTCCTAGCGGTTCGACGAACAGGCTTTCGGGCGCGGGATCGCCGACGCGCAATGCGAGGTCGAGGCCCGCCTCGTGCAATTCGCCTTGCCAGTCGGCGACGGCGAACTCGATCCGCAATTCGGGGTGGCGCCCGCGTAGCTCGCCCAGCCGCGCGGCATAATGCAGCCCCAGCGCGGTGGTGACGCCGACGCGAACCACGCCGCGCGCGGCCTTGCCGTCGCCCAGTTCGGACGCCGCATTCTCGATCGCCTCGATCACGGTGCGCGCATGATCGAGCAGCCGCAGCCCCTCCTGCGTCAGTGTCAGCCGCCGCGTGCTGCGGTGGAGCAGGCGCGCGCCGAAATGCGCCTCCAGAAAATCGATCCGTCGCGCGATCGTCGTATGGCTGGCGCCCGATCGTTCGGCGACGCGTGAAAAGCTGCCATCGGCGGCCACATCGGCATAGGTTCGCAGCGCGAGCACCAGATCGGTCATTTGAACATCCTATGCACAAGTGATGCCCCCAATATCGATCTTGTGAACATATTTCGACCAATTCATCAGCAACGGCTTGAGCCTGGCCCCAAGCCAGCAGGCAGGAGAGAATATATGGCGGATCGCATCGCGAACCCCGGACTGCGTTCGAAAATCTGTTCGGCCGAACAGGCGGCGGGCTTCATCCGGCACGGCATGACCGTGGGGATGAGCGGCTTTACCGGATCGGGCTATCCCAAGGCGGTGCCGACCGCGCTTGCCGCACAGATCGAGGCCGAACATGCCGCCGGCCGCCCGATGCGCGTGAAGGTGTGGACCGGCGCGTCGACCGGCCCCGAACTCGACGGGGCACTTGCCAAGGCGAACGGCATCGAACTGCGCCTGCCCTACAATTCCGATCCGATCGCGCGCGAACAGATCAATCGCGGCGAGATGGACTATCTCGACATGCACCTGAGCCAGGTCGCGCCGATGGCGTGGGAAGGCTTCCTCGGGCCGCTCAATGTCGCTGTGGTCGAGGTGTCCGGGATCCGCGCGGACGGTTCGCTCGTCCCCTCATCGTCGGTCGGCAACAACAAGACGTGGCTCGATCGTGCCGACATGGTGATCCTGGAGGTCAACAGCTGGCAGAATGCGGCGCTGGAGGGGATGCACGACATCTATTACGGCACCGCGCTTCCGCCGCATCGCGTGCCGATCCCGCTGGTCCGCGCCGACGATCGGATCGGCGAGCCGACCCTGCGCTGCGATCCCACCAAGATCGTCGCGATCGTCGAAACCGACGCGCCCGATCGCAACCTGCCGTTCAGTCCGCCTGATGCGACCGCGTCGGCGATCGCCGGCCATCTGCTCGAATTCCTCTCGCATGAGGTGCGGGTGGGACGGATGCCTGCCAATCTGTTGCCGCTGCAATCGGGCGTCGGCAACATCGCCAATGCAGTAATGGCGGGGCTGATCGATGCGCCGTTCGACGATCTGGTCGCCTATACCGAGGTGATACAGGACGGGATGCTGGACCTGATCGATGCGGGCAAGATGCGGATGGCATCGGCCACCGCCTTCTCGCTCAGCCCCGAGGCGGCCTTGCGCGTGAACAACGATATGGCGCGCTATCGCGACAGGATGATCCTGCGCCCGCAGGAGATCAGCAATCATCCGGAGATCGTCCGCCGCCTCGGCTGCATCGCGATGAACGGGCTGATCGAGGCGGATATCTACGGCAACGTCAATTCGACCTGCGTGATGGGATCGCGCATTCAGAACGGCATCGGCGGATCGGGCGATTTCGCGCGCAACGCCTTCGTCTCGATCTTCATGACTCCCTCGACCGCGAAGGGCGGAGCGATCACCGCAATCGTGCCGCAGGCGGCGCATGTCGATCACATCATGCAGGACGTCGCCGTGCTGGTGACCGAACAAGGGCTCGCCGACTGCCGCGGCCTCAGCCCCCGCAAGCGCGCCGAACTGATCATCGCCAACTGCGCCCACCCCGCATATCGCGAGATGCTGCGCGATTATTATGATCGCGCGCTCAAAGGCTCCTACGGCCTCCACGCCCCCTCACTCCCGCGCGAGGCATTGAGTTGGCACCAGCGCTTCATCGATACGGGCACGATGATGCCGGGTTAGGAGCGGCCGAAACATAACTGTCCTTCCCCGATCTCCCCATTATGCTGCCAGGTGACAGTGGGGGAGGGGTTTATGCGACACCTGAAATTCACGGTGATGGCGATTGGCTTAACGGCGGTGCCTGCTTTTGCCGGTATGCCCGTTCCAGTGAAGATGAAATGTGCAGTGGGTGGCGAGGCGTTCACTCACATAACGACCGCATCCTACACCATCTTTGGTCGCCGTCCGGACGGAAAGCCCTTTGGAAGCTGGCATTTCCCTCTCGATATACCGGTCTGCCCCGGTAATGGGCTGGTGATGTTCCAAGAGGAGTTTTCGGCCGACGAGGTCAAGACGCTCAAGGTGCTGATCTCAAGTCCCGAATATCGGGCCATGCGCGATCGGGATACGAGTTATTATAAGGCTGCGTGGCTGATGCGGTCGCTTGGCCGCAGTCCTATCGATGTCGCCTGGAAGGTGGTGCAGGCCAGTTGGCAGGCCGATGGCGATATCCCGCTCAAGCAGCGCTATCAGGCCGAATATGCCGCCGCGATCACGGCCTTGCCCCGCGATGATCAATCGATCGATTGGATGTTGATGCAGGCCCGCGCGGGCAATGCCTATCGCGAACTGGAGCGGTTCGACGAGGCCAAGGCGGTCCTTGATGGCCTGCCGCTCGCGTCGCTCGATGTCCCCGTGCCGGCACAGAGCCGCAATGCGGCTGGCGAGGTCGAGAATGGCAAGGCGATCGAGGATGCCGAGAACCGTCGCGGTATCCTTCGTTACGTCAAGGACGTGCGTGATCTTGCGGATCGTCGCAATGCCTCATCGCAGCCGGTGCGCATGGCCAGCCCGCGTCTAGCGGCGGAACTGTGCGTCAACGGAAAGGACAGGCTCGATGCTGACGACAAAGCCTATTGTGAAAGCGACGCGATGAAAGCCGTCATCGCGCGTTTCACATTGCCGCCCCGGTAAACGCGGTTCTGTCTCAATAATCCACCAGTTTCTTGTCCGGATCATAAGGCTGGTCAGCCACCTCTTTGGTGACCGCCTGTCCGGCCATCATCCGTCCGGCTGCCGCATCGAAGGCGTAGCTGGGGGATCCGTGGAGGTGCCAGCCTTCGGACAGCGCCTTCGTCACCTTGTGGCAGAAGGCGCTGTCGTCGACGCCGGTCAGGAAGCGGTAGATCAGCATCCTACTTGCCCGCCTCGATCCAGCGGTCGAGTTTGGCTTCCAGCACCGACATCGGCAGCGCGCCGGTATCGAGCACCTGGGCATGGAAGGCGCGCGGATCGAACTTCGCGCCCATGACCTGCTTCGCCTTCGCCTTTTCCTTCAGGATCGTCAGCGCGCCGATCTTGTAGGCGAGTGCCTGACCCGGAATGGCGATGTAGCGTTCGACTTCGGCGGTCGCGTCGGTCTTGCCCATGTTGGAATGGCTGAGCATGTAGGCGATCGCCTGATCGCGGGTCCAACCCTTGGCGTGGATGCCGGTATCGACCACCAGCCGCATCGCGCGCAGCATCTCGTCGGAAAGACCGCCGAACCGCTGATAGGGGTCGCTCTCCATGCCCAGATCCTTCCAGAGCGTCTCGGCATAGAGCGCCCATCCTTCGACGAAGGCGGTGTTCCCGCCGAAGCGCATGAAGGCGGGGAGGGCGGCATTTTCCTGCGCCAGACTGATCTGGAAATGATGCCCCGGAACGGCTTCATGCAGGTACAACGTCTCCATCCCCGGCGTGGTGCGCGATGGGAGATCGTAGCTGTTATAATAGAAGGTGCCGGGGCGCGAACCGTCCGGCGTGCCCTGCTGATAGCTGCCGCCTGCCTCGGTCTTTTCGCGATAGGGCTCGACCGCCTTGATCTGGAGCGGGCTCTTGGGGATCAGCGCGAATTGTTCGGGGATGCGCTGATCGACGCGCTTGCCGATCGCGACATATTCCTCGCGGATCCATTCGGCGCTCTTGGGCTGGAACTTGGGATCGCTGCGCAGATATTCGAAGAACTCGGCCAGCGTGCCTTTGTAGCCCACCTGCGTCCGGATCTTCTCCATCTCGCCGGTGATGCGCGCGACTTCGCTGAGGCCCAGCTGGTGAACATCCTCGGCCTTCAACGGCAGCGTCGTATTCTGTTCGATCAGATAGGCGTAGAGTTTGTCGCCACCCTTCATGCCGACCAGGCCCACGCTGTCGCGCGCGACGGGGAGATATTCGGTCTTCAGGAAATCGCGCAGGCGGACATAGGCGGGGATGATCTGTGTGGTGATCGCCTTGGCATAGTCTGCCTTCAGCCGCGCCTGATCGGCGGGGGCGATGCCTTCTGGGAAGGTCTTTACCGGGCCGTAGAAGGTTGATCCTTCGGGCCCCGTCTTCACCTGATCGATCTGCAGATTGAGCTGATCGATCACGTTGTTGACGATCAGCTTGGGCTGGACGACGCCCGATTTCATGCCCTGGCGGAAGCGCGCGATGCTCTCGTCGAGCAGGGCGACATATTCGCGGTGGCGCTTCAGATTATTCTCATAGTCGGCCACCGTCTTGAACGGTGCGGCGCCTTCGCCCGACGCGAAGCCGGGATAGAAGGTGTGGAAGCCGGAGAAATGGTCGATCGGCCGAACCACGGTGAGCGCCAATATGTCGGGCGTCAGACTCTTGAGCGCGGTTTCCGTCTGCCATTTGAACACGTCATAGGCGATCTGGTTGGTCTGGTTCAGCTTGGCGCGATCGATCGCCTTCAGGTTCGCCAGATCCTGTTCGCCCGCCTTGCGCTCCCCATCGAAATAGGCGTCGGACAGAAAGTCGCCGAGCCGATCGGCATAGCGCATGTCGCCGCGGAACATGGCGCTGATCGGATTGCGCTTGAGCGAGGCCTCGTCGCTGTCCGCGAACAGCTGGAGCAGCTTCTTGTCCTCGGGGCTTTGCGCCTCGGAAGCCGCAGCCGCCGGCGTCGCCGTCTGGGCGATCGCGGCGGGAGCGAGGGTGAGCGCGGCGGTCGCGAAAAGGAGGGCGCGGATTTTCATGGATGGGGCATCCCTGTCTGGAAGATGCCCTGTCCTATTCCCCCAACACAGCCAAACGCAAGCGGCCCCGGCATCTTTGGAGATGCCGGGGCCGCCGGTTCTTCTATGGAATGTTTACCAGAAGAAGCTGTTGTTCACCGTGATCACGCGGCCGGTGCGGACGTTCACGAGGACCGCATCATTGCCGTAGCGGACCCAGCGATTGTAGCCGCTGGCGGCCGGCAGGCGATAGCGCCACGGATCGGCGATGTAATAGCGCGAGTGGTAATAAGCCGGCTGGAAACGATAGCCGACATTCACCGGGCGATAGACGTAACCGCGCGGGCCGACATAGGCCGGGCGACGATAGACGTCGCGGTGCGTGCGGCGATAATCGCGCCAATCCTCACGAACCTCGCGACGGGCGTCGCGGACGTCCTCACGGGCGTTGCGAACGTCGCGGGCGCTGCCGTAACGCTGCGCATCGCGCAGGTCGCGACGTTCCTCGCGCAGCTCGCGCTGGCTGTGGCGGACTTCGGCGGCCGACTGGGCCTGCGCCATCGTCGGCACCGCGACAGCGGCCATCAGCGCCATCAGAATCGGGGTACGCATTTTATTGCTCCTTCTCCGTTCGAAACTCGGTCGGCGCTCAACACCAGGGGGCGTCGACAGGTTCCTGATTCGCACAGCGCGGCTGAACGGTCAGGGAATGGGTTCGTCAGCGAAATGACAGATTTCCGTGCATTTCTGGACATTTCAGCAATGAAAAATATCGGGCGGACGCCCACGAAAAGGCCCGGCGGATCGCTCCGCCGGGCCCGATGCTTTCCGTCTCTGGCGCGGGGTCAGCGCCAGAAGAAGTCGTAGATGATGTCGCGGACGATCCCGGTCTGGATGTCGACCAGGATCACGTCGTCATAATAGCGGACCCAGCGATAGGGGCCGTAGGCCGGCGGCAGGCGATAGCCCCACGGATCGTTGATCCAATAGCTGTTGCCATAGAACCACGGATCGATCCGGAAGCCGGGCGACCAGCGGCGATAGCTGTACGCATAGCCGCGCGGACCGACATAGCGGGGCACGCGATAGATCGAGCGATTGTCGCGGCGATAATCCTGCCACGCATAACGGCGGTCGCTGCGCCAGTCGCGGCTCCAGTCGCGCCGGTCGTTCCGGCCCCAGTCGCGACGATCGTTCCAGTCGCGGCGGTCGGCACGGAAGTCCTGCCGGTCGTCACGGCGATCGTTGCGGAAATCGCGTCGGTCGTTGGCGCGCTGCTGTTCCAGCTGGTTGCGATCGATCTGGCCCTGGCGGAAGTCGCGACGATCCTGCGGGGCAGGGGTGGGCGGAGTCGGGCGATCCTGACGTGGCGGCTGAAATTCGCGGGAGGGCTCCTGCGGATTCAGTCGGGCGCGTTCCTCCCGCTCCTGAGCGAAGTCGCGCGTACCCATTTGCTGGGCCCCGCCACGGTCACGAAAATCCCGGCCACCACCATCGCCGCGACCGGGGCGATCCATCCGCGCTTCCTGTGCCTGTGCGGCAACGGGCGCGAACGCGGCAGAGGCGAGCAACAGGCCCATCAGGCCCTTCGACACGGTACGCATCTTTGGAAACTCTCCAACCGAGGTGGCATGATGCCAGCCTCGCACCCCATTTGCCGGAACGCGACTGAGCGATGTCTGAATTGGGTCGTCAGCTTTCAGAAAGCAAAGCCGACGTCACTTCGGCTTCACCAGCGCGGGCACAGCATTGGCCGCGTCTTCGGGATCGATCCCCGGCGGCGGCGCGGCGGAGATTTCCTCCGCCCCCGACATTACCCGGCCCGCACGCTGGATCGCGCGGCGGATGCGCGGATAGGTGCCGCAGCGGCAGATGTTGGTCATCGCCGCGTCGATCTCCTCATCGGTCGGCGCGTGATTCTTTTCGAGCAGAGCGGCCGCCGCCATGATCATGCCCGACTGGCAATAACCGCACTGGGGCAGGTTTTCGGCGACCCATGCCTGCTGTACCGGATGGCTGCGATCGCGGGCGAGCGCCTCGATCGTCGTCACGAAGCTGCCCTCGATCGAGCCGATCGGCACCTGGCAGCTGCGGATCGCCGCGCCATCGACATGCACCGTGCACGCTCCGCACAGCCCCGCGCCGCAGCCATATTTGGTGCCGGTGAGGTTGGAGGCGTCGCGCAAGGCCCAGAGCAGGGGCGTGGCCGCGTCCATCTTATAATGAATGGGCTGGCCGTTGACGGTGAAGCGAGTCATGGCCGCGAGCATAGGCAAAGACTGCGGCACGCAAAAGCGCGGCTGAAAATGGCCGTATGACTTGATGAATCAGTATGAGGGGTGTAGGGGCGGCGCTTCACGGCGCGAAGCGGATGCTCGCGACGAGGCTTATACGTTGTCCGGTCAAGGAAATCGGTGCTCGTCGGATCGGCGATGCGGCGCTCCGTTCCGGGCCGGATTTGGAGATAAACGGGTTTATGCAGATCATCGTTCGCGACAACAATGTCGATCAGGCTCTCCGCGCGCTCAAGAAGAAGCTGCAGCGTGAGGGCGTGTATCGCGAAATGAAGCTGCGTCGCCATTACGAGAAGCCGTCGGAAAAGCGCGCCCGCGAGCGTGCGGCTGCCATCCGTCGCGCCCGCAAGCTCGAGCGCAAGCGCGCCGAGCGTGATGGCGTTCGGTAAGAAGCACTTACCCGCCTGAATATCCTTGCCGCGTCCGGCCGGACGCGGCATGTGTCTCGCCCGAACGCCAATAACCGCGAGAGACCTATGTCCGAAGTGACCGCCGTACCCCTTCGCCCGATCGCGAAGGGAAGCCTGACCAAGCTGTGGATCGGGGTAGCGGTGGTCCTCGCGGCGGCAGCGGGCGCGGCCTATGTCGGCACCTACAAGCAGGTGGCGATGGCGCAGACGCCCGAGGATTTCCTGGCCGCCAATGCCAAGCGCAGCGGCGTGAAGGTCACCGCATCGGGCCTGCAATACGAAGTCCTCAAGGAAGGCAGCGGCCCTTCGCCCACCGCCAACGACATGGTGCTGGTGGAATATGAGGGCAAGCTGGCCAATGGCGACATCTTCGACGCCAGCGCGCGCCACGGCGGCCCGCAGCCGCTTCCCGTCGCGGGCGGCATGATCCCCGGCTGGGGCGAGGGCCTTCAGCTGATGAAGCAGGGCGCCAAATACCGCTTCTGGATGCCTCCGGCGCTGGCCTTTGGCGAGCGCGGCGTCCCCAACGGCCCGATCCCGCCGAACGCGGTCGCGATCTTCGACGTCGACCTCATCGCCGTCGCGCCCCCCGGCGCGATGGGGGGAATGGGCGGCATGGGCGCCGGCCACGGAATGTAAGCCAAAGGGTCGCTTCGGCGGCCCTTTTTGTTTGTGGCGACTGCAGCCCTTGCCGTCTCCCCGGACGTGATCCGGGGTCCAGCTTCTACTTGCTCCCTCTCCCGCGTGCGGGAGAGGGTTGGGGTGAGGGTCTGCCTCACCTCCTCGTAACGGTAGAAGAAGAAAGAAGACCCTCATCCAAACCTTCTCCCGCAAGCGGGAGAAGGCTTCAGAAGGAAAAAGCTGGACCCCGGATCAAGTCCGGGGTGACGAAGGTGGGGAGTCACCGCCCGATCAGATCCACGAACATCGCTTCGATCTTGGGCACGTCGATCGCGTAGATCAGGTTGACGTCGCGTTCGCCCAGGCCCGGGCCTTTGCCGGCGGGCCAGGTGAGGAGGGCGCCGTAATTGGCGCCGGGCATCAGATCGACGTCCATCGCCAATGTGCCGCGCTGCGTGACGATCGTGGGGTCGAGCCAGGCGGCGGCTTCGACTTCGTCCCACAGAGGGAAGCCGGGCTGGGCGGTCCTGGCGACGTAGCGGGCGACGGGGCGTTTGCTGGCGGTCGCCCTGGCGAGGAGGTCGGCGCCCGCGCGGGTGGGGGCGCTGCTGTCGCCGGTGACGAGGGTGAGCGTCTGCCACGGTGAGGTGAAGACGATGTGCGACGCCTCGGGATCCCAGAAATGGTTGAAGGAGAGGCGCGGGGCGTAGGCGACCTGCGTCGCGAATTCGTCGCGCGTGCTGGTCGATCCGAAGAAGCCGCCCTCCATCACCAATTCCTTCACGCGGCCCGCAAAATCGTCGTCGAGCCGCTGGGCGAGCGCGAGATTGGTGAGTGGCCCCATCGCGATGATCGTGACCTGCCCCGGATATTTGCGGGTCATGTCGATCAGGAAATCGGCGGCGGAGCCGGGGCGCGCGGCGATCTTCGGCAGGCCGATTTCCATCGGCGGGACGACTTTGGGATCGTGGAAGGGCGCGCGCTTCATCGTGTTGTCGCCGGGCCAGCTTTCGGTCCAGGCGCCGCGATAGCCGAGCGCGCCGTACTGCCCCTCACGCGCCGTGTTGCGCGCCTTGGAGTTGATCAGCGGGTGGATCGCGCCCTGGATGACGGGCACTTCGGTGCGGCCGATCAGTTCGAGCATGCGCAGCGTCTGCGCGACCTCCTCGGGCGCCCAGCCGTCGCCGCTGACGATCGTGATGCCGAGGACGTCGACCGTGGGATCCTGCAACAGCATCAATATCGGCTGGAGACCCGGCCCTTCGAACGCGTCCTGATCAACGATCACTTTACGGCGTTCGGCGGCCTGTGCTGTCGCGGCGAGTGAGAAAGCGAGCAGAAGGAAGAGTGCGCGCAGTGCCTTCGTCATGTGACCCCCCGGTTCGATTTTCCGATGTTACCGTCTCATCAGTGGGGCGAAAGCCAAAAAGCCAGAATGGTCGCGGCCTTTGTGGCTTTCGTGGCCTTCGGCTGAAAACCGGGCTTTTCGCGCGATGGGGATCGAGCGAATCACGGGGCGTTATCGAAGGGGTGGAGTTCTGCGCACGGCGTGATGATTGGAACATAAAGGGAACATTGTCAAGCCCCATTCGTCATCCCGGCGGAGGCCGGGATCTCAGGAGGCGAGGAGACGAGTTCGCCACAAGAGACGCCTGAGATCCCGGCCTCCGCCGGGATGACGTTAGAGAGAGCGCAAAGCCCGTGCGGGGCGTGCTGACAGTGCAGGGATTGCCCCCAATAGGCCGATGCCGAGGGTGCCGAGGGCGCCGATGGCGAGCGTCGCGAGGACGAGGCTCCAGTCGGTTGCCCAGGGGAGTTCGAACAGCTGGGTGACGAGATACCAGCCCGCAGCACTTCCGATCAGCAAGGCGACGATCGCGACCGCGATACTGAGCAGGGCATATTCGAGCGCCTGGGCGAACAATATCTGGCCGCGTGTCGCGCCCAAGAGCTTGAGCAGGACGGCATCGTAGATGCGCGCGCGGCGCGAGGCGGCGATGGCGCCGATCAGGACGGCGATGCCCGCCGCGACGGCGACGGCGGCGGCGGCGCGGATCGCGGTCGCCATCTGGCCGAACAGGGTCGAGACCTGCCCGACCACATCCTTGACGCGGATCAGCGAGACGGAGGGGAAGGTGGCGGCGACCGATCGATTGAGCCGAGCCTCGGCCGCGTCGGGCAGGCTGACGGTGGCCATATAGCTGTGCGGGGCGCCTTCGAGCGCGCCGGGGGCGAAGATGATGCCGAAATTGAAGCCCATCGTTTCCCAGTTTACCCGGCGGATCGAGGCGACCTTGGTCTCGATCTCGACGCCCAGCACCGAGATGGTCATCGCGTCGCCGGGGTGGAGATCGAGCGCGAGTGCGGCGCGATCCTCGACCGAGATGAGCGGTGGGCCGCTATAATATGCGGGCCACCATTTGCCCTCGACGATCTCATTCCCCTCGGGAAGGACGCTGGCATAGGTGAGGCCGCGATCGCCGTTGAGGATCCACGCGCCCTGCGGCTTGGGCTTCATATCGGCGACGCGCACGCCCCGCACCGCGACGACGGTGCCGCGCAGCGAGGGGACGTTGGTGGTGGTCGCGGCCGGGCTGGCGGTGCGCGCGAGTTGGAGGAAGCGATCGATCCCGTCGACGGGGATGTCGAGCGCGAAGAAATTGGGCGCCTTCTTCGGCACGGTCTGTTCGATCTGCGCGGTCAGGTTCGACTGCGCGACCGCGAGGGTGACGAACAGGGTGAGGCCGAGGCCGAGCGCGACGACCAGCCGATCGGTCTGCGCGCCGGGGCGGTGGAGATTGGCGAGCGCGAGCCGGGCGAGCGGGCGGCGCGGGCGGGGCAGGGCGGCGGCGAGGCGGCGGATTCCCCAGCCGATCAGGCTCAACAGTGCGAACACCCCGGCGGCGGCGGCGAGGAAACCGGCGCTCAGGATCGCGTCGCGCGCGCTGATGATCGCGAGCGCGGCGATGCCGAGGCCCGCGACGATCATCGCGATCAGGACAGGCGTCGAGGGGCGGCGGGCACCGTCGACAATCTCACGGAACATGCTGGCCGCCGGCACGCGGCGCGCGCGGGCGAGCGGGGGGAGGCTGAAGAGGAGGGCGGTGAGCAGGCCGTAAATGGCGCTGGTGATCAGCGGGATCGGATAGAGGCCGAAGCGCGGTTTCACGGGCAAGGCATCGCCCGCGAGCCAGCCGACGGCCTGCGGCACGAAAATGCCGACGATCAAACCGGCGGTGATGGCGCCTGCCGCGACGATCGCGACCTGGATCAGATAGACGCGGAAGATGATGACGGAGGATGCGCCGAGGATCTTGAGCGTGGCGATCGATCCGCGCCGCTGATCGAGCCATGAGGCGACACCGTTGCCCACGCCGATCCCCGCCACGATCAGGGCGGTGAGGCCGACGAGGGTGAGGAACTGTTCGAGCTGCTGGACGAAGCGGCGCAGGCCGCGCGCGGCGTTGCTGCTGTCCTTCACGTCCCAATTGGCGTCATGGAAGCGGTGGCCGAGATCTTCGGCGAGCGCGTGCGCATCCTCGCCCGTGTCGAGGCGGATGCGGTAGCGCGATTCGTAGAGGCTGCCGGGCTGGATGAGCCTGGTCGCGGCGAGCGCGGCGGGATCGATGAGGACGGTCGGGCCGAGGCTGAAGCCTTCGCCGACCTGATCGGGTTCGCTGGCTATCAGGCCGATCACCGTCAGCCGCGCCTCGCCGACGCGGATGATGCTGCCGGGTTTGAGGTTGAGCCGGTCGGCAAGTGCGGGGGCGATTGCGGCCTGCAGGCCGTGGGGGCGATTGGTGAGCGCGCCGGGCTGCATCGTGAAGGCGCCGTAGAGCGGCCAGCGCGCGTCGATGCTCTTGAGCTGGGTGAGGAGCGAGGCCGAGCCGTCTTCGCGTGTTGCCATCGCGCGCATGCGCACGCTTTCGGAAATGGTGCCGAGGCGGGCGAAGGCGGCGCGCTCCTCAGGCGTGGCGCCGCGCTGAGTGACTGACATTTCGATGTCGGCGCCGAGGATCGTCTGCCCCTGCGCCTCGAGTTCGCCGATGATCGAAGAGGCGAGGCTGCCAACGCCGGCGAGGGCTGCAACGCCCAGGAACAGGCAGATCGCGAGCAGTCGCAGACCGCGCATGCCTCCGCGCAGTTCGCGCAGGGCCAGGGTGAGAGAGAGGCTCATGCGGCCGTCTCCCCACCACTCGTCATTGCGAGAAGCCGCAGGCGACGAAGCAATCCAGGCCCGGACATGAGTGGGTCACGAGCCTCTCCAGTTGGGGCCTGGATTGCTTCGCTACGCTCGCAATGACGAGTCATGGATGAGATGGTCACGCCGCTTTCTTGTCCGAGACGATCAGGCCGTCGCGCATTTCGACGACGCGGCCGCAGCGGGCGGCCAGCGCGGCGTCGTGGGTGATGACGAGGAGGGTGGCGCCGGCCTCTGCCTGGCGCGCGAAGAGCAGGTCCATGATCGTGGCGCCGGTCGCGGCATCGAGATTGCCGGTCGGCTCGTCGGCGAAGATCAGGGCCGGGCGGGGGGCCATTGCGCGGGCGATGGCGACGCGCTGCTGCTCGCCGCCCGAAAGCTGCGCGGGATAATGGCCGGTGCGGTGGCCGAGGCCGACCGCTTCGAGTTCGGCGCGGGCGCGGGTGAAGGCGTCGGCCTCCCCCGACAGTTCGAGCGGGACCGCGACATTTTCGAGCGCGGTCATCGTGGGGAGCAGGTGGAACGCCTGCAGGATGATTCCGATCCGGCCGCGCCGCGCGGTGGCGAGCGCATCCTCGTCGAGTTTGCCGAAATCGAGACCGGCGACGCGGACCTGCCCCTCATCGGCGCGTTCGAGGCCGGAGAGGATCGCCATCAGCGACGACTTGCCCGAACCGGAGGGGCCGAGCAGCGCGACGCTTTCGCCCTGCGTGACCTTCAGGTCGATGCCCTTGAGGATTTCGACCCTGGCGTCACCGCGCCCGAGCGAGAGACGGAGGGCGCGGGCGTCGATGGGGTCTGGCGTCATGGCCCCCATGATGGGGATGGTGTGTGGCGGGCGCAAGACACCGCGCCCGAAAAATGGCGGTTAGCCCTCGATCGCGGTCATCACCATCTTGCCGTTCTTGACGCTGAAGCCGAGGCGGCCTTCGACCAGCGCGAGCGCGTCCTTGCCGAAGACGTCGTAGCGCCAGCCTTCGAGCAGGGGCAGATCCTTGCGGACGCCGGCGGCGAGCAGTTCGAGATCGTCGGAGCGCGCGATCAGGCGCGGCGCGACGTCGGCATCGCGCGAACGGACCTTGAGCAGCAGCTTGAGGAGGTCGGCGATCAGCGCGCCTTCCTTGCCGAGGCCGGGGCGGCGATCTTCGCGAGGCGGCATCTCCTCCTCGGTGAACGGCTCGGCGGCGGCGATGGCGGCCATCAGGCGCGCGCCGATGTCGTTCGACGCCCAGCTGGGCGAAAGGCCGCGTACGCGGGAGAGATCGGCCTGCTCGCGCGGCGGGTGCGACGCCATATCGGCCAGCGTCTCATCCTTGGCGATGCGGCCGCGCGGGATATTCTTGTTGCGGGCCTCACGCTCGCGCCATGCGGCGATGGCGCGCAGGCGGCCGAGAACCTCGGGCTTGCGGCCGGGCAGGCGGATGCGCGTCCAGGCGAGTTCGGGGACGTTGGCATAGCTGGCGGGATCGCCGAGCCGCTCCATCTCCACATCGAGCCAGCCGCCACGCCCGGTCTTGCGCAGCTTTTCCAGCATCTTGGGGAACAGCTTGGCAAGGTGGGTGACGTCGCCGATCGCATAATCGATCTGCCGCTTGTCGAGCGGGCGGCGCGCCCAATCGGTAAAGCGGGCGCCCTTGTCGAGCTTCACGCCGATCAGGGTTTCGACCAGGTTCGAATAGCCGATCTGTTCGCCCAGACCCATCGCCATCGCCGCGACCTGCGTATCGAACAAGGGATAAGGCGTCTTGCCGGTCAGGTTGTGGACGATTTCCAGATCCTGTCCGCCGGCGTGGAAGACCTTCAATACCTCCTCATTCTCGACCAGCAGATCGAGCAGGGGTTTCAGATCGAGATCCTTGGCCTTGGGATCGATCGCGGCGGCCTCTTCGCTATCGGCGATCTGGATCAGGCAGAGATCGGGCCAATAGGTGTTCTCGCGCATGAACTCGGTGTCCACGCACACGAAGGGCGAGTTGGAGAGCCGGGCGCAGAGATTGGCGAGCGAGGCGCTGTCGGTGATCAAAGGGTGGATGTGCATCCGAACATCCCATAGTCCCCTCTGAAAGCTTGACAAGCATACATGCCCGCGCGAAGCGCCAGCCCTTCACAATTCACCAAAAAGTTGAAAGCAGACCATGCACGCCTATCGCACCCATCATTGCGCCCAGCTTCGCGCCGCCGAAGTCGGTTCGCAGGTCCGTATCTCGGGCTGGGTCCACCGCAAGCGCGATCATGGCAACCTGCTGTTCGTCGATCTGCGCGACCATCACGGCATCACCCAGATCGTGACCGACATCGATGCGCCCGCGTTCAAGGCGCTGGAGCGGCTGCGCGTGGAATCGGTGGTGACGATCGCGGGCGACGTGGTGGCGCGTTCGGCCGAGGCGGTGAACCCGAACCTCGCGACCGGCGAAATCGAAGTGCGCGCGCGCGAAGTGACGATCCAGTCGGCGGCGCAGGAACTGCCGCTGCCGGTCGCGGCCGAGGCCGACTATCCCGAAGATATCCGCCTGCGCTATCGCTTCCTCGATCTGCGCCGCGAACGCATCCACAAGAATATCGTGCTGCGGTCCAACGTGATCCGTTCGATCCGCGAGCGGATGATCGGGCAGGGCTTCACCGAATATCAGACGCCGATCCTGACGGCGTCGAGCCCCGAAGGCGCGCGCGACTATCTGGTTCCCAGCCGCGTCCACCCCGGCAAGTTCTACGCGCTGCCGCAGGCGCCGCAGATGTTCAAGCAGCTGCTGATGGTCGCGGGCTTCGATCGCTATTTCCAGATCGCGCCCTGCTTCCGCGACGAAGATGCGCGCGCCGATCGTTCGCCGGGCGAATTCTACCAGCTCGACCTCGAAATGAGCTTCGTGACGCAGGACGACGTGTTCGCGGCGCTCGAGCCGGTGCTGCAGGGCGTGTTCGAGGAATTCTCGGACGGCAAGAAGGTGACGCAGGCGCCGTTCCCGCGCATCGCCTATCGCGACGCGATGCTGCGTTACGGTTCGGACAAGCCCGACCTGCGCAACCCGCTGCAGATCACCGACGTCACCAGCCACTTCGTCGGATCGGGCTTCGGCCTGTTCGCGAAGATCGTCGAGGGCGGCGGCGTGATCCGCGCGATCCCGGCGCCGGGCGCGGGCGCGGGCAGCCGCAAATTCTTCGACGACGCGAACGAATGGGCGCGCGCGCAGGGCTATGCCGGCCTTGGCTATATCAATATCAAGGATGGGGAGGCCGGCGGCCCGATCGCCAAGAACCACGGCCCCGATGGCACCGCCAAGCTGATCGCCGAACTGGGCCTCGGCCCGAATGACGGCGTGTTCTTCGCGGCGGGCAAGGAAGGGCAGGCCGCCAAGCTCGCCGGCCTCGCGCGCACCCGCGTCGGCGAGACGCTGGACCTGATCGAGCAGGGCGAGTTCAAGTTCTGCTGGGTCGTCGACTTCCCGATGTTCGAATATGACGAGGACGCAAAGAAGATCGACTTCAGCCACAACCCCTTCTCGATGCCGCAGGGCGAGCTTGAGGCGCTGGAGACCAAGGATCCGCTCGATATCCTCGCCTATCAGTACGACATCGTCTGCAACGGTGTGGAGCTGTCGTCGGGTGCGATCCGGAACCACAAGCTCGACGTCATGTACAAGGCGTTCGAGATTGCGGGTTATACCGCCGAGGAGGTCGATGCGAACTTCCCGGGCATGATCAACGCCTTCAAATATGGCGCGCCGCCGCACGGCGGTTCGGCGCCGGGCATCGATCGCATCGTCATGCTGCTCGCCGATGAACCGAATATCCGCGAGGTCGTTCTGTTCCCGATGAACCAGAAGGCCGAGGATCTGATGATGGGCGCGCCCGCGCCGGTTTCGGCCAAACAGCTGCGCGAACTCAGCATTCGCGTGGTGGACGGGCCGAAGCCCTGAGGCGGGGCGCTCTCCCTCATCTTTCTCTGATCCTCCCCTTGGCGGGGGAGGATTAAGGTTGGAACTGTGCCGTTCCGATACAGGGTGGCCGCGGCGTTTACCTTGCTTCGCGCCCCCGGCACTCGATCGATTGCGCTAGGCACGCTGTATGGCGAAGGCGCGATCTCTCGATCTCAGCGATTATGAGGAAGGTGCGCCCTTCGACGGCGACTATGACGCCGAACTGAAGAAGCTGCAGGACCGGCTGGCCAAGCTGGGCGTCGCGCACAAGCTGGCCCAGCGCAAGACGATGATCGTCTTCGAAGGCTGGGATGCGGCGGGGAAGGGCGGCGCGATCCAGCGGCTCACCGCCCCTTGGGATCCGCGCCATTACGAGGTCTGGCCGATCGCGGCGCCGAGCTTCGAGGAGAAGCAGCGGCATTTCCTGTGGCGCTTCTGGAAGGCTTTGCCCGCGCCCGGCGAGATCGCGGTGTTCGATCGCAGCTGGTATGGCCGCGTCCTCGTCGAGTGGGTCGAGGGCTATATCGATGCCAATCTGCGCCGGCGGGGCTTCGACGAGATCAACGAGTTCGAGGCGCAGCAGCGCGCCGACGGCGTCCTGACGATCAAGATCTTCGTCCACGTCCGCGCCGACGTGCAGGACGAGCGGCTGCGCGAGCGGCTGGAGAACCGGTGGAAGCGTTGGAAGATCAACCGCGACGATTTCCGCAACCGGGCGCGGCGCGACGATTATCTGGCGGCGATGCGCGACATGTTCGCCGAAACCAACACGCGCTGGGCGCCGTGGCATATCGTCGACGGCAACGACAAGAAGGCCGCGCGGCTGACCGTGCTGCGCATCGTCGCCGAACATCTGGAACGCACCGTCCCGTCCGAGCCACCGCCGATGGACGAGGACTTCCTGCGCTATGCGCGAGCCCAACTAAACAGCGAAAAAAAGCCGGAAGCCGACTAACCTTCGCTTCTTGCGGACCGCATTCCTTTGTTGCAGCATCGTGATCGACGGCGCTCATCACGCCGATCAAGGGGGCAAGACGTCGCCAGGCGCGGCCCAACAACACGGGCAGAGGATAAAATGATGAACAAGCAAGAGCTTATCGGTAAAGTTTCCGATGTCACCGGTCTGACCCGCAATGATGCCGGCAAGGCCGTCGAAGCGGTGTTCGATTCGATCGTTCGCGTGCTGAAGGGCGGCGACGAGGTTCGACTGGTCGGATTTGGCACATTTTCGGTGAATCAGCGCAAGGCGTCGACCGGCCGCAATCCGCGCACCGGCGAACCGATGGACATCGGATCGTCGAACCAGCCCAAGTTCCGCGCGGGCAAGACGCTGAAGGACGCGGTCAACTAAGTCTTTCGGGAGCGGAGGCGGCACTCCCTTTGGCCGCCTTCGCATTCCTGTCCGCCGATCGTGTTTTTGGCTGGACAGCGACCGTGACGCGCCTTAGGGGGTGCGCCCTGCCACGGCGCCTTGGGAGCCAGCAGGCCCTTCAGAGTGGGCGCATAGCTCAGCGGTAGAGCACACCCTTCACACGGGTGGGGTCGCAGGTTCAATCCCTGCTGCGCCCACCACTCTGATCCTCGGAAAAGTTAGAGCCAGCGTTCGATCGCGGCGTGCAGCAACGGCACGTTGGCGCTGCTGCGCGGTTGCAGCCATGCGACGGCGACCGGCAGGCGCCATGCGGCGATGTCCGCCGCGCTGACGCCCGAGGCGCGCGTGTAGAAGCGGGTGTAGAGCCAGGCGGCCGTGTTGCGCGGGATACGGAAGATTGCCGCCCGCCGGACCAGCGGGCCGTGGCCGCTATAGCGCAGCAGAAGTTCGGTGCGCGCGGCATCGGCGGCCGGATGACCGGTGCAGGCGTTGAGCCAGTCGATCACCGCCAGCCCTTCGTCGGTTTCGATCGCGTTGCCGGGATGCAGATCGCCATGACACAGGCGATCGCCATCGGGCAGGGCGGCTAGTCGGGCGAGGGCGGCCTTACGCCATGCATCAGGCACATCCGCCGTCTCGATCCGGTGCTCAAGCAACGTGCGCTGAAAATGGAGCGGGAGGCCTGCTTCGACGCGGTGCATACGCGCCTGATAATCGGCGAGCCGCTGGATGCCGCGGATCAGCGTGAGCGGGCGCAGGCGCAGCATCGAGTGCATGTCGCGGCTCGGCAGATCTTCGAAGATGATCCCGGTGCGGCCCTGAAGCGTCTGCCAGCCCAGTGGACGCGCGACGCGCAGGCCCATCTGCGCCGCCAGATCGGCCGCATCATATTCGCGCTTCATCAGGTCGCTGGAAAATCCGTCGCGGAACAGCTTCACGACGCTGCCGCCCGCCATTCGATAGACTTCGGCGCTCTCGCCGCTGCCGATCAGAACATTCACTTCAGGATCGAGCACGCATGCATCCGTTTGTTCTATATGGCCCGAATTGTGTAGTCGCAGGGCGCTTGTCAATGTCATCTACCCTTAGTTTGCAGTGATTGACAGAAGCATGAACGGCCACCAAGCCGCTCCCTCCATTTCGGGGAGGAAAGTGCAATGTCGTCGATCGCGCCGCTGATCCTGTCGCTGCTGATGCTGGCGACGGTGCTGCTGGGTGCGGGCGGCGTGTGGACGATCGCCAAGCAGCGCGACATGAAGCGCGGGGTGCTGATGCTGATCGCGGCGGCGGTGATGTTCGCCAATGTCCTGATTTCCAGCTTGTAGCGCCGACGCCGGTCAATCGCTAAAGGGCGGCGATGATCCGCCTGTCCGAACTGAAACTGCCCCTCGATCACGCGCCCGACGCGATCGCCCCCGCGATCGTCGCGCGGCTGGGGATCGAACCCGGCGACCTGATCGCGCACAGCATCGCGCGGCGCGGCAATGATGCGCGCAAGCGCAGCGCTATCCTGCTGGTCTATTCGGTCGACGTGGAGTTGCGCGACGAGGCGGCGGTGCTGGCGCGCTTTGCGGGCGATCCCAATGTGCGGCCGACGCCCGATACCGGCTATCGCTTCGTCGCGCAGGCGCCCGCCATGCCGACGCGTCCGCGCCCGGTGGTGATCGGGGCGGGGCCGTGCGGGCTGTTTGCGGGGCTGATCCTGGCGCAGATGGGCTTTCGCCCGATCATCCTCGATCGCGGCAAGGTCGTGCGGCAGCGGACCAAGGACACCTGGGGGCTGTGGCGCCGATCGGAGCTGAACCCCGAAAGCAACGTGCAATATGGCGAGGGCGGGGCGGGGACGTTTTCCGACGGCAAGCTCTATTGCCGGATCAAGGATTCGCGCCATTTAGGCCGCAAGGTGCTGACCGAGTTCGTCAAGGCCGGCGCACCCGAGGATATTTTGACCGAAGCGCATCCGCATATCGGCACCTTCCGGCTCGTTTCGATGGTCGAGAATATGCGCGCGACGATCGAGGAACTGGGTGGCGAATATCGCTGGCAGCATCGCGTCGAGGATATTGAGATCGAGGAGAGTGGCGGAGAGCGCCGGGTGCGCGGGCTGCACCTGTCGACGGGTGAGTTTCTGGAGGCCGATCATGTCGTCCTCGCCGTTGGCCACAGTGCGCGCGACACCTTCCACATGCTCTACGACCGGGGCGTGCATATCGAGGCGAAGCCCTTTTCGATCGGGGTGCGGATCGAGCATCCGCAAAGCTGGATCGATCGCGCGCGCTACGGCAATTGCGCGGGGCATCCCGATCTGGGCGCGGCGGCCTATGCGCTGTCGCACCACTGTTCGAACGGGCGGACGGTGTACAGCTTCTGCATGTGTCCGGGCGGGCGCGTGGTCGCGGCGGCGTCCGAGCCGGGGCGCGTCGTCACCAACGGGATGAGCCAATATTCGCGGCAGGAGTTCAACGCCAACTCCGGTCTCGTGGTCGCGATCGATCCGGACAAGGATTATCCGGGCCATCCGCTCGCTGGAATCGCGTTTCAGAGGAAATGGGAGGAGGCCGCATTCGTCGCAGGCGGTTCCACCTATCATGCGCCGGGTCAGCGCGTGGGCGATTTCCTGGCGAAGCGCGCATCGACTGCGATGGGGGAGGTGACTCCCTCCTACAAGCCGGGGGTGGCGCCGACCGACCTCTCCGCCTGCCTGCCCGATTATGCGATCGATGCGCTGCGCGAGGCGCTTCCCGTCTTCGGGCGGCAATTGCCGCGCTATGACGATCCCGATGCGGTGATGACGGGGGTGGAGACGCGGACCTCGTCCCCGGTGCGGATCCGGCGCGGGGCGGACTTCGTGAGCGTCAACACCGTCGGCCTGTATCCGGCGGGCGAGGGCGCGGGCTATGCGGGCGGCATCCTCTCGGCGGCGATCGATGGGATCAAGGTGGCGGAGGCGATGGCGCTGAGCATGGTGGCCGCCTGACTGTCCCTCTCCCGTTCAGGGAGAGGGAAGGAGCCGCGAAGCGGCGGGAGGGTGAGGGCACGCTTTCCAATGATGGCTGGCGCCGGTGAAGGTGTGCCCTCACCCACCACCGGCTTCGCCGGCGGTCCCCCCTCTCCCCTGCAGGGAGAGGGTTTTTACGCCCCGCACCACTCCCTGAGCTTGCGGTGGAAGTGGGCGACGGTGCCTTCCTGCACCGGGTTCGTCACCGCGCCCTTGAAGCCGCGCGATTTCACGCCCTGGTTGACCGCCTCCATGTTGAGGAAGTCTTCCTCCAGAAACTCGCAATTGCCCTTGAAGGCTTCGAAGCCGTGGTAGATTTCCTGTTCGACCACCGGCTCCGCGCCCGGCGCGAAGCGGCCGAACGACCAGATATCGAACACCGCCTGATCATGATGCTTGCCCGGACGGATGCGATACCAGAGCGCGCCGTCGAGCGAGGGCAGGAAGATGCTGTTCGGGAAGATGTGCCAGTCGGTGCCCGCCGCGAACCACTTCTCCATGTTCATGCTGGAGGGCAGGGTGACGCCGCGCTTGGCGAGTTCGTCGAGCTGGTAATCGAAGAACAAAGCCAGCGTCTGTTCGGGGGGCGTATCGTCGGGCAGGTCGAGCAGGCGCTCGGTCGCCTTCATCCCCGGCTCCAGCGTGATCGCGCCGAGCGTGGTGAAGAGGTGCTTCTGGTTCGCCCAGAAATGCTCGACGAAGGTCTTGGGCGTCGTCCAGCTGCCCTTTTCGGTCTTGTATTCGGTGAAGGGGGCGGGCGCGTTGTAGAACATGCCATGTTCGCCGACGATCTGGGTCGGCATCGGCGCTTCGCGATAGTTGATCCCGCTGATGTGGGTCTCGCCGCTGTGATAGCCCTCGCAAAACGCCTCGACGATGATCTTCCAGTTCACATCGGCGATGATCGTCTTCCACCAGAGCGGGCGCATCGCGGCGAGATCGAAGGGTTCGAGGACCGGTGACACGTCCTTGAGCCATTCGGCGAGCGGGATCGCGTTCGCATCCTGGTTGATCCAGACCCAGCCGCCCCAGCGCGCGACCTGCACCGCGGGGATCGTCAGTTCGGCCTTGTTGAAGGCGGCGCAGCCGTCCCAGTCGGTTTCGAAGGGGACGTGCTTCAGCTCGCCGGTCAGGCCGAAACGCCAACCGTGGAAGCGGCAGGCGATGTCGTTGCCGAACTTGCCCTTGGTCCGCTCGGTCAGCTTGCGACCGCGATGCTGGCAGACATTGTACATCGCGTGGATGTCGTCGGCGCCATCGCCGGTGCGGATGACCAGGATCGATTCGTCGAGGATATCATAGACGACATAGTCGCCCTTCGCCTTCAGGTCGCTTTCGCGGCAGGCCATCTGCCAGGTGCGCGGCCACAAAAGCTCGGCTTCGCGGCGATCCTGCTCCGGATCGCGATACTCCGATGCCGGAATGAATATGTCCGCTTTGATCCCGCCCGTCAGTTCGTTCATCGTCCGCTCCTGGATGGGTTGCTGCCCCTTTTGGCGCCATCATAGCTCCCTGCCCGGAATAATGCCATGCGTGCCGTGCATTTTTCGACATCCCTACAATAAAGGGTAGGACGCGCGACGCTTACACGCATTTATGCAAGATCGTTTGGCGCGTGCGGTGCCGATCCGACACCGTCCACCGCCTCGCCGGGATAGGGAAAGCCGCCTAAGACGGCGGCGCGAACAAGGAGGATGCCGTGACAAGGCCAAATGCCGCCGCCGGACCGGAAGAGCTGATCAAGATCTACCGGACGAGCACACTCATCAAGCAGACCGACGAGAGCATCCGCGGACTGCTGCGCCGTGGCCGCCTGCAGGCGAACTATTATTCGCCGCGCGGTCAGGAGATCGTCGCCGCGGCGATGGCCGCCACGCTGCAGCCCGACGATTATGTCGTGACCATCTATCGCGGCCTGCACGATCATCTGGCCAAGGGCGTGCCGCTGAAGGCGCTGATGGCCGAATATTTCGGCAAGGTCGACGGATCGTGCAAGGGCAAGGGCGGCTGCATGCACATCACCCACCCCGAAGCGGGCGTGATGGTGACGACGGGTATCGTCGGATCGGGCATGCCGATCGCCAACGGCCTCGCCCTCGCATCGCAGGAGCGCAAGGACGGGCGCGTCACCGTCACCAATTTCGGCGACGGCGCGACCAATATCGGATCGTTCCATGAGAGCATGAACCTGGCGTCTTTGTGGAAGCTGCCGGTCGTTTTCCTGTGCCAGAACAACCTGTTCGCCGAACATACTGCGACCGAACTGTGCACCGCGGGCAATATCGTCGATCGCGCCAAGGGCTATGCGATGCCGGGCATTCTGGTCGACGGCAACGATCCCGAGGCGATGTATGCGGCCGCGCGTGAAGCGGTCGATCGTGCGCGTGACGGCGAGGGGCCGACCCTGATCGAAGCGCGCACCTTCCGCTTCGAAGGGCATAATTACGGCGACCCTTCGAGCTACATCCCCAAGGAGATGATGGCCGAGGCGAAGGCCAACGATCCCGTCCCCAAATTGCGCGCGCTGCTGATCGAACGCGGCATCGCGACCGAGGACGAGGTCGCCAAGATCGACGCCGATGCGGCGACCGAGATCGCCGAAGCGGTCACCTTCGCGCAGGAATCGCCTTATCCCGACGTCGCGGAAAACCTGTCCGACGTTTACGCGCACGTGCTGGAGAACGCATGATGGCCGAGATTACCCTGAGCCAGGCGACCCAGCAGGCGCTCGATGAGGCGATGGCCGCCGATCCGACCGTATTGGTCTTCGGTGAGGATGTTGCCGATCCCGAAGGCGGCGGCATCATGGGCTCCACCGCGGGCCTTTCGACCAAGTACGGTTCGCGCGTCCGTTCCACCCCGATTTCCGAACAGGCGATTGCGGGTGCGGCGGTGGGCGCCGCCATCGCGGGCATGCGGCCGGTGGCCGAGATCATGCTGATGAACTTCATCACCGTCGCGATGGACATGATCGTCAATCATGCCGCCAAGACGCGCTTCATGTCGGGCGGCAAGACGGCGGTGCCGCTGACGATCCGCACGATGTCCGGCGCGGGCATTGGTGCTGGCGGGCAGCATTCGGACATGTACGAGGCGTGGCTGGCGCACGTTCCCGGCCTGAAGGTGGTCGTGCCGAGCAATGCGGCGGATCAGAAAGCGCTGCTCAAGAGCTGCATCTTCGACGACGATCCCTGCATCTTCGTCGAGACGACCTACATCCAGTTCATGAAGGGCGAGGTGCCCGCCGATTATGAGGCACCGCTGGGCAAGGCGAAGGTCTCGCGCGAGGGCACCGACGTCTCGATCATCGGCTATGGCCGCCCGATCCTCGACGCGCTCGCGGTCGCGGAAAAGCTGGCCGCCGAGGGGATCTCGGTCGAGGTGGTCGATCTGCGTACGGTGATGCCGTGGGATCAGGAGACCGTGTTCAAGTCGGTCGCCAAGACCAAGCGCGCGGTGACGCTGCACGAAGCGGTCGTCCAATTCGGCGTGGGCGCGGAAATCTCCTCGCGGATCCACGAGGAGCTGTTCGATACGCTCAAGGCGCCCGTCCAGCGCGTCGGATCGATGAACACCATCGTTCCTTACTCGGCCCCGTTGGAGCAGAACTTCATGTGGAGCCAGGACAAGATCGAGGCGGCCATTCGCCGCACGCTAGAGCGCAAGTGAGCGCGAGGGAGATATAATGAGCACCGACGTCGTTCTGCCCAAGCTGGGTTTCTCGATGCAGGCCGGCACCGTCACCGAATGGCTGGTCGCCGACGGTGGCGAGGTCAAGGAAGGCGAGCCCTTGTTCCTGCTGGAGGCCGACAAGGCCACCAACGAGGTCGAGGCGCCCGCATCGGGCAAGCTGACGATCATCGCGCCGGTCGGCGAGGAGCTGGACGTCGGCACGATCATTGGACGGATCGACTGAGACTGTTGTCTTTCGGAGAGGATAGAAGATGACCAAGGTCACGACCGATGACTGGGTTGCGATCAGCGACCATCTGGGCCGCTATTGCTGGTTCGTCGACGAAGGCATGGGCGAGGAATGGGCGGCGCTGTGGGAGCCGGAAGGCGTCTTCATCGGCGTCACGCCCGAGCCGATCAAGGGCCGTGCGGCGCTGTCCTTCGTCAGCACCAGCACCTACGAGCAGCTGAAAGGCCGCCTGCGCCACATCGCGGCAAACTTGCATGCCGATTATGCGGATGGCACCCGCGACATCGTGCATGCGCGCTATTATAATTATGTTTCGCGCTGGGACGACACGCCCGGAAACTTCACCTTCGCGATCTGCCGCATGACCCTCGTCCGCGATGGGGACGGCTGGCTGATCCGCGAGAACAATGTCGAACTGTTCGCGCCGCCGCTGCAGGTGGCTCAATAATCTGAAAGCCCAGACAATGAAGACGATCCCGCATTATTTCGGCACCGGCACGGCTGCCGAGGCTGCCCGCTTTGGCGATGTATTCGATCCCAACAGCGGATCGATACAGGCGCGGGTCGTCCTGGGGACGGCCGCAGACCTCGACAAGGCGGTCGCGGCGGCCGCGGCGGCGCAGCCCGCCTGGGCGACGACCAACCCGCAACGGCGCGCGCGCGTGATGTTCCGGTTCAAGGAACTGATCGAAGCGAATATGGAGGAGCTGGCGCGCCTCCTCTCGTCCGAACACGGCAAGGTGATCGCGGATTCGAAGGGCGACATCCAGCGCGGGCTTGAGGTGATCGAGTTTTGCGCGGGGGCGCCGCACCTGATGAAGGGCGAATTCTCGATCGGCGCGGGGCCGGGGATCGACGTCTATTCGATGCGCCAGCCGATCGGCATCGCGGCGGGCATCACCCCGTTCAACTTCCCGGCGATGATCCCCTTGTGGATGTGCGGCCCGGCGATCGTGACCGGCAACGCCTTCATCCTGAAGCCGTCCGAGCGCGATCCTTCGGTGCCGGTGCGCATCGCCGAATTGTGGAAGGAAGCGGGGCTGCCCGACGGCATTTTCCAGGTCGTCCACGGCGACAAGGAGATGGTCGACGCGATCCTCGATCATCCGGCGATCGGCGCGATCAGCTTCGTCGGTTCGTCCGACATCGCGCACTACGTCTATAATCGCGGCGTCGCCGCCGGAAAGCGCGTCCAGGCGATGGGCGGCGCCAAGAATCACGGCATCGTCATGCCCGATGCGGATATGGATCAGGTGGTCGCGGATCTGTGCGGCGCGGCCTTCGGTTCGGCGGGCGAACGCTGCATGGCGCTGCCGGTCGTCGTGCCGGTGGGCGACGACACCGCCGACAAGCTGCGTGCAAAGCTGATCCCCGCGATCGAGGCGCTGCGCGTGGGCGTATCGACCGACAAGGACGCACATTATGGCCCGGTCGTGACCGCCGCGCACAAGGCGAAGATCGAAAATTACATCCAGATGGGCGTCGACGAAGGCGCCGAACTCGTCATCGACGGGCGCGGCTTCAAGCTGCAGGGGCATGAGGACGGCTTCTTCGTCGGCCCGACGCTGTTCGATCGCGTGACGACCGAGATGCGCACCTATCAGGAGGAAATCTTCGGCCCCGTCCTGCAGATGGTGCGCGCAAAGAATTTCGAAGAGGCGCTCGCGCTGCCCAGCCAGCACCAGTACGGCAACGGCGTCGCGATCTTCACGCGTAATGGCCATGCGGCGCGCGAATTCGCGGCGCGGGTGAATGTCGGCATGGTCGGCATCAACGTGCCGATCCCGGTGCCGGTCGCCTATCACAGCTTCGGCGGGTGGAAGCGTTCGGCGTTCGGCGACGTAAACCAGCACGGCGTAGAGGGCATCCGTTTCTACACGAAGGTGAAGACGGTGACGCAGCGTTGGCCCGATGGCGGCGCCGGCGATAGCGCGTTCGTGATCCCGACGATGGGGTAATCTAAATCCTCCCCCGGAGGGGGAGGGGGACCGGCGTAGCCGGTGGAGGGGTATTGGCCGGCAGCGAACTGCTTGCGGCGAATACCCCTCCGTCAGTCCTACGGACTGCCACCTCCCCCGCCGGGGGAGGATCTTTTCAGGCCGCAGCCTTCTTCAGCGCATCGGCGATCAGCTTCACGCCGCGCTGCGCGCTCGCAAGCTGCGGGAAGCTCAGGAAGCCGTGGAAGCTGCCGACCATGTTGGTCGCCTCCACCGGCACGCCAGCCTGACGCAGCCGCTCGGCATAGCGGATGCCGTCGTCGCGCAGCGGATCGTGATCGGCGGTGATGACCGTCGCGGGCGGCAGGCCCGCCACATCGTCGACCTTGAGCGGCGACATGAGCGGCGCGGTACGGTCGAAGCCGGGTTCGGCATATTGCTCCCAATACCAGCGGCAGGCTTCGCTCGTCAGGAAGTAGCCGGTGGCGTTCTCCTCATAGGACGAACCGACGCAGGCCGCGTCGAGCATCGGATAGAGGAGCAACTGGTGCGCGATCTTCGGGCCACCGCGCTCGCGCGCCAGCAGGGTGATCGCGCCGGTCAGGTTGCCGCCTGCGCTGTCGCCGCCGACCGCCAGGGTCGATCCGTCGATGCCCTTGGGGCTTTCCGACGCCCATTTGAGGACCGCATAGCAATCCTCCAGTGCGCCGGGGAAGCGAACCTCGGGCGACAGGCGATATTCGATCGAGACGACGATCCAGTCGCTTTCCACCGCGATCCGGCGGCACAGATCGTCATGCGTGCCGATATTGCCGCCGATGAACCCGCCGCCATGCATGTAGAGCAGGGCCGGGCGGGTCTTCTCACCGCCGTTCGAATAGAGCCGCACCGGCACGTCTCCGGCGGGGCCGGGCACCGCAAAGTCCTCGACCCGCGCGACCTCGACATTCGAGGGCGGCAGTTTGAAGGCGAGGCCCGCATTGCGATAGGCGATCGCGTCCGTATCCTTCTTGGGCGTGGGACGCGCGGCGCTCATCATGTCGACGAGCGCCTGTTCTTCTGCAACGAGCGCCATGATCAGGCCACCAGCGGCGCGATGCGATCGTTGAACATGCCCTGATAGGTGGTGTCGGGCAGGATGTAGAGTTCGCGCGCCTCGGTCTTGTCCATCGTCAGCTTGGCAACGAATTCGGGCGGCATGAGGCTGGCGAAGAAATCGTCCGCCGCCTTTTCGCCCTGCGCATCGCGGACGCGGCCGACGGTGGTGGCGACGATGCCGGTCGCGACGCGCGGCGGAGCGAGCATCGAGGCGCGGACTGGCGAGTTCTGCGCGGTCAGCTCCATGTTGAGCGTTTCGGCCAGCGCCCACACGCCATGCTTGCTGGCGGCATAAGCGGCGATTTCGGGGGCGACGACGAAGCTCGCCTGCGATCCGGTGGCGACGAACTGTGCCGGCTCGCCACGGTCCATCATCCGACCGACGAAGCTGTGGAGCATGTGGACGACGCCGTAGAGGTTGACGTCGATCGTGAACTTGAACTTTTCGAGATCGAGCCGGGGTGTCTCCTGATAGCGGATGATGCCGGCATTGGCATAAACCGCCGCGATCGACGGGAAGGCATCGAAGCAGGCCTTGGCGAATTCCTCGACCGCTTCGGCCGAGCGCACGTCGACGACCTGCGAGACGACCTTGGCCTGCCGCTGGCGCAGCGCCTCGGCGGTTTCCTCAAGGCCCTCGGCGTTGATGTCGGCGATTGCGACCGCCATGCCGCGGCTCACCGCCTCATGCGCAAGCGCGCGGCCGATGCCCGATCCGGCACCGGTGATGACCGCCGCGCGGCCGTGAAATTCCAGCTTTTCCATGATCCCCTCCGTCTGTTTTCAGTTGATCGAGAAACCGCCGTCGACCGGCAGGGCGACGCCGTAAACGAACTTCGATTTGGGCGATGACAGCCACAACACCGCCTCGGCGATGTCGGCAGGCTCGCCCATCTGGCCCGTCACCGGGCTGAGCTTCTTGAGGCCGGCTTCGGTTATCGGCCGGCCCTCGATCGTCGTCATGCCGGTCTGGATCAGGCCGGGGCAGACGATGTTGATGCGGACACCCTGTGGGCCGTACATCATCGCGGCCGCCTTGCTGAATCCGACCACGCCATGCTTGGCGGCGGTATAATCGAGCGTGCCGACATTGCCGGAAATGCCGGCAATCGACGCGGTGTTGACGATCGTGCCGCCGCCATTGCCAACCATGTGCGCGATCTGGTGCTTCATGCCCCAGATCACCGCCTCGAGATTGATCGAGAGCGTGCGGTGGATCCCGTCGGCATCCCACAGCCGATCGCCAAAGCTGCCCGCGACCCCGGCATTGTTGAAAGCGTGGTGAAGTCCGCCCAATCCTTCGATCGTCTTGGCAACGACCATTTCGCACGCTTCGGGCGTGGAGAGATCGGCCGGGATCGCGATGCCGTCGCCACCCTTTTGGCGGATGAAGCCGAGCGTCTCGTCGAGCGCGTCGGGATTGATATCGGCGCAGGCGACGCGGGCGCCTGCGCGCGCGAAAAACAGGGCTGTTTCGCGGCCGATGCCGCTGCCCGCACCTGTCACCAGTGCGATCTTGCCGCTGAAATCGCTCATCGTTGCCGGATCCTCCGTTCGGGCATGACGCCGGGGATACGGACGTCGTTTTCGCGCATCACGGCGGCGCAGGCGTCGGTGACCTGTCGGGCGAGGCTTTCGACCACCGCCCCGCTGATCGCCGCGCGGTGGCCGCCCAGCGACAGCGCGTAGATCGCCTGGCCGTGCGCATCGAAGATCGGCGCCGAGATGGCCGACAGATCGTAGGACAGGTCAGGATCGATTTCGTGGATCTGATAGGAGCCGCCGCCATAGAGATCGGCGATCAGCGCATCGACCTGACGCGGCTCCAGCGCGCTTTCGCGACCCGCCAGCGCGAAGGCGGTGCCCAGCGCCTGCTGCGGCGGAGATTTGGCGACGACGATATAGCCGCGCTCGCGCACCGCCTGCAGCGAGGCGCGATCCTGCGCGTCGAGTTCGGGGCTGTCGGTTCCGCGGCGGCCGAGCCACTGGGCGATATCCTCCTCGCTCATCCACGCGCAGAAGGTGCCGCCAAGGGGCGGGCGCAGCGGCACGCGTTCGCCCACGCGCATGCTGAACTGCGGCGTGCGGCTGCTGGCGAAGCGGGCGAGGCAGATGATGTCCTCTCCGGCGCGGCCGGTGAGCACCACTTCCTGCCCGGTCGCCTCGGTCAGCGCCTCGGCGGCGGCGCGCGAAGAGGTGAGGAGCGGATCGTGCTGCGCCATTGCCTCGCCGATCGCGAACAGGGCCGGGGCCAGGCGATAGGTCTTGTGGGTCGGGTGGCGGGTCAGGTGGCCATGTTGTACGAGGACCGCGAGGATCGCGTGCATCGATGCGATATTGGTGCCGGTCTGCTGCACCAGTTCGGACATGGTGAAGGCTTGCTTGGGCGATGCCGCCATCAAATCGATGATTTCGAGCGCGCGGGCGGCGGAGAGAGCGGGACGAGCCATAGGCGTTTCTTCGCACGGCTGAAGCTCAGTCGCAATGTAGATATTCGCATCGATATTGCAATATAGGCGGCTTGCCAGCCTTGGCTTCTGGCAGATATGCAGGACCGAATTGCAACGGCCTCCCGTCATTATCGCGGGGGTGCGGTGGACAAGTCAGCCTGATCGCGCAACGGCTCGGGCGACAGGAGAGGTGTAGATGGCGACGACGATAGCCGAGGTGATCGCCGATCAGCTCAGCCGCGACCCGGAAGAGGGCGCGATCCAGTTTCATGGCAAATGGTATAGCCGCGGATGGCTGAAGGCCTTCGTCGACAAGATCGATGCCGCGCTGGCGGCGGCGGGCGTGCCCGAAGATGCGCCGATCGGCTTCGCCCCGCATAATCGCCCGCCCTTCGCGGCGGCTTTGGTGGCGCTGTTTTCGCGGCAGCGGCCGATCGTGATGATCTACGCCTATCAGTCGCCCGAGGCGATCGCGAACAAGCTGCGTGAGCTGAAACTGCCTGCCGTCATCGCGGGGATCGAGCAGTGGACCGATCCGACGCTGAGCGCGGCGCGCGATCTGGGCAGCGCGGCGATCGCGCTGTCGGACGATGGGGCTGAGGTCGAACTGCTCGAAAGCTGGAAAGCTGTGCCGGGCGTCGAACAGCGCAAGGCCGATGGCATTCCGGGCGTCGCGCTGCTGACCAGCGGCACGACCGGCCCGCCCAAGCATTTCGAGATCAGCTACGAAAAGCTGCTCAAGCGGATGGTGATCGCAACCGAGTTCGGCGCCACCGAGCGCAACCCGCTTTTCTCCTTTTTCCCGCTCGGCAACATTTCGGGCATCTACATCATCGTGCCTGCCATCGCGTCCGGCCAGCCGATCATCATGGTCGACAAGTTCAACGTCGCCGACTGGGTGGCGTTCGTGAAGCAGTATAAGCCCGAATTCCTGGGCGTGCCGCCCGCGGCCTTCCGTATGATCCTCGACGCCGATGTCGATTATGAGGACATCAAGAGCCTCAAGCTGCTCAATACGGGCGCGGCGACGCTCGATCCGGCGCTGCGGCGCGAGTTCGAGGCGAAATATCCGATCTGCGTGACGCAGAGCTATGGCGCGACCGAGTTTGGCGGGATCGTGACGATCACGACGCCCGATCACGTCAAGGAGTTCGGGAACAGCAAGGCGGACTCGGTCGGCCGCGCTTGTCCGGGCGTGAAGCTGCGCGTCGTCGATGTCGATACGGGCGCGGATCTGCCGGCGGGGCAGGAGGGGCGCCTGCTCGTCTTCGCGCCGGGGATGAGCGAGGATTATATCGAGACGACCGATCTGGTGATGCTCGACGCCGACGGCTTCCTTTATCATCGCGGCCGCCTTGACGGCGCGATCATGCGCGGCGGGTTCAAGATCGTGCCCGAACAGGTGATGGAAGCGCTCAACCGCCATCCGCAGGTCGCGGCGTCGGCGGTGGTCGGCATGGCCGAGCCCCGCCTTGGCGCCGTCCCGGTAGCACTCATCCAGCCGCGCGACATGGCGGATGCGCCCGATGCGGCCTCGCTCGACGCGCATGTCCGCTCGCTGCTGCCCAAGACGATGATCCCGACCGACTATCGCATGGTCGAGGCGCTGCCCCGCACCCCGTCGCTCAAGATCGACATGGGCGCGGCGAAGCGGATGTTCGAGGCGGCCTAAGCTCCTTTAATCCTCCCCGGAATGGGGAGGGGGACCGGCGAAGCCGGTGGAGGGGGCAAGAGGCTGGGCGCATCGCCTGTGGCCAGCCCCCTCCGTCGCGCTACGCGCGCCACCTCCCCGTGTCGGGGAGGATCTTAGAAGTCAGGCCGCCGCCGCGACCTCGTGTCCCGCCAGCAACGGCCGGCTGACCTGCATCAGCCGGTCGAGGAAGGACAGGACCGCGCGGATGCGCGAGACGCCCTGCTGGTCGGTGCGGTACATCACCCAATAGGTGCGATCGATCGTCACGTCGGGCAGGAGCGGGATCAGCCGATCATCTGACGCGGCCATGAAGCGGTGCATCAGGCCGATGCCGACCCCGCTCGTCACCGCCTCATGCTGTGCGACGATCGAACTGCTGCTGAACGCGATCTGCGCGTCGTCGACCAGCTGGCGCAGATAGCGGAACTCGTTCGATTGCAGCAGATCGTCGATATACCAGACAAACTGGTGCTTCTGCAGATCCTCGACGCAGGTCGGCGTGCCGTGCTTCGCGATATAATCGCGCGAGGCGTAGAGCGAGAGGCGATAGTCGGCGAGCTTGCGGACCTTCAGCCGACCATGTTCGGGGCGATGGAGCGAGACCATCAGATCGGCCTCGCGCTTCGACAGACTCACCGGCTGCGCGCTGGGGATGAGTTCGAGCTGCACGTCGGGATAGCTTTCGTGCAGCAGATGGATGTGCCGCGCGACCAGGAAGGAGCCGAAGGCTTCGGGGGTGGCGATGCGGACGACGCCCGAGGGATGCTGCGCATCGCCATCGAACGCCTCGGCCGCGCCCAGCAGCTGCGATTCGACCCGCTCGGCATGTTCCATCAGCAGCATGCCGGGCGACGTGAGCGAGACGCCGCCGGTCGACCGGAAGAGGAGGCGGGTGTTGAGCGTCTCCTCCAACCGGTCGATGCGGCGCGCGACCGTGGACTGGTTACAGCGCAGCGTCATCGCCCCGCCACTCAGCCGCCCCGCGCGCGCGACGGCGAGGAAATATCGCAGATCGTCCCAATTGATCTGATCCAGACTGATTTTTCCCGCCATGTCCTCGCCTCTTATACTGTAAGCCTATCCACATACACGCTTTGGTGATCCGGATCGACAGATTTTTGCATGGCCATCTTGCATCCTTGTCGCTTCGAACGACAGAAGTTGGCGGCTAGCGAGGCCGTAGGGCCGATCGGGCCGCGGGAGAGAGTAAATGACGCAGGCGCTCATCATCGATCAGGTCGGGGGCATCGTCCGCGCCACGCTCAACCGCCCGGAAAAGCTCAACGCGCTCAACATGGAGATTTTCGACGGGCTGACGAAGGCGGTCCGCGACTATGCCGAGCGCGACGATCAGCGCGTTTTCCTGATCCGCTCCACCGGCCGCTATTTCTGCGCGGGCGCCGATCTGGTCGGGGGCACGCAGGTGCCCGAGGGCAAAAGCTCGACCAAGGTGCGCCACTGGTATCGCAAGTCGATGGGGCCGGGGATGCAGACGCTCTACAATGAGATGGAGTCGATCGAGAAACCCTTCGTCGTCGCGCATCATGCGCCGTGCGTGGGTGGTGGCCTCGAAATGTCGCTGTCGTGCGACTTCCGCCTCGCGGCCAAGAGCGCACGTTATATGTTCCCCGAGGCGAAGCTGGGTTCGATCCCGGCGTCGGGTGGCGTCAGCCGCTTCACCCGCCTTGTCGGCCCGCACTGGGCGAAGTGGATCATCATGGCCGATCAGCCGATCGATGCCGATCGCGCGCTGATGATCGGGCTGGTCCACGACGTCTATCCCGACGACGAGTTTGAGGATCGGGTGATGGCGTTCTGCGAAAGCCTGGCCGACAAGCCGCCGGAGATGACCGCGATGGCGAAGGTGACGATCGACCTGTGCGCCGATGCGACGCCGGGCCGCGCGCACGCGATCGAAATGCTCGGCCAGTCGATCCTGCAGGTCGGCGACGAGCAGGCCGAGATGTTCGCGAAGATGCAGGCGAAGCTGGCGAAGCGGTAACACCCGTCATCCCGGCGGAGGCCGGGATCTCAGGCGTCTCTAGCGGTTCTCCAATCTCCTGAGATCCCGGCCTCCGCCGGGATGACGATCATTCCTTGGACGGCGTGACCGGCCCGTACTCCGTCGTATCGTTCGCGGTGATCGCGAGCAGGGTCGTCCACGCGGCGACATTCTGGCGAAGCTGTTCGGGATCGATCTTGTCGAGCGTGTCGTCCGCCGTGTGGTGCAGATCGAAATAGCGCGTACCGTCCTGGTTCAGCGAGACCATCGGCACGCCCGAACGCTGCAGATCGTCGGTGTCCGAACCGCCGGCTTCGCCATTTTTGCGGTTGAGCACGATACCCAACGGGGCAAGCGCCTCGGCAATCGGCTTCATCGCCGGCAGCGCCTCGGGCTTTACCGCGGTCGAGAAGCGCCAGACGCGATCGGCGCCGAAATCCGATTCGGCGGCCAGCGCGTGCTTTTCATATCTGTGCGCGCGGGCATAGGCGGCGCCACCAAACAGGCCGATCTCCTCCGATCCGAACCAGACGACGCGGATCGTGCGCAGCGGCTGCCCCGCATCCATGATCCGCTTGGCGGCCGCGGTGGTGATCGCGACGCCCGATGCATCGTCGATCGCGCCGGTGCCCAGATCCCAGCTGTCGAGATGCCCGCCGACCAGCACGATGCCCGCATTGGGATCGCGGCCCGGCACGTCGGCGATGACGTTGCCCGACTTGCGTGTGCCCGCCATGCGCGCGGTGATGTTGAGCGCGATCGTCACCGGCTTCCCGCGCTTGAGCACGCGTTCCAGCTGATCGGCGTCGGGATTGGCAAGCGCGGCGGCCGGGATCGGCTTCGCGCCGTCGACCCAGCTCTGCACGCCCGTATGCGGGACGCGGTGATGATCGGTGCCGATCGACCGGATCAGGATCGCCGCTGCGCCCTTCTTCGACGCCACCGAAGGCCCGCTGCGGCGGATCTGGCCGACGGGGCCGTAAGGCGATCCGTCCTGCGCGGCGGCCATGCGGTGCGTGACGAATACGATCTTACCCTTGATCGTCGCCGGATCGGCGGCCTCGAGCGCAGCCATGCTGTCGAAACCGATCACCTCGGCGCTCAACCCCTTGGCCGGGGTCGCTGCCGAATTGCCGAGGGCGGCGAGCGTCAGCGATTGGGGGAAGGGCGCGGTGATTTCCGCGCTTGCCTCGCCACGCTCCCACCACGGCACGTCGAACGTTTCGATATGGACGTTCTGGAAGCCCAAAGCCTTCAGCTTCTCCACCGCCCAGTCGCGTGCGCGGGCCTCCGCCTCGCTGCCCGCCTGGCGCGGGCCGATCTCGGTCGTCAGCCCTTCGGTGATGTCCCAGGCCAGATCGTCCTTCAGCGCGGCATCGCGCAGCGCGGCGACTTTCTCCGGAGCGATCTGGGCGGAAGCGGGGGCGATAAGCGCGGCGGAAGCGGCGAGCGCCGCGAGGATTTTTTTCGTCATGGATTGGACGCTATCGGCCGCGTCCCCATTTGCCAATCCTGCGCGCGTCGGTTAGGGCCGGCGGCAGTTTTCCAGCCCCATTATAGATCGAGGTATCGCCTCTCATGGCCGCTCAATACGCCTTCGTCATGAAGGACATGACCAAGACCTTCCCCGGCGCCCCCAAGCCGGTGCTGAACAACATCAACCTGCAATTCTATCAAGGCGCCAAGATCGGCATCGTCGGCCCGAACGGCGCCGGTAAATCGACGCTGATGAAGATCATGGCGGGCGTCGACACCGATTTCACCGGCGAAGCATGGCCGGGTGAGAACATCACCGTCGGCTATCTGCAGCAGGAGCCCGAGCTGGATCCGGCCAAGTCGGTGCTGGAGAACGTCAAGGACGGCGCGCGCGACGTGGCCGACATGGTCGATCGCTTCAACGCGATCTCGGCCGAAATGGGCGATCCGCAGGACGACACCGATTTCGACGCGCTGATGGAAGAAATGGGCGCGCTGCAGGAAAAGATCGACGCGGTCGACGGCTGGACGCTCGACAGCCAGCTCGAACTCGCGATGGAGGCGCTGCGCTGCCCGCCGTCGGATGCGTCGGTGGCGAACCTGTCGGGCGGTGAAAAGCGCCGCGTCGCGCTCACCCGCCTGCTGATCCAGAAGCCGTCGATCCTGCTGCTCGACGAACCGACCAACCATCTCGACGCCGAAAGCGTCGCGTGGCTCGAAAACCACCTGAAGGAATATGCGGGCGCGGTGCTGATGATCACCCACGATCGCTATTTCCTCGACAACGTGGTGGGTTGGATCCTCGAAATCGACCGCGGAAAGTATTTCCCGTACGAGGGCAATTATTCGACCTATCTCGAAAAGAAGTCGAAGCGCCTTGAGCAGGAGGATCGCGAGGAATCGGGCCGCCAGAAGGCGATCAAGGACGAGCTGGAATGGATCCGGCAGGGCGCCAAGGCCCGCCAGACCAAGTCGAAGGCGCGTATCGCCAAGTTCGAACAACTGGTCGAACAGCAGCAGAACCGCACCCCCGGCAAGGCCCAGATCGTTATCCAGGTGCCCGAGCGCCTGGGCGGCAAGGTGATCGAGGTCGAGAATATCTCGAAGGCCTATGGCGACAAGCAACTGTTCAGCGACCTGTCGTTCACGCTGCCGGCGGGCGGCATCGTCGGCGTGATCGGCCCGAACGGCGCTGGTAAGTCCACCCTGTTCAAGCTGATCACCGGGCAGGAAACCCCCGACAGCGGCACTGTCGAAATGGGCAGCACCGTGCGCCTGGGCTATGTCGATCAGAGCCGCGATCACCTCGATGACAAGAACAATGTCTGGCAGGAAATCTCCGGCGGCCACGATTATATGAAGATCAACGGCCACGATCAGTCGACCCGCGCCTATGTCGGCGCGTTCAACTTCAAGGGCGCGGATCAGCAGAAGATCGTCGGCAAGCTTTCGGGCGGTGAGCGCAACCGCGTGAACATCGCCAAGATGCTCAAGAAGGGCGGCAACGTCCTCCTGCTCGACGAACCGACCAACGACCTCGACGTCGAAACGCTCGGCGCGCTTGAGGAAGCGATCGAGAATTTCGCGGGCTGCGCGGTGGTGATCAGCCACGACCGCTTCTTCCTCGATCGCCTCGCCACCCACATCCTCGCCTTCGAAGGCGACGGCCATGTCGAATGGTTCGAGGGCAATTTCGAGAGCTACGAGGAAGACAAGCGCCGTCGCCTCGGCGACGCCGCCGATCGTCCGGGCGCGCAGTCGTACAAGAAGCTGACGCGGTGAAACTTAACTCGTCATTGCGAGCGTAGCGAAGCAATCCAGGCCCGAACCGGGAGAGGGGCGTAACCTCCTCTCTTGGTCCGGGCCTGGATTGCTTCGTCGCCTTACGGCTTCTCGCAATGACGAGGAGAGTGCGGAGAGCGCACAAAAGAAAAAGGCCGGCGTTTCCGCCGGCCTTTTCGTGTCGACGGCCGGGCGAGCCGGCCGGGTCGATCCGCTTACTTGAGCTTGCGGACTTCGTCGCGCGACAGCGAGGTCGTCAGGCGGCCATCTTCGCCGGCCGAGACGGTCGAGGCCGGGACGTGCACGAAGCGCGAATCGAAGATCAGGTTCAGCGAGACGGGCGCGCCGTCCTTGCTGGTGATCGTGTCGATGCGGCCGAGACGCTTGCCGTCCGACGAGACGAGGATCGCGCCGGTCTTGAGGCCGGCGACGCCCTGCGCGACGGCAGGAGCAGCGGCGAGAAGGGCGAGAGCGAAGAGAGCAACTTTGCGCATGATGTTGAACGTTCCCGTTAGATGCTTTGCCATGTTGCACTGCATCAGGTGCGAGGGGCGCGCAAGGGCTTATGTGTGGTACAATGTGTAACGAACAGGTGGTTTCATTGCCTTTTCGTCTGAAAAACATGACGAAAAGGCTTGGGGCCGGATTTCTATACCGATGAGGCCAAAATGTTCCGATCCCGCCGCGCGATGATGGAACCAGACGAAAACGGCCGCATCTGCGAAGGGCGGATGCGGCCGTTTCGATAATTTCCGTAATACTTACATATAGTTCATGGGATCGGGCGTCGGCAGGTCGCAGGCGCGCGTGTGGCCGCGCTTGCACGCCGCGGTCTGGACACGCCAGTCGGCCATCGCCTGCGCATAGGCCGCCTGCTGGCGGATGAAGACATCGTCGGTGATCGCGACGTCGCGGCGATGTTCGCGCATCGCGGCCAGATAAGCGGCCTTGTCCGCGTCATATTGCGCCTGATTGGCGGCATTGGCGACCTCGGTATGGGCGATGTTCGAATCGACCGAGTTGTTGAGCGCCTGCGTCTGCGGCTTTTCCGCCGCGTCGGCGGCGACATGGGCGGGATCGGTCTTGGTGGGGCTGTCGGTGCCCGGATAGGCGGTCTGCGCCATCAGCGGCGCGGCCGCGACCATCGTGGTCGCGGCGATCAGGGTAAGCAACTTCATGGCCGGTCTCCTCGTGGGATATGGCCGGCCAAACGCCCGTGTGGCGGAGCGCGTTCCCCAAGCCCCCTCGTCATTGCGAGCGTAGCGAAGCAATCCAGGCCCGCACATGAGATGGTCGCGAGCCTCTCCAGTGCGGGCCTGGATTGCTTCGTCGCCTTCGGCTCCTCGCAATGACGAGGAAGGGAAATCAGGCGGGCGAGAAGGCGCCGCCTTCTTCGTCGAGGACGTGGAGGATGCCATCGGCGATCGCGAAATAGGCGCCGTGGAGGCGCAGCTTGCCGGCCTTCTCGCGCGCCTGCACGCAGGGGAAGCTGCGCAGGTTGGCGATCGAGACGCGAACCGCCTCGAACTCCATCGCGCGCGCCGCTTCCGGTCCCTGGCCATGTTCGGCGACGACGCGATCGCGCGCTTCGTCGAGAATGTTGATCCAGTCGGCGATGAAGCCGCCCTTGCCCTTGGGCGCATCGGCGAACCGCTTGGTCAGCGCCGCGCCGCAGCCGCCGCACGCCTGATGCCCCATCACGACGATTTCGGGCACTTCCAGTTGCGTCACCGCGAACTCCAGCGCGGCGGACACGCCATGATGGCCCGGAGTCGTTTCGAACGGCGGCACCAGATTGGCGACGTTGCGCACCACGAACATCTCGCCGGGCGAGGTATCGAAGATCTGCGTCGGATCGACCCGGCTGTCCGAACAGGCGATCACCATCACCTTCGGGCTCTGCCCCTCCGCCAGCTCGGTCCAGCGCGCGCGCTGCTTCTGCCAGTCACCCTCCTTGAAGCGGTGATAGCCATCGATCAGTCCGGCGAAGTCGGTCATGGGGAGTCTCCTTCGGCGCGCGGCGTAGGCTTCTCCCTCGGGGCTGGCAAGTCAGGGTCATATCCCCTATCTGCACGCGCATGACCGAACCGTTGCAGCCCGCAGCCACCCCCACCACCGCCCTTCGGCAGCGCAAGCCCGATTGGATCCGCGTCAAGGCGCCGATCGGCAAGGCCTTTACCGAGACCAAGGGGCTGATGCGCCGCCTGAACCTCGCCACTGTGTGCGAAGAGGCTGCCTGCCCGAATATCGGCGAGTGCTGGACCAAGAAGCACGCGACGGTGATGATCCTGGGCGACACCTGCACGCGCGCCTGCGCTTTCTGCAACGTGAAGACGGGTATGCCGCGCGCGGTCGATCCGCTGGAGCCGCAGCACGTCGCCGATGCGGCGGCCGAACTGGGCCTCGAACATATCGTCATCACCTCGGTCGATCGTGACGATCTGCCCGATGGCGGCGCCAAGCAGTTCGTCAAGGTGATCGAGGCGCTGCGCAAGGCCAATCCGGCCATGACGATCGAGATCCTGACCCCCGATTTCCGCAACAAGGCCGATGCGGCGGTGGAGATGATCGTCGCGGCGCGCCCCGACGTCTATAACCACAATCTCGAAACCGTCCCGAGGCTCTATCCGACGATCCGCCCCGGCGCGCGTTACTATGCGTCGCTGCGCCTGCTGGAGAGCGTGAAGCGGCTCGATCCGTCGATCTTCACCAAGTCGGGCATCATGGTCGGCCTGGGCGAGGAGCGGATGGAGGTCCATCAGGTGATGGACGACATGCGATCGGCCGACATCGATTTCCTGACGATGGGCCAATATCTGCAGCCGACGCCAAAGCACGCCAAGGTGATCGATTTCGTCGCGCCCAAGACGTTCGAAGCCTATGGCGCGATCGCGCGGGCGAAGGGCTTCCTGCTTGTCTCAGCGACCCCGCTGACGCGGTCGAGCTATCATGCGGGCGACGATTTCGCGAAGCTGCGCGATGCGCGGAACGCCAAGCTGGCGCGGGAAACCGCAAAAGCCTGATATGCCGCGCCACAGCGAAACCCGCGCGCTGCCTTATACGCCGGAGCAGATGTTCGACCTGGTGGCCGATGTGGCGCGCTATGGCGAGTTTCTGCCCTGGGTGTCGGCGGTGCGGGTGAAATCGGACAGCCCGACCGAGATGGTCGCGGACCTGATGGTCGGCTTCAAGGCGCTGCGCGAGAAGTTCACCTCAAAGGTGAGCAAGGAACGGCCGGGCATGATCCATGTCGACTATCTCGACGGGCCGCTCAAATATCTGCGCAACGACTGGCGCTTCCGGCCCGACGGGCACGGGGGCACGCTGGTCGATTTCGCGATCGATTTCGAGTTCAAGTCGAAGATCTTCGAGATGGTGGCAGGCCAGGTGTTCTCGACCGCGCTGCGCATGATGATCGGCGCGTTCGAGGAGCGTGCGAAGAAGCTTTACGGTTCGACCGACGCGCCCGGCATCAGCAGTTCGAGCGCGCACAGCGCCGCCTGAAGGCGGATACCGCCCCGGCCGAGATCGCCGAAATGGCGCTTGTCGGCGATCACATCCTCGGCATCGCCGCCCTTCAGCGCCTGCGCGAAGACGACCGTGCCGACCGGCTTCTTCTCGGTGCCGCCACCCGGACCCGCGACGCCGGTGATCGCGACCGCGACGTCCGCACCGCTGCGTTCCAGCGCGCCGCGCGCCATTGCCCAGCCGACCGCGATCGAAACCGCGCCGAACGTATCGATCAGGTCGGGCGCGACGCCGACCAGTCCGGTCTTGGCGTCGTTCGAATAGGTCACGAAGCTGGCGCCCAGCACGTCGGACGATCCGGGGATCTCGGTCAGCGCGGCCGACACCAGCCCGCCGGTGCAGCTTTCGGCGACGGCGACGGTGCGCCCCGCCGCACGGTTCGCCTCGATCACGCGTCGGGCGGCGTCGACCAGCTCGGCCGGGAGAATCGTTTCGTGAAAATCTGCCACGTTTCGTTCCTGTCAGGCCGGGACACGCACCGTCGCGGTCGCCTGTGCGGCGATACCTTCGCGACGTCCGGTGAAGCCCAGCTTTTCGGTGGTGGTCGCCTTTACGCTGACTTGGGACAGTTTCAAGCCCAGCAAATCAGCGATTCGATTGCGTATCGCCTCGCGATGCGGGCCGACCTTGGGCGCTTCGCAGATGATGGTCAGGTCGACGAAATCGATGATCCCGCCGGCTTCGACCACCAGCTTTCGGGCATGATCGAGGAACAGGTGCGACGGCGCGCCCTTCCACTGCATGTCGCTGGGCGGGAAATGGCTGCCGATATCGCCCGCGCCGATCGTGCCGAGCAGTGCGTCGACCAGTGCATGAAGCGCGACGTCCGCATCGCTATGGCCCGACAGCGCCTGGCTGTGCGCGATCTCGACTCCGCCAATCCAGACGGATGAGCCTTCCGCAAAGGCGTGAACGTCGAAGCCGGTGGCGGTGCGGCTGATCATGCGGGCCTCCAGCGCCTGCGATGCCGCGGCGAAGTCTTCGGGGGTGGTCAGTTTTTCCAGCGCGCGATCGCCTTTGATCACCGCGACCGAGAGCCCGGCGGCGCGCGCGACCTGCGCATCGTCGGTCGCCTCGGCCGCCGCGTCCCATGCCTCATGCGCGGCGAGGATCGCGGCGCGGCGGAAGGTCTGCGGTGTCTGCACGCGGAACAGCCCGTCGCGCGGCACCGGCTTGCCCTCGGCGGTCGTCAGCGTGTCGGCGACGGGCAGGCCGGGGATCGCGCCGTCATGGCTGTCGAGCGCCTCCAGCAGCCGATCGATCACGGCGGGCGGCAGGAAGGGGCGGGCGGCGTCGTGGATCAGAACGATGTCGGCATCGATCGCACGCAGCCCGGCGATCACCGAATCGCGCCGCGCCGCACCGCCGATGACGGGGGCGGGCAGGGCGCGGTCGCCGATCGCGGCGGAGTAGAGCACCTCCTGCCCCGCGCCGATCACCACCTGCACGCTGTCGACCGCCGGATGCGCCAACAGCGCGTCGATCGCGTGGGCCAGCACCGCACGATTGCCCAGCGTCGCATATTGCTTCGGAATCGACTGTCCGGCGCGAACGCCCTGACCGGCGGCGACAATGAGGGCGGCGGTGCGAGTCACGTCACCCGCCTAGAGCGATTTCGAGGCGAATGGAATCATTCGCCGGCTCGGAAATCGCGACAACCTGGAACGCGCCGCCCTGTCGGGATCAATCGAGCTTGACGTTGCCGCTGTTGAGCGGAGCCACGTCCGACCCCGCGACGACACCCGCCGGGGCCGCCACGATCGCCGGGATCGCATTGACCGCGCGGACGCCCGCGACCGGATAATCGAGCGTGATTTCGGCCTCCAGATTGGGCCGCCCCTTCACGACGGTGCGATAGGCGAGGTTGCAATTGGCCGCATTGGGACGCGGCCAATGATCGGGCATCGAATCCAGATCGCAATAATTGACGTGCTCGAGGATCACGAGCGGCTTGCCGCCGACCAGCCCCTGCACCTCGAAACGCAGCCCGCAGACCGTGCCCTTGGGGATGGTGAAGAAGGCTGCCGGCACATCCTTCTTGGCGATGGCGACATCGTGGACGATGCGAATCTCTTCGATCTCCACGCCGATCCGGCGGCCGATGTCGCGCGGGATGCTGTGCCAGTTCTTTTCGACCCCATCGCCTTCGAGCAGCGGGATCGGATCGCCGGGTTGCGCGCCGAAGCCCCATGTGTGGGCGACTTCGATGACGGGATAGCTTCCATAATCGGCGATTTCCTGCACGCGGATCTCTCGGATCTCGTCGACGATGCCCAGCATCGATGTCGGGAAGAAATCGGTGCAGAAGCCGGGCGAGGCGCCGGTCGAGAAGAAGCTGCTATTCCCTTTCTTGCAGGCCGCATCGATCGTCGCGAGGATATCGGCCGGCGCGTCCTGCGGGGTCAGCAGTTCGAACAGGGTGGGGGTCACGACGTTGCGGCCCGCTTCCAGAAACGGGATGATATCGCCGAAGCCGCCGCGCGCGAAGCTGCCCATATAGACTAGGCAATCGGCCTCGATCGCCAGCAGTTCGTCGAGGCTGTTGGTGGTGATGACGCCGGTGTCGGGCATGTCGACGAAGCTGCCCGCGTCGCGCCCCGCGCGCTCGGGCCGCGCGACGTACAGGCCGACCAGTTCCAGCGCCGGATTGTTGAGCAGGCAGCGCAGTGCGCGCAGTCCCGCGGTTCCCGTGCCCCACTGCACGACCTTGATCGCCATATCCCTCTCCGTCTCTGTCGTTTCGGGCATAGTGTCCGAGACGCGCGGTTCGATCCTCCCCAAACAGGGTAGAACTGTTGTCGCGCTTGCCGGTTCGGGCTGGATCGACTATCTGCGCTGCCTGTTTATTAGGCAGTTTTTAGCGTGACCCAGCTTCAACCTATCCAGATCGGTCCCGTCCGGATCGAAACGCCCGTAATCCTCGCGCCGATGACGGGGGTGAGCGACCTGCCGTTTCGGCGGGTCGTGCGGCGCTATGGTTCAGGGCTGAACGTCACCGAGATGATCGCCAGCCAGGCCGCGATCCGCGAGACGCGCCAGTCGGTCCAGAAGGCGCTGTGGGACGCGATCGAGGAGCCGGTGTCGATGCAGCTGGTCGGCTGCACGCCCTATGAAATGGGCGAGGCGGCGAAGCTGAGCCAGGACAAGGGCGCCGCGATCATCGACATCAATATGGGCTGCCCGGTCCGCAAGGTCGTCAACGGCGATGCGGGTTCGGCGCTGATGCGCGACCTGCCGCTCGCGACGGCGCTGCTGGAGGCGACCGCGAAGGCGGTGAGCGTGCCCGTCACGCTCAAGATGCGGATGGGCTGGGACCATGACAGCCTGAACGCGCCCGAACTGGCGCGGATCGCCGAGGATATCGGGATCAAGATGGTCACTGTCCACGGCCGCACCCGCAACCAGATGTACAAGGGTTCGGCCGACTGGGCCTTCGTGCGCCGCGTGAAGGATGCGGTCTCGATCCCGGTGATCGTCAACGGCGACATCTGCTCGATCGAGGATGCCGAAACCGCTCTCGAACAATCGGGCGCGGACGGGTTGATGATCGGTCGCGGCGCCTATGGCCGGCCGTGGATATTGTCGCAGGTAATGCAGTATCTGCAGACGGGCGAGCGCCGCCCCGATCCGTCGATCGAGGAACAATATCGTATCATCGTAAACCATTATGTCGATATGCTCGAAGTCTATGGCAACGAAGTGGGCGTGAACATGGCCCGCAAGCATATCGGCTGGTACACCAAGGGGCTGCACGGTTCGGCCGAGTTCCGCCAGAAGGTCAATCAGGAGCCGAGCCACCAGCGCGTGCTGGCGATGCTCGCCGAATTTTACGCACCGTGGCTCTCCCTGGCGGCGGCCTGATCCGGTTCGGCCGTCGCCCGGCCGACCGCTCCGCAGGGCCGCTGAGCGCGGGCGAATTGCTCGCCGCGATGGCGACGCCGGTGTTGGCGATCGATCCCGAGGGGCGGATCGTCGACATCAACGCCGCGACCGAGCAATTCCTGAATCTCAGCCGCAACCAGATCATCGGCCGCACGACCGAGGAGGTGATCGGCCATCCGCTGAACACCATGCCGTCCGATGCGCCGTTCGCCGCCTATGATCTGGCGCTGCAACTGCCCGACGATCGCGAGCTGAAGGTCGACCTGATGGTCTCGCCGCTGCCCGATCGGCTCGGGTGGCGCGTCGTCTCGCTCCACGGCCATGCGCGCGGGCCGTTCCTCAGCCGCACCAGCGAGCGCGAAGGGGGCACGCGCACCGCGGTCGCCGCCGCCGCGATGCTGGCGCATGAGATCAAGAATCCGCTGTCGGCGGTGCGTGGCGCGGCGCAGCTGCTGGAAACCAGCGTCGACGAGGCTTCGGCGGGGCTCACATCGCTGATCCGCGAGGAGGTCGATCGGGTCGCTGCTCTTATCGATCGGATGCAGGGCTTCACCGATACGCGCCACATCGAAATGGGGCCGCAGAACATTCACGCAATTTTGGCACATGCGCGTGAGGTGTCGTTGCAGGGTTTTGCAAAAGGTCGCGAGATCAGAGAGCTTTACGATCCATCCTTGCCACCGATGCTCGGCCATCGGGATTCGATGATCCAGATCCTGATCAACCTGATGAAGAATTCGGCCGAGGCGCTGGGGCATGGGCCAGGCACGATCACGCTGACCACCGCCTATCGCCACGGCGTTTCGATGCGCCGTCTGGGCGAGGAGGAGGCGCGCGCCTTGCCGATCGAGATCTGCGTGATCGACGACGGCCCCGGCGCCCCGCCCGAAATGGGCACCCATCTTTTCGATCCTTTCGTCACCAGCAAGCGTACCGGCAGCGGGCTCGGGCTGGCTCTAGTGGAGAAGCTCGTGTCCGATCAGGGCGGTTTCATCGAATATGCGCGGGAAGGTCGCCCGCAACGGACCGTGTTCCGCATCCTGATGCCGCGCGCCAAGGTGAAGGCATGAGCACCACCGGCCGCGTCCTTGTCGTCGACGATGACGGCGCGATCCGCACCGTGGTGCGCGAGGCGCTGCGCCGCGCCGGGCATATCGTTGAGACCGCCGCCTCAGTCGCCGAACAGCGCAGATTGTTTCAAAGCTTTGAACCGGAAGTTCTTGTAACTGATGTCGTTCTTCCGGACGGAAACGGCCTCGACATCATTCCCGAAATGCTCGCCAGCAAGCCGGGCCTGCCGGTGATCGTGCTGTCCGCGCAGAACACCTTCACGACGGCATTGCGCGCGACCGAGCAGGGCGCGTTCGATTATCTGCCCAAGCCGTTCGATCTGGGCGCGCTGACCCGCGCGGTATCGGATGCACTGGCGGCGCGGGCGGCGTCGGGCGCGAGCGACAGCGTCGGCCCGGTCGAAGAACTGCCGCTGATCGGCCGATCGCCGCCGATGCAGGAGGTCTATCGCACGATCGCGCGCGTCGTCGCGAACGACCTCACGGTTTTGGTTCTGGGCGAATCCGGCACCGGCAAGGAACTGGTCGCGCGGGCGATCCACGATTTCGGCCCGCGCGCCGCGGCGCCCTTCGTCGCGGTCAACATGGCCGCAATCCCGCGCGAACTGATCGAAAGCGAGCTGTTCGGCCATGAACGCGGTGCCTTTACTGGAGCCGCCAGCCGCAATGCCGGTCGTTTCGAACAGGCGCAGGGCGGCACGTTGTTCCTCGACGAAATCGGCGACATGCCGATGGAGGCGCAGACGCGCCTGCTGCGCGTGCTGCAGGCGGGCGAGTTCACCACCGTCGGCGGCTCGCGTGCGATCCGCGCCGATGTTCGTATCATCGCGGCAACGCACAAGGATCTGCCGCGCCTGATCGCCGACGGTGCGTTCCGCGAAGACCTTTATTACCGCATCAACGTGGTCCCGATCCGCCTGCCGTCGCTGCGCCAGCGCGGCGAGGATATCGGCGAGCTGGCGCGCTATTTTCTCGATCGGGCGGCGGCGGACGGGCTGCCGCGCAAGCTGCTGGATGCCGGCGCGGTCGATCGGCTGATGCGCCACGCCTGGCCGGGCAACGTCCGCGAGCTTGAAAACCTCATGCGCCGTCTGGCGGCGCTCAGCCGCGACGAACTGATCACGGCCAATGTCATCGAGCAGCAGTTCGACGGCGGCCCGCAGCCCGACGGCGCGCCGCCGGTGATGGGGGCGGGCGGTCTGGCCGAGGCGGTCGAGATGCATCTGACCCGCTATTTCGCGAGTTTCGGCCGCGATCTGCCGCCCGACGGGCTCTATGATCGCGTGCTGGCCGAGTTCGAACGCCCGCTGCTCCAGCTGTCGCTCGCGGCGGCGCGGGGGAATCAGTTGCGCGCCGCACGGCTGCTGGGGATCAACCGCAACACGTTGCGCAAGAAGCTCACCGAGTTGCAGATCGACGCGGGCACGGGGCGGCGGAGCGACTGATCCTCTTCCATCGTCATTGCGAGTGTAACGAAGCAATCCATTCCGCAGTTCGGAGTGGATTGCCGCGTCGCCTGCGGCTCCTCGCAATGACGAGGAGAATGTGATCGATCGCCGAAACGACAGGAAAACGTCGTCGAACCGAAAGGGGCTGTGTTCCGAAGGCCACAACATTGTGGTAGCGATGCCACTATGATCGTGCCGGCCAGCCGAATCTACCGCCTGCGGCGGCGCATTGCCGCTGCGACTCGACGCTGGCCGATCATGCCTTTTCTCGAAGGGCTGACGCTCAGCGCGGTGCTCGTCATCGCGATCATAAGCTATCTGGTGATCAGCGGGCAGGGCGCGCCCGAACGGCTGATGAGCCCGCCGCTGATCGCGCTGCTACTGGTCGGCAATCTCGTTCCGATCATGGGCCTGATGGTGCTGATCGCCCGGCGGGTCGCGCTCGCCCGCGCCGCGCGATCCGAACTGGGCAATCGCGCGCGGCTCCACGTCCGCCTCGTCGCCTTGTTCGCTGCGATCGCGATGATCCCGACCTTGCTGGTCGTGATCTTCGCCTCGCTGCTGTTCCAGTTCGGGATCGAATTCTCCTTCTCCGATCGGTCGCGCGTCGTCCTTGCCAGCGCCGAGCGCGTGGCGCAGGCCTATGTGCGCGAAAGCCGCGAACGCTTGCTGGGCGATATCGTGCCGATGGCGGGCGATCTGCGCGACGCGCTGACCGTGATGACGATCGACGACCCGCGTTTCGCGCCGATCTTCGCGCGGCAGATCGCCTATCGCCAGCTGTCCGAAGCCGCGATCATCTCGGTCGAGCGCGACGGCACGCCGCAGCTGATCGCGCTCGCCAACCTCGACAAGCGCCCGCTGCGCAAGCGCCTGCCGCCGGGGCTGATCCAGCTGTTGCAGGGCGGGCAGCCTTATATCACCGCGATTTCGGGCGACCGGATCGAAGGCACGATGCTGCTCGACAAGGCGAGCCAGACCTTCCTCTACATTTCGCGGTCGTCCGATCCGGTGGTGCTGTCGCAGGCGGCGCGCGCGCGCTCGGCGCTGAGCGACTATAGCCGCCTCGTCGATCGATCGCGCGTGTTGCAGGTGCGGTTCAACGTCGCGCTGATGGTCGTGTCGCTGTCGATCCTAGGCATCGCGATCCTCGTCGCGATCCGCGTCGCCGACCGGCTCGTCCGCCCGGTGAACGAACTTGTCGCGGCCGCCCGGCGGATTGCGGGCGGTGATCTTTCGGCGCGCGTTGTCGCACCGCCGGGGCAGGACGAGATCGGCGCGCTCAGCACCGCGTTCAACCGCATGACCCGCAAGCTGGGCGAACAGACAGGCGCGCTGGTTTCCGCCAACAGCCAGCTCGAAAGCCGCAGCGCCTTCATCGAGGCGGTGTTGTCGGGCGTAACCGCAGGCATCATCTCGATCGACGAGGATCACCGGATCACGCTGGTCAATCCCTCGGCGCGCCAGATGCTCGCGCTGCCCGAGGAGGTGGAGGGCGTCCCGCTTGCCGACATTTCGGCCGAACTCGATCGCTTCCTGACCAGCGGGGAGCGCGAGGTGGTGTTGCAGCTGCCTGTCGGCAACGAACTCAAGACGCTCGCCGCCCGCGCGGTGAGTGCCGAGGCGGGGCAGGTGCTGACGTTCGACGACATCACCCAGCAGATCGCCGATCAGCGCCGCGCCGCCTGGGCCGACGTCGCGCGCCGGATCGCGCATGAGATCAAGAACCCGCTCACCCCGATTCAGCTTGCCGCCGAACGGCTCCAGCGGCGCTACGGGAAGGAGGTCGTCTCCGATCCTTCGGTGTTTGAGCGGCTGACCGCCACGATCGTCCGCCAGGTGGGCGACATGCGCCGGATCGTCGATGAGTTCTCGTCTTTCGCGCGCATGCCGCGCCCGTCCTTCCGTGAGGAGGCGATCGTCGATGTCGCGCGGCAGGCCTTGTTCCTGCATGAAGTCGCGCATCCCGGCATCGCCTTTGCGCTGGAGACGGGGGGCGAGGCGCCGACGATGATCTGCGATCGCCGCCAGCTGGGCCAGGCGCTGACCAACATCGTCAAGAATGCGGTCGAGGCGATCACCGAGAACAAGGATCAGCAGCAGCCGCCCGCGATCGTGATGACGATCGCCAAGCAGGATCGCATGCTGTCGATCGAGGTGGCCGACAACGGCCCCGGCCTGCCGGCCGAGCGCGATCGCCTGACCGAACCTTATATGACCACGCGCGCGCGGGGCACCGGCCTTGGCCTCGCGATCGTCCGCAAGATCGTCGAGGATCATTCGGGCACCATCTCGTTCCGCGATCGGCCCGGCGGCGGCACGATCGTCGATCTCGATTTCAACCTGGAGGCGTTGAGCGGCCTGGCCGGCGACGCATCCGATGAGCTGGAGGCGCAGGAGCGCCTGCCAGCACTGACCCGTAGCGCATAGGTGATGTGAGCATGGCTTTGGACATCCTGATCGTCGACGACGAGGCCGACATTCGCGAACTGGTCGCGGGTGTGCTGGAGGATGAGGGTTATACCGCCCGCATGGCGCCCGACAGCGACGGCGCGCTGGCGGCGATCGCGGACCGGCGGCCGTCACTCGTCCTGCTCGACGTGTGGCTGCAGGGATCGCGGCTCGACGGGCTCGATCTGCTCGACGAAATCAAGCGGCGTGACCCGAGCCTGCCGGTGCTGATGATTTCGGGTCACGGCAATCTCGACACCGCGGTCGCCGCGATCCGGCGCGGCGCGGTGGACTTCATCGAAAAGCCGTTCGAGGCCGAACGCCTGCTGATGCTCGTCGGCCGCGCAACCGAGACCGAGGCGCTGCGGCGCGAGAATGCGACCCTCAAGGCCCAGATCGGGCAGGAAGAGGAACTGACCGGCAACAGCGCCGCGATCAACGGCATTCGCGCGACCCTGAAGCGTGTGGCTGCAACGGGCAGCCGCGTGCTGATCAGCGGTCCCGCCGGCGTCGGCAAGGAGGTTGCCGCGCGTCTGCTGCATTTGTGGAGCAACCGCGCCGATTCGCCCTTCATCGTCGTCTCCGCCGCACGGATGGAGCCGGAGCGGGTGGAGGAGGAATTGTTCGGGGTGGAGGAGGGCGGCGAACTTGTCCGTCCCGGCCTGCTCGAGCGCGCGCATGGCGGGACGTTGTTCCTCGACGAGATCGCCGACATGCCGGTGACGACGCAGGCGAAAATCCTGCGCGTGCTGACCGAACAGGCGTTCAGCCGCGTCGGCGGCACCCGCATCGTCAAGGTCGACGTGCGCGTCGTATCCGCCACGTCGCGCGATCTGCCGGCGGAGATCGAGGCGGGGCGTTTCCGCGAGGATCTCTATTACCGGCTCAACGTGGTGCCGGTGGTGATCCCGCCGCTCCACGAACGGCGCGACGACATTCCGGCTTTGGTCGATCATTTCGCCGCACGCTTCGCGTCCGAACGGCGCGTGCCGACCCCGACGGTCAGCGAGGATGCGGTGGGCGTGCTGCAGGCGTTCGAATGGCCGGGCAATGTCCGCCAGCTGCGCAACATCGTCGAACGCACGATCATCCTGGCACCGGGCGACCGGGTGAGCCGGATCGAGATCGACATGCTCCCGCCCGAAATCCTCAACGATCAGGCGCGGCTCGCGCCCGGAGAGGCGGCGCGATCGATCATGGGAACGCCGCTGAGGGAGGCGCGCGAGACATTCGAGCGCGAATATCTGCGCGTCCAGATCCGCCGCTTTTCGGGCAATATCTCGCGCACCGCCAGCTTCATCGGGATGGAACGGTCGGCGCTCCACCGCAAGCTCAAGACGCTCGGCCTCGCCGATGCGCGCGAGGGCGAAGAGGAAGAATGATCGCAATCCGGTGGGATGACGAAAAACAGACCGCTGTTGCCAAATTGCTGCATCTGCGAAGTGGACGCGCGTGCGTCCGCTCGCTATATGTCGGCCGTTCCCGTGTTGGGCGGGCGACGCACGACGCCATGCAAAGGCGCAGGAGCGGGCCACGACCCGCCAAGACCGGAGACCGGCACGATGGCCGACAACAAGGTCAATAATCTCCAGGATATTTTCCTGAACTCGGTTCGCAAGTCGAAGACCCCGGTGACGATGTTCCTCGTCAAGGGCGTCAAGCTCCAGGGCATCATCACTTGGTTCGACAATTTCTCGGTGCTGCTGCGCCGGGACGGCCAGTCGCAGCTGATCTACAAGCATGCGATCTCCACCGTGATGCCTTCGCACCCCGTCGACATCTCCGAAGTCGAAAAGGGCTTCGAGGAAAAGAAGTCGCACCTGCTGCAGGAAGTCTTCCTGAACGCCTGCCGCAAGGCGCGCGAGCCGGTGACGATGTTCCTCGTCAACGGCGTGATGCTCCAGGGCGAAATCGCGGCCTATGATCTGTTCTGCATGCTCCTGCGGCGCGATGGCCTGAGCCAGCTCGTTTACAAGCATGCGATCTCGACCGTTCAGCCGGCACACCCGCTGAATCTGGCCGAGGCTGATTCGGGCGACGATTGAGCGTTTTCAACCGGGGTGAGGACGACGGGTTCGGCCGCGGCGCGCGTGCGCTCGTGGCCTTGCCCGATCGTGCCGATCAGGCTTCGCAGCGATCGACCGACGCGCGCCTCGACGAGGCCGCCGGCCTTGCCGCGGCGATTGGCGTCGACGTGGTCGAAAGGCTCGCCTTCCGCCTGCGCGATCCCAAGCCCGCGACCCTGTTCGGTTCGGGGCAGGTCGATCAGATCGCGCTCGCGGCCCGCATGGCCGAGGCCGAACTCATCATCGTCGATGGCGCGCTGACCCCGATCCAGCAGCGCAATCTGGAAAAGGCGACCGAGGCGAAGGTCATCGATCGCACCGGGCTTATTCTCGAAATCTTCGGCGAGCGGGCGGCGACGGCGGAAGGTCGGCTGCAGGTCGAACTCGCGCATCTCGATTATCAGCAGGGCCGCCTGGTCCGCAGCTGGACCCACCTTGAGCGGCAACGCGGCGGCTTCGGCTTCCTCGGCGGTCCGGGCGAAACCCAGATCGAAGCCGACCGGCGCATGATCCGCGATCGGATGGCAAAGCTGCGCCGCGAGCTGGAGCAGGTGCGCCGCACGCGCGGGCTGCACCGTGCGCGCAGGCGGCGTGCGCCGTGGCCGGTGATCGCGCTGGTCGGCTATACCAATGCCGGCAAATCGACCCTGTTCAACCGGATGACCGGCGCTGACGTGATGGCGGAAAACCTGCTGTTCGCGACGCTGGATCCGACGATGCGGCAGATTTCGCTGCCTGGCCTCGACAAGGCGATCCTGAGCGACACGGTGGGCTTCGTATCGGACCTGCCGACCCAGCTCGTCGCCGCCTTCCGTGCGACGCTGGAGGAGGTAACGGGCGCGGATCTGATCGTCCATGTCCGCGACATCGCGCATCCCGACAGCGATGCGCAGGCGGCCGACGTGCTCGACGTGCTGGGCGGAATCGGCGTGGGACCGAAGGCGCCTGAAGGCGAAGAACCGGGGCCGCCGATCATCGAGGTCTGGAACAAGATCGACCTGCTCGACGCGGAGGAGCGCGCGGCGCTGCTGGCCGAGGCGGCGCGGCGCGAGGATGTCGCGACCCTGTCGGCCTGGTCGGGCGAGGGCGTCGAAAACCTGCGCCGCACCGTCTCCGATCTGCTGAGCAAGGGCGCCCACATTCACCGCCTCACCCTCGACGCCGCCGACGGCGCCGCGCTTGCGTGGCTGCACGCGCATGGCGAGGTGCTGGATCAGCAGGCCGATGGCGACCGGATCATTGTGGAGGTGCGGCTGTCGGATATCGACTACGGGCGCTTCGAAGCGCGGGACTGAGCGGCACCGCTCCCACACAAAAATCGTCATTGCGAGAAGCCGAAGGCGACGAAGCAATCCAGGCCCGCATTCGAGTTAGGTCGCGAGCCTCTGTCATGCGGGCCTGGATTGCTTCGCTACGCTCGCAATGACGAGTGGGAGGGGAGGGTAGGCGGCCTTACGCCGCCGCGTTCCAGCCGCTGATGGTTTCGCCCGCGATCGGCACGGCTTCGTCCTTGGCGCGAGCCAGGGTCGCTTCGGCATGGGCGACGAGGTCGTCGAGGTCGGCGTCGCGCTGGATATCGACGATATAGCCGACGCGCGCGGCGACATGGACGTCGCGGCCGGCGATGCCGTCGGATTTTTCGAGCGTCTGGACGATCTTGTGCGCAAGGATGTCGGCCTCGCGCGCCTGTCCGATCTCGCTCTGGACGATCAGGAAGTCGTCGCCGCCCAGCCGCGCCGAGAGGCAACCGCGGCCGATCCGCCCCAGCCGGCGCGATATGGCCTTGAGCACCGCGTCGCCGATCTGCTGGCCATGTTCCAGATTGACGTTGGCGAAGCCATCGATGTCGACGCGATGGATCGCGATCATCGCGCCGGTATCGGGCCGCGCGGCCAGGCTGGCGAAATGTTCGTCGAGCTGGAGGCGGTTGGGCAGTTCGGTCAGGTCGTCCTGCCGGTTGAGCGTTTCCAGGAGGCGGCGCATCTGGATCTCGTTCGACGCCGATCGATAACGCTGCATCATCGCGATGATGCCGCCGCCCAGGAACATCACGGTCAGGACGGCGGTGCCCAGATAGGCGCCCTCGCGCATCGCGATGCCGACGCCGATCAGCGGAATGATCGCGGCCAATATGCTCGTCACGCTGATCCACGGGCGCAGCGCCACCGTCGCCGCCACGCCCGCGCCATAGCCATAGACGAGTGCCACTATCGGCAGGCGCATATGATCGTCGAGCAGCAGGAAGGCGCGTGCGCAGAACAGGCCGAAGAAGATGGCGAAGGCGATATAGCTGGCGGCGAAGCAGCGTTCGATCGTGAACACGCGCTGCGGCTCGATCGTGTCGGAGAAGACAGATCGGCGATATCCGAACAGGGTGCCCAGCCGCCCCGCCGACGACGTGAGGCCCAGGATGAACAGGACCAGCAGTGGCAGATCATTGCTGTCGCGAACCACGAAATAACCGGCGCCCGCGAAGCTGATCGTCATGATTACGGCGGGGGCGGGGATGGCGAACAGCGACTGGATCAACTCGATCCGCGTGCCGAGCGACAGCCTCGACCCGCGATCGGGTGCGCGCAACAGGCGAGGCAGGATATGCGGCCGCAAAATTTCAGTCCCCCCGGATTCCGAGCCCGGATAGCGCAAAATCGTGATTTTTACAATGTTTTACAATTATATACGAAAGCCCTAACGTGCGTCGTTACTGACGCACATTCAGCGTCGCTTCCATGATATCAGCGCGGCCGGCGTTTCGCCTCAACCCACAGCTTTTCCTTGTCGTCCAGTGACATCGCAGGAAAATCGTCGCCGGCCATATCCTCCATCGATCGGAAGCGATGTTCGAACTTCGCGTTGGCCGCGCGCAGCGCGCCTTCCGGATCCACGCCGAACTTGCGCGCCCAGTTGACCACCGCGAACAGCAGATCGCCGATCTCCTCGGTCCGGGCGTCCTGATCGGGCGCGGTGACGACCTCGTCGATCTCCTCAACCACCTTCGCCTTCGCGCCATCGGGATCGGGCCAGTCGAAGCCGACGCGTGCGGCGCGCTTCTGCAGCTTTTCGGCGCGTAGCAAGGCGGGGAGGGCGGCGGTGACGCCGGCCAGCGCGCTCGCGTCCGCGCTCTTGCCCTTGCGTTCCTCGGCCTTGATCTCCTCCCAGCCGGGGCTGCTTCCGTCTCCGAAGACATGTGGGTGGCGGCGGATCATCTTCGCGCCGATCGAATCGAGCACGTCCTTCAGCGCGAAATGCCCGGCTTCCTCGGCCATGCGCGCGTGGAACACGACCTGAAGCTGCAGATCGCCCAGTTCGTCCTTCAGCGCCTCCATATCGGATCGCTCGATCGCGTCGGCGACTTCATAGGCTTCCTCGATCGTATAGGGCGCGATGGTGGCGAAGGTCTGTTCGACATCCCACGGGCAGCCGCGCTCCGGATCGCGCAGCCGCGCCATGATATCGCGAAGGTCTTCGATCATATTTTCGGTCTCCGGTGTCGATCCAAGGGTAAGCGGGCGGCGGCGGGTTGCCAATCCGGCGGGGGACCGCGAAAGAAGGTTGCAGTAAAACGCCGTTGGGGGACGGCCGACCGACGGGGGTGATGTGGCGTCAGCGGCCGGAACGGACGACAGGCACGGACGGATCGCGGCGTGGCTGATGCACATCGCCTGCGTGCTGGCCCTGTGCTGGCCCGCGATCGTCAACCGCCAGCCCTTCTATTTCGCCGACACGACATCCTATGTCCGCGCCGCCGACAGCGCGGTCTATCTGTTTTCGGGCAAGCGGATCGCGACCACGTGGACCGCGCATTATGCCCGTTCGCTCGATGCCCCCGCACCGGCGCCCGCCGCTGCGGCGCGGCCGGCGAAGGCTGCGAACGGCAACGATATCGCGCACGGCAATGTCATGGCGGGGCGATCACCTTATTTCGGCATGGCGCTTTGGATCGCCTATGTCGCGAGCGCCTTCTGGCTGTTCGTGCTGCTGCAGGCCGGGATCGCCTATGGCCTGATCCGTCAGTCGCTGCGGCTGCTGGGGCTGGCGCGCCCGACGATCGTCACAGGGACGGTGGCGCTGCTCGCGCTGCTGACGAGCCTGCCTTTCTTCGACGCGCTGCTGATGCCCGATGCGCTGACCGGCTTCGGGATCATCGCATTCCTCCTGCTGACGACCGAGAGGGGCAGGCTGGCGCGGTGGGAGCGAGTGCTGCTCATCCTGCTGATGGCGGCATCGGCGGTCGCGCATCTGACGCATATCGTGATCTTGCTGAGCATGGCCGCGCTGTTGGTGGCGATCGCGCTGGTCCGTCGCCGCCCGTTTGCGGAGATACGCCCTGCGATCGTCACAGCATCGATCGCCGTCGCGATCGGAATGGTCTCGGTGATCGTGACCAACATGGTCGTGGAGCGCACCTTTGGAAAGGAGCCACAGCTCGTCCCGCTGCTGACGGCGCGCTTCTTCGCCGACGGGCCGGGCGAAGCCTTCGTCGCGCGGGGATGCGATCCGCGCACCTTCGCGATCTGCGCCTTTCGCGACGCCCATCCGCGCGACGACAGCGAGTTTCTGTGGTCGACCGTGCCGGGGCGGGGAATCTTCCGGCTCGCCAGCCCGGAGGAACGGCGCGCGATGTCGGCGCAAGATACCGCCTTCGCGATTGCGGTGCTCAAGGCCTATTCGATTGCCCAGACGCACGCGATGCTGCGTAACAGCCTGTCGCAGCTCGTCCGTTTCGACGTCGGCATCAACTATGGCTGCGGCGATATCTCGCCCTGCTGGCCGTCGATCCCCGAACCCGAACATGCGCGGATGATGCGCAGCCTGAGCGGACAGAATGGCTGGCCGGTCGATGCGATCTGGGCGCTTCACAAGATTGTCGTCGCGGCATCGGTCCTCGGCCTTCTCGTCTGGATGGCGACGAGACCGTGGCGCCGCGACGGTGCGGAGCGCGATCTGGCGCTGTGGCTCGCGCTGTTCGCCGTCGCGATGCTGGTCAATGCAGTGCTGGGCGGGGCGGTGTCCGAACCGCAATGGCGCTATCAGGGGCGGATCGTGTGGATATTGCCGCTGTTCGCGTGGGTCGCATTGATGATTGCGCGTCGCAAAGCGAAGGGATGACAGGTCGTGACGCCATCGATATCACCGGATGCTATGCCATCGATCGCGGTCATCCTGCCCTGCTATAACGAAGAAGCGGCGATTGCCGCGACCGTGGAGGGCTTTCGCCAGGCGCTTCCGCAAGCGCGCATCTACGTCTTCGACAATAACAGCCGCGATCGCACGGTGGAGGTGGCGCGGGCCGCGGGTGCGATCGTCCGCACCGAACGGATGCAGGGTAAGGGCCATGTCGTCCGCCGCATGTTTTCGGACGTCGAGGCCGACATCTATGTGATGGCCGATGGCGACGCGACCTATGACGCCGCCGCGGCGCCCGCCCTTATCGCGATGATGCTCGACGAACGGCTCGACATGGTCGTCGGCGCGCGCAAGTCGGAGATTGAGGAGGCGTATCGCCGCGGCCATCGTACCGGCAACAAGGTGCTCACCGGGCTGCTCGCTTCGCTGTTCGGGCGCAGCTTCACCGACATTCTTTCGGGCTACCGCGTCTTTTCGCGCCGCTTCGTCAAAAGCTTCCCGGTGCTGAGCGCGGGTTTCGAGATCGAGACCGAGATCAGCGTCCACGCGCTCGAACTGCAGATGCCGGTGGGCGAGGTGATGACCGCCTATGGCGCACGGCCCGAAGGATCGACCTCGAAACTGTCGACCTATCGCGACGGCTGGCGGATCCTGCGGACGATCCTGACGCTCTATCGGGTCGAGCGGCCGATCATCTATTTCGGGGCGATCGGGGCGCTGCTGGCGTTGGCCGCGATCCTGTTCGCGATCCCGCTGGTCATCACCTATGTCCAGACCGGGCTGGTCCCGCGCATCCCCACCGCCTTGCTGTCGACCGGGCTGATGATCCTCGCGGTGCTGTCGGGCGCGTGCGGGCTGATCCTCGACACGGTCACGCGCGGGCGGCTCGAAGTGCGGCGGCTCGCTTATCTGAGTTTCCCCGCGCCGGGCGATCCCAACGCCTGACTTGCCAAGCGAGGCCGGTGCCTGTAGAGGCGCGCCTTCGATTTCCGGGCTGGTTGGAACCAGCCGCTCAAGCGGAGCCAAGTGCTATGAAAAAAGACATTCATCCCGATTACCACACGATCACCATCCAGCTGACCGACGGCAGCACGTATCAGACGCGCTCGACCTACGGTGCGGAGGGCGACACGCTCCTCCTCGACATCGATCCGTCGGTGCACCCGGCCTGGACCGGCGGCCGTGGCCAGATGCTCGACGCGGGCGGCCAGGTGGCTCGCTTCAACAAGCGCTTCGGCGGGCTCTCGCTCGGCAAGAAGTAAGCTTCGCAAGCGAACTGAAAATCGGGATGGCCGGGCCGAAAGCCCGGCCATTTCCATGTCGGGGACAGGTGAATGGCGCTTTCCAACTGGCGTAAGTTGCGTATCGCGGCCTTCTGGGCGACCACCGCCTTCACCTATGGCGCCGCGCTGATGCCGGGGGACGAAGCCCCCACGATGGGCGGCAGCGACAAGACCGATCACGTCGCCGCCTTTCTGACGCTGACCCTACTCGCGCGGCTTGCTTATCCTGCGGCGCCCCGCTGGCTGACCCTCCTCGGCCTGTCGATCTACGGCGCGTGGATCGAGATCAGCCAGGGCATGCCGATCTTCGGCCGCGATGCGAACATCTGGGACTGGGTGGCGGACAGCGCCGCGATCATCATCATGCTCCTGCTGGTCTGGCCGTTCGAAAAGCGGCTCCCCCGTCTGTTCGAACGATAGAGCGCTCAAGGGGTGGCCAAATCGGGCGAATAAGATTATTGCGCGCGTCCGTAATCTAATTTCGCGTGAGACTCGCCATGACCGCACCCTGGACCCTGCCCGATTTTGACGATCATGAGGGCCTGCATCTCTTTCGCGATGCGGCTTCGGGTCTGACCGCGATCATCGCGGTGCATTCGACGCACCTCGGCCCGGCGGCGGGTGGCACGCGTTTCTGGCATTATCCGAACGGCGATGACGCGATCGTCGACGCGCTGCGCCTGTCGCGCGGCATGAGCTTCAAGAATGCGATGGCCGGCCTGCCGATGGGCGGCGGCAAGGCCGTGATCCTGGCCGATACCATGCGCACCAAGACGCCCGAGATGCTCGCCGCCTTCGGTCGCGCGATCGACTCGCTGGGTGGTCGTTATGTGACGGCCGAGGATGTTGGCATGTCGGATGCGGATATGGTCGCGATCGCAAAGACGACGCGCCACGTCTCGGGCCTGCCCGTCGCCGCGGGCAGCGCGGGCGGCGATCCAGGGCCGACGACGGCGTTCGGCGTCTATCTGGGCGTGCTGGCCGCGATCAAGCGCGCGCTGGGCAAGGATAGCGCGCAGGGCGTCCATGTCGCGATCCAGGGCGTGGGCAGCGTCGGCGGCGGCCTTGCCCGTCGTCTCGCGGCCGATGGCGCGAAGCTGACGCTGGCCGATGCCGATGCGGCGCGTGCGGCGAAGCTGGCCGACGAACTGGGCGCGTCGCACGTTCCGGCCGCCGACATCCTGACGGTCGAGGCCGATGTGCTCAGCCCCTGCGCGCTGGGCGCGATCCTGACCGAGCAGTCGATCGCCGCGCTCCGCGTGCCGGTCGTGGCCGGTGGCGCGAACAACCAGCTGGCGACGCCGAACGACGCCGATCGCGTCCATGCGCGCGGCATTCTCTATGCGCCCGATTACGTCATCAACGCCGGCGGCATCATCAACGTCGCGCTCGAATATCTCGGCGAGGGCGACCGCGCCGAAGTCGAAGCGCGCGTCCGTCGCATCCCCGAGCGCCTGAACGACGTGTGGGCGGAAAGCGCCGCGAACGACGTTCCCGCCGCGATCGTCGCCGATCGCATGGCCAAGCGCCTGATCGGCCGGGGCTGAACCGCCCCGGCTGACTTCAGGGCTGCTTCGTCTCGAACTTGACGAGCAGGCTCTGCACCGAAGCCACAGGCGCACCGGCGGCATTGCGGGCGGGCGTGGGGCGATAGTCCTTCGCCAGAGCCTCGCACGCCGCCGGGCCGAGCGCCTCGACCGTCTGCATGAAGCGACGTCGTTCGCCCGCCGTCGACGCACAATGGCTGATCGCGCCATTGGCATCGACCATGAAAGCGACCTTCGCATATGCCGGGCTGACGACGCCCGCGGGCAGGCTGTCGACCTTGATGGTCAGCTTGGAGCGATCGGGCCGGCCCTTGCTGCCGGGCATCAGGAAGCTGACGAGGACGTCGTGCCGTGCGAAGGCGGCATTGCCCTGATCGTCCTTCGCGGGCTGGAAGCGCGCGCGCTTCATCACGATTTCGCAGACATCCTTGTCCAGCCCTTCGTGGACCGGCGTGTCGCAACGGATCGCAGTGCCATCGGGCGCGACGTCGATCGCATAGTCGAGCTGGCCCCGCCGCGTGACCTGCAGCGCGGTCTTCGGATGCTCCTTGCTGGTGAACCACATATTCGGTTCGACCGGCGTCGCGGGCACCACCGACGCCGCGATCAATATCGGTAACAAAGCCGCCATTTCAAACATCCCCCAACATCAGCGTGCCCCGCTGACCGGGCCATCGCATGCGGGCGGGTGGGTGACAATGGGGGCGATTTGGCCGGCGCGGATCAATTCTCCGCCGGCATCACCGGCACGATCGCATGGTCGGGATAGGGCATGATCATCGTGCCGTCCGGCGCCGCGGTGAAGGTGGTCTGGGTGGGATAGGCGAACTCGATCGCTTCCTTCGCGAACCGTTCGAGAATGCCTACGCAGACTTCATGCCGGGCGCGAGCGAAAATGGCGAACTCATCGCTCATCACATCCACCAGCACCTCAAAATCAAGGCTGGAGGCGCCAAACCCCGTCATGCCGCAGCGAAAGAGCTGGGCATGTTCCACGCCAGAGACGATCTCCTCGACGATCTCCGGGATGCGACGGCATGTCTCGGGGCTGGTCTGATAGATCACGCCGATTGCCAGCACCACGCGGCGACGCGGGAGCCGCGCGAGGTTGCGCACTTCCTTGTTCAGCAGATTGGCGTTGGAAATGACGACCTCTTCGCCCGTCACCGATCGAACGCGGGTCGTCTTGAGGCCGATTTCCTCGACGGTGCCGGTGGTCTGATCCCAGCCGATCGAATCACCGCGCCGGAAAGGCTTGTCGAACAGGATCGAAAGCGCCGCAAACAGATCGGAGAAGACGCCCTGCGCCGCCAGACCGATCGCGATGCCACCGACGCCCAGCGAGGCGACGAGGCCGGTCGTGTTGACCCCCATATTGTCGAGGATCAGCAGGATCGCGATCGCGAAACAGATCACGCTGACGAGCAGGCGGATGATGCCCACCGCGCTGCCCAGCGACGTCGAGGCTTCGTCCGATCCCGCGCGCTGCTCCACAGCGCCGATGATCAGTTCGCGAACCCAGATCGCACCCTGAATGGCTGCGGCGACGGTGAACAGGAAACGTACCGTGGTGTCGATCGCTTCGGGCGGGCGCGCATATCCGCTGACCAGCCGGGCTGCGAGCATCACTATGAAGAAGAGATTGGTGCGGGCGACCGCGCGGCCGATGATCGCCGGCCAATGCCCGCGCATTCCGTCATTGCGGCATAGCCGAAGCCCCAACATACGGATGCCGTACAACGCCGCGATGATGATCGCGCCGACCGTCGCGGCTATGGCGATCCCCAGAAAGTTGATCGAGATCCAATGGAGCGTCTGATCCCAGAGCATCCGGAGATCGTGCGAGGACTGGAGGAGGGGTGTGAAGCCTTCGACCAGGGGATCGCCTTTTTTAGCAGTCATCAATCTTCCGCCAGATGCCTAACTCAACTTGGGCGGCCCATCGGTTTGGGCGCCGCTTTAGGGCCCCAACGTGGGCCGGTGGGGGATCGTTCCGGTTCCGGCTCGTCAAAATCGTCCTCGTCATCCTCCGGGTTCGGCAGATATTGGCCATCCGGAGACTGGCGACCCTTGCGGACGCGGAACGGATTCCACGCTCTTTTGCGGATATGCCGCTGCACATAGACATCGAAGCCGATCTCTACCGCGACGATCAGATAGATGAAGGGCTGCAGCGCGATGCCGACGAAGGATGCGCCGAGCAGGTAGATAAGGTGGGCGTGCTGAAGCGAGGCGGCGAGTGGCGATACCCACGCATCCTCACCCAAATTATTCCGGTAGGCGCGTCTGATCAGCTCCATGCGGATGATGCCGGTCAGGTGGATCAGCAGGAACAGGATGACGCCCAGATAGCCCTGTTCGCCCAGCATTTCGAAATAGCTGTTGTGGAAGGCGCGGCCCTGATCATAGCCGACGACGTTCACGGTCGTGCCGTCGGCCGTCTTGTACGACATGTTGATCGTCAGCTTGTTGGCCAGATAGACGTCGAAGCCGCCGCCGAACGGATGTTCCTTCACATAGTCGATCGTCCATTTCCACACGGCAAGGCGCGTGCTGGCCGAAGCATCGCCCTTATAGCCGGCGATCGTTTCCATGCGCGAACTGAACGAACTGGGCAGCATCGGGATGGCGATGATCGACGCCGCCGCGACGATCGCGATGTAGCGCATCCGATGTTTGGCGGCGCGCAGCTCCAGCAGGATCATGAACGCGATGCAGACGAGGCCGGTGCGCGCCTGCGTGCCGATCGGGATCATCAGATTGGCGAAGACCAGCGCGTAGCAATAGAGCCGCGTCCACGGCCCGCGCGGGAAGATCGTGCCATATTTCGAATACCACAGGATCAGCGGGATCATGCAGATCGCGACGGCGGAGATGATGCTGCCTTCGTACAGGCCGCTATTGTTGCTCACCATCAGGTTGAGCGTGCCATAGCCGCCGCCGCCCGCCAGCGTCTTGACGCCGCCGACCACGGTGATCGCCGATAGCGATACGATCATGAACACCAGCACGAGTTCGATCCGCTGGCGCGTGTAGAGCGTCATCGGCAGGAAGATCGCGAAGACCAGCGCCTTCCACACCCAGTCCCATTTCACGATCGCCGATGAATAGAAGACGGCGTTCCACGTCGTGATGCCGCACAAGGCGAGCAGCATGATCAGCATCACCTGCCGCGCGGAAAAGACGAGTTCCTTCTTATTGTCCGCCATCGCCCAGCCGAGGAAGGCGGCGATGAAGAAGATCAGCGAGATCGGGATCGAGCTGAGCAGGTAGAAGGCCAGGCGCTGCGGCGAGACGATGTCGATATAGATATAGCCGCAGGTGAACAGGAACGGCCGCCGCAACGCCAGCACCGTCAATCCCATCATGAAGACGATGAGGAATATGTCACGCACGGCGGCGTTTGCCTGATGGGTCGAGTCCGAACGGTCGCGCCTTCGGCCCGACCTGCTTGAACTGGCGCTTCGATCGCTGCGGTTCGGTATTGAGATCGGGCGAGTTGAACACGCGCAACGCCGCCCATGCGAGCAACAGGTGGGCGAGGATCAGCGTTCCGGTGTCAATCATCGTAACATCTTCCTACCCGCTTTCGCAGCGCGCCGAAACAGGTTGACAAGGCATGGGGCGTCATGCGCCCTGCTGCCCTATGAAGATCCTGCACATCCTCGATCATAGCCTGCCGATCCACAGCGGCTACACCTTTCGCACGCGCGCCATCCTGAAGTCGCAAATCGCGATGGGATGGGAGGTCGCGGGGGTGACGGGGCCGCGCTACAACAAGCCCGATCCCGATCCGGAAATCGAGGAGGGGCTGACCTTCTATCGCACTGCGCCGGTGAAGAAGGCGATCGCGCCTTTCGGTGAGCTGCGTGAGGTGAAGGCGCTGGCCGATCGGGTGATCGCGGTCGCGCGCGAATGGAAGCCCGATCTGCTCCACGCCCATTCGCCTGCGCTCGACGGGCTTGCGGGGCTGCGCGCGGCCAAGGCGCTCAAGCTGCCGCTGGTCTATGAGATTCGCGCCTTCTGGGAAGATGCGGCGGTCGGTAACGGGACGGGCACCGAGGGTTCGGCGATCTACCGCCTGACCCGCGCGGTCGAATCGCATGTGGTGAAGAATGCCGATGCGGTCGCGGTGATCTGCGAAGGGCTGAAGGGCGATCTGATCGCGCGCGGGACGCCCGCGAACAAGGTGATGGTGTCGCCGAACGGGGTCGATCTGGAGCTGTTCGGCGAAATCCCGCCGCCCGATCTGGACCTCGCCGCGAAGCTGGGGATCGAGCCGGGGGATATCATCGGCTTCATCGGATCCTTCTACGATTATGAAGGGCTCGACGATCTGATCGCCGCGATGCCCATGATCGTCGCGCGGCGGCCCAAGGCGCAACTGCTGCTGGTCGGCGGCGGGCCAATGGAGGCGGCGCTGAAGACGCAGGCCGAGGCATCGGGCGTCGCCGCGAACATCCACTTCATCGGCCGCGTGCCGCACACCGAGGTCGAGCGTTATTACAGCCTGATCGACGTGCTGGCCTATCCGCGCAAGTCGATGCGGCTGACCGATCTGGTCACTCCGCTCAAGCCGCTGGAGGCGATGGCGCAGCGCCGGCTGGTCGCGGCGTCGGACGTGGGCGGGCACAAGGAACTGATCGAGGACGGCGTGACCGGCACTTTGTTCGCCGCCGACGATCCCGCCGCGCTCGCCAAATCGGTCGCCGACATGCTCGACGATCGCAGCGGGTGGGAAGCGATGCGCGATCGGGGCAGGGCGTTCGTCGAGCGCGAGCGCAACTGGGGTGTGAACGTTGCGCGCTATCGCCCGGTTTACGAAAAACTGATCGGACCCCGATGATCATGCATTCGTTTTCAACCCGAATTAAACACATCCTGCGTTAAGGGGGCTCGCTGGATCGTCATGGGTGCGCTGGTGGTACGAAAGAAGAAGAGCATCGGTCGGGTTACGAGCCTGGTGATGGGCATATCGCTGGCGCTGCTAATGGGCGCGGCGGTGGCCTTCCTGGTGTTCGCGCTGCCGCAGGAGGCGCTGGAACGGCTGACGACGATGTCGCGCCTGTCCAAGCTGATGGTCGAGGCGGAGCCGCCGATCTCCGCGAGCGACCGCGCTTTGCTGGCGGCGCTGGCGGGCATCGCGACCGCGGGCGTAGGCTGGGTGCTGGTCGATTGGCTGCTGTTCGGTAAGGCGATGCTCTCCCTGATCTTCCGTTCGCGCCGCGACGACGATTATGAGGATTATGATGCGGGCCACGGGCCGGCGCCGATCGACTTCGGCCCGCTGCCCGGCGCGCGCCCGGCGGCACCCCCGGCGCTACCGCAGATCGATACGCGCCGCCCGCTCTCGGCGATGACCGACATCGGCGAGCCGACCGGCCTGACTACGCCGGCCGCCGTAAGTCCCGCGGTGGACGAACTGCTGCCGCCGCTCGATCAGCTTCTGCCCGGCGTGCCGCCTGCGCCGCGCGCACCGACGCAGCCGCCGGCACCGACACTGAACCTCGACATGAGCGCGCTGGCGCCCGATCCGCAGCCGGAGATTGTTCCCGAAGCGCCGATCATGCCGCAGCCGTTCGTGGCCGAAACGCCAATGCCGGAGCTTTCGGTGCCCGAGCCGATCATCCCCGCGCCCGTTCCGCTCGATCCGTTCGCGGCGCGCCCGGCTCCGACGCCCGAGGCACCGATCGCGCCTGCGCCGTCGCAGCTGCTCGCGTCGCCGCTGACGCAAAATCCGTTCGCGGCCCCGTCGCTGGCGGCGCCTGCCGTGTCGAACCCCTTCGCGCAGAACCCGTTCGCAGCGCCGTCGCTCGTGCCGCCCGTCGCACCTGCGCCGGTGATGCAGCCGCCGGTCGCGCCACCGCCTCCGCCGCCCGCACCCGAACCGGTGATGGCGCCGCCGCCGCCGGTCATGGCGCCTCCGCCTCCGCCCGAGCCTGTGGCGCCTCCGCCGCCGCCCCCGGTGGTCGAACAGGCGCCGCGTTTCCATGCGCCGGTGCCGGCGTCGCTCGATCAGGCGCCGCTCGGCGATCTGCTGGCGCGGCTCGAGCGCGGCATGGCGACCCGCCGTACGCCCGCGGCCTTGCCGGCGCCCACGCCGGTCATGGCACCGCCGCCGCCTCCGGTCGTGACGCCGCCCGCTCCGGTGATGGCGCCGCCGCCTCCGCCGCCCGCACCTGTCGCACCGCCGCCTGTACAGGCCGCGCCGGTCGAACGCCCGGCCGCACCGGCCTGGGTCGCGCCGGTTCCGCAGCCGCCGCAGCCGGCCCCTGTTTCGGCGCCGACGCCCGCGACCGATATCTGGCCGGCCGCCGTGCAGCCCGTGGCGCCCGCACCGGCGCCGCCGGTCGAACCGCCGGTGATCGGCGGGCCGATGCCGATCGCCTCCACGCCGGTCGCCCCGACGCCGCTGCGCGTGGATATGGCGCGCCCGGTCACGCCGCCCAAGCCTGCCAATGTGCTCGACGGCGATGCGATGCTCGACGAACCGCTGCACATGGCGCTCGAAAAGCTGCGCGAACTGGTGCGCAAGCACGGCTGATTTCGTCGAATGTTGTCAATCTTGTCACTACGTCATCGTCGGAGAACGGCCCTCACAGCTCGACCGTGAGGGCTTCGACTTCGAACAGCCAGCCGCGATCCGACGCGCTGATCTCACCGATCAGGATGTCCGCGACCAGATGATCGCGCGGCGGAAAGTCGATGTCGCCGATCGTCGCGATCAGCGGGGCGGGATCGGCCGAACTCCGCAATCGCAACCGGTGACGCCCGCCCGTAAAGGTGATGCTCGCCCAGTCGATGGTCTCACGCTCGACCAGTTCGATCGCGCCGCCCAGTGTCTTCGCCAGGCCGCGCAGGATGATGCGAACCGGATCGTTCATCGCGCCACCTCGCTCTGCCGATCGGCGATATAGGCAAGGACGCGCGCGCTCATCCGTGCGCCCGGTTGCCGCCCGCGTCGCAGATCGTGCACGAGGCGCGGATCGCGCACGGCGTCGCGCCCGAAGCGGGTAGGGGGCACCCCGCTGGCCTTCAGATAGCGGTCAATTGTGGTCAGCAGGTGCATCGCGGCCTCCGTGGTCGATTCGAATGTTCTGTTTATGTTCTCATTCTCGATTTCCTACTTGTCTAGGAAAAGTCCTATCATATAATCGCCGATATGGAGGATGAAGCCCGACAGGCGCTCGATGCCCTGATCCGCGAGAGGGGCGAGGATTATAGCTCGTTGTCGCGGCTAATCGGGCGCAATCCGGCCTATATCCAGCAGTTCATCAAGCGCGGAACGCCGCAGCGGCTGGCCGAAGCCGATAGGAAAATCCTCGCATCCTATTTTCGCGTGGCTGAGGAAATTCTGGGCGGCCCAGCGGTTGCGCCTGCGCCGGTCGTGGCGGCGGCGGGATCACGGCGCGCGCGACAGGCCGATCTGGTGACGGTGCCGCGCATCGATGTCGGTGCGTCGGCGGGGCCGGGCGGCTTCGTCGATACGGAGGAGGCGCGCCCGCGGCTGGCGTTCGACGCGCGGCTGCTGCGCGAGCTGGCAGGGGGCGGGACCGACGGCCTGTCGATGATCCGCGTCGCGGGCGATTCGATGGAGCCGACATTGGTCGATGGCGACGATATCCTAGTCGACCGCGCCGACGCCGCGAACCGGCTGCGCGAGGGCATCTATGTGCTGCGCATCGACGGAATGCTGATCGTCAAGCGGATCGAGCGGACGGGCGCGGGCTTCGTCGTGCGCAGCGACAATCGCGAACGTTATCCGGCCGAATGGGCGTGCAATCCGGAGACGGTCGACGTGGTCGGCCGGGTGCTGTGGACGGGACGGCGGCTCCGCTAACCCTTCCAGCGCGGCTGGGCCAGATCGCCGGCCGCGACGATGCCGGGCCGGGCGGCGGCGACTGCGTGAAGCCGATTGACCAGAGCGAGCGCGGTGGCCGCGCCGCTGGCATTGTAGGCGCCGGTCGGCATGGCGCCGGGCACGAAGCTTTCGCGGGCATCGAAGACGCAGCGCAGCGAGGGGCGGCCCTCGATCGTCACTTCCCAGCGCGTATCGCCGTCCATCTCGCCCGATTTCGGCCAGCCTTCGGCCAGATCGAAGCCGACGACCCAATAGGTGTTCTGTACGATGCGCTCGACGCCGTCCTTGATCCCCACCCAGCGCCAGCGTTGCCCGGCGACGGTGCCGGCCTCGATCCGCCCGACCTGCAGTTCGAGCGCGCGCGGCGTGGTGACGAGTTCGCGGGTCGAGCGGATCTCGTCGAGATCCATGCCCAGGCCGTGGGCGAGCCCGGCGATCGAGGCTTCGAAGAAGCCCACCATCGTCGCCAGTTCGGCGACCTTGCCCGATGCGAAATCCTCCGGCGTGTGGCCGAAGCCCATCATCGCCAGCGTCCCCTGGTTCGGGTAGCGCGAGCAATCGGCATATTCGTCGATCCGGATCACGTCCCACGTGCCACTGAGCGAGCTGAGCGTGAGGACCAGCACTTCATCGACGAAGCCGGGATTCTGGCCCGATACGAAGAAGCTGGCGCCGCCCGCTTTACCGGCCTTCTCCAGCCGGCGTGCGGCCTCTTTGTCGTTCCACGCCGGGAACATGAAGCCGGCCGAGGTGAGCACGTCGACGCCGCGCGACAGGAATCCGCAGATGACGTCCAGATTGGGCTGGCGCACCATATAGACGACCGCGTCGGCATCGGTGGCCAGCAGTGCGGCCATATCGTTGGTGGCGCGGATGCCGGTGTCGGGAAACCCCGCGAAGTCGCCGGCATCGCGGCCGACATTGGCATCGCTATGCGCGTAGAGGCCGACCAGTTCAAGGTCGTCGCGCTCTATGATCGCGCGCAACCCCTCCTTACCGGCCAGGCCCGCTCCACATTGGATGATCCGCAACGGCCGTCGGTCCACGTCGATCCCCTCACTCTGCTGTTTGGAGCGAGCGATACACGGGGCCGGGGGCAGGCGCGATGCACGCGAACGCACATCGGATTTGCGTTAAGGGGAAACGGGGAAGGCCCGCCTCAGCGGCGGCGATCGTACAGCCAGAGGCCGACGGAGATCGCCGCGCCGATCGCGAGGCCCGCGATGATGCCGATCGTGGGCTGGTGCATCCGTGCGCCGACGAAGGCCCCGACGACGATGGTGAGGGCGAGGATGGCGCCGGCGGCGCGCGATGCCTTGGGTGCGGGATCGGACATGCGCGCCCCTTGCCACGACAGGCAGGCGGACGCCAGCCATTCACCGTTCATGTTTGCCGGTGTTTTGGGGCGGAAGATTTGCTGTCCCACCTGTCCCGTTGCGGGAACAACGGTTCATATCGGGATTTGGTGAACGCGGCGTGCACCAGCGAACGGGCTGAAATCGGCCAAGTCCGCAAAGCTGGCACGCGGCTTGGAAGGGGAAGGGGCGTTTTGGGAGGGGTTGCTTGGAAGAGCTGTTCTATATCGCCGATCGATCGGGCATCGAGCAGGCGACCGAGTTGCTGCGTGATTTCGGCGATGCGGCCTTTGCTGAGGCGGCATCGCGCGCCGTGCGTTACCGCGAACTCGGCAATGCGATCCGTTTCTGCGAATGGCGCCAGATCGAGCGCGTCCTCGTCGTCCTCGCCCAATCGAGCGCCGTCGGCACCGTCCACTGACGCGACGACCCGTCACGGCCGTGCGCCGGATGGTTTCTTAATCGAACTGTTTACTGGCGGGGCGTCAGACGCCGCGCTAGACAGGCGCGCATGAAGGCCGGTCGCGCGTCGTTGGGCGCACAGTCCCTCGCGGTCATAGCGTTATTCTGTGCGGGCGCCCGAACCGAGGCCCAAGGCACTGCGCCTGTCGCGCCCGAAACGCTTCCGTCGTCCGATACGGCGGGGCTCGATCCCGCGTCGGACATGGCGCCCTTGCCCGATCTGGGTGTCGAATGGCCGTCGATGGACGGGGAGGATGCGTCTTCTGGCGGCGCCACGACCAAGCCCGACAAGGACGCCGAAACCGGCGTCGATGAACAGGCCGAGCAACATTATCAGATCGCGATCGAAGGGCTGCAGGACGCCGAGGGCCTGAGCGACGAGACGCGTGCGGGATTGAAGCTGCGTTTCGACAGCCTGTCCGCGCTCAAGGAAGGCGACGGTAAGGGCAATATCGCCCAGATTGATCGCCGCGCGCGGCAGGATGAGGAATTGCTGGGCGAACTGCTGCGCGCGGCCGGCTATTATGAGGCGAATGTCTCGACGCGGATCGAGCGACCGGCAGGCGGGAAGCTGCGCGTCGTGCTCGATGCCGATCCGGGGACGCTCTACACGCTGGCAGCGATCGACCTGCCAGGGATCGAGGCGGCGGGCGACAGGGCGCCGGAGGTGCGCAAGGCGCTGGGCCTCAAGATCGGCGATCCGGTCGACGCGGATAAGATCACGGCCGGGCAGGCGGCCGTCACGGCGGAGCTGGGGCGCGAAGGCTTCGTCTTCGCCAAGGTTGCCGAGCCCGAGCTGACCGTCGATCACGAAGCGCACAATGCCGCGCTGGTCATGGGCATCGAACCCAATGGTTCGCGCAAGTTCGGCAAGATCACGATCGAGGGCGATCGGCTGTTCAGCGCCAAGCATATCGGCCGCATCGCCCGCTTCCGCCCCGGCCAGCCTTATGACAGCGCGCGGATCGAGGATCTGCGCCGCGCGCTTATCCAGACGGGCCTTGTCAGCGCGGTGACGATCAAGCCGGTCGAGACGAGCGATCCCGACGTGGTCGACGTTTCGGTGAAGCTGGAGCCGGCACCGGCGCGGACGATTTCGGGCGCGCTCGGCTATGGCACGGGCGAGGGCTATCGCGTCGAGGCGAGCTGGCAGCATCGCAACCTGATCCGCCCCGAAGGCGGCGTCACCTTCCGCGGCGTGCTGGGTACGCAGGAACAGACGCTGGGCGCGGTCCTGCGCCGCAATAATTACAAGGCGCGCGATCGCGTGCTGACGGGGCAGGTCTATCTCAGCCACCTCGACCAGAATGCCTATGAGGCGCGCAGCCTTACGATCGCGGCGGGGATGGAGCGCCAGACCAACATCATCTGGCAGAAGAAATGGACCTGGTTCTACGGGGTCGAGTTCGTCGCATCGAAGGAAGACGATACCGTCAAGGCGACGGGCGCGCCGCGTTCGCGCCAATATCTGATCGGCGCGTTCCCGACAGGCCTGACCTATGACGGATCGGACGACCTGCTGAACCCCAGCAAGGGCTATCGCCTGTCGGGCCGCGTTTCGCCCGAAGCGTCGCTGCAGGGGAGCGCCTTCGGCTATGTGAAGGCGCAAGTCGACGGCAGTTACTATATGCCCGTCACCGATCGCGTGGTGATGGCGGGCCGCGTGCGGCTGGGCAGCATCTTCGGCGCGGGGGCGGAACGGATCGCGCCGACGCGGCGCTTCTATGCGGGCGGCGGCGGATCGGTGCGCGGCTTCGGCTATCAGAAGATCGGCCCGGTCGACGTCAACGGCGATCCGGCGGGCGGGCGCAGCCTTGCGGAATTCTCGATCGAGAGCCGCGTGCGCTTCGGCGATTTCGGCGTGGTGCCGTTCATCGACGGCGGTAATCTCTATGCGGCGACGCTGCCGACCTTCGACAATCTGCGCTACGGCGCGGGTCTGGGCGTGCGTTATTATACCAGCTTCGGGCCGATCCGCGTCGATGTCGGCACCCCGCTCAATCGGCGGCCGGGGGATTCGCGCGTCACCGTCTATGTCTCGCTGGGGCAGGCCTTCTGATGTCGCGGGCGATGCTCCTGCGGATCGCGCGCGGCGTGGGCATGGCGCTGGTCGGGCTGTTGCTGCTGCTCGCGATCGCGGTGGCGATGCTCGATACCGGGCCGGGGCATCGGCTGATCGTCGATCGCATCGCGAAGATCGCGCCGTCATCGGGCCTGCGCATCAAGATCGGGCGGATCGACGGTTCGATCTGGAGCAAGGCGACGATCCGCGACCTGCGGCTTTATGATGCGCGCGGGCTGTTCCTCGAGGCGCCCGAAATCGCGCTCGACTGGAAACCGGCGGCGTGGATGGCGAACCGGCTGTCGATTGACCGGCTCGAATCCGATCTGGTGGTGCTGCAGCGCCTGCCCAAACTGAAACCTTCGACGAAGAAGGGGCCGCTGCTGCCCGGCTTCGACATCCATCTGGGCAAGCTGAAGATCGCGCATCTGCGGCTGGGCAAGGCGGTGCCAGGCATGGCGAGCAGCGTGCGGATCGACGGGCGCGCCGACATTCGCAAGGGCCGCGCGCTGATCGATCTGGCGGCCGACAGCAACGTACGCGACCAGCTGAAGCTGCGCGTCGATGCCGAGCCGGACGCCAATCGCTTCGATGTCGAGGCGCGCGTGACGGGGCCGGACAAGGGGCTGTTCGCCGGGCTGATCGGGTTCCAGCGGCCGGTGTCGGGCGGCGTTTCGGGCAAGGGGACGTGGAAGGTCTGGAAGGGGCTGGCGCGGCTCGATCTGGGCGATCTGCGCGTCGTCGATCTGGCGCTGACCGCCGAACAGGGGCGCTATGGGCTGAACGGCACGCTGGCGCCGTCAAAGCTGTTGAAGGGCAAGCTGCAGCGGCTGACCGCGCCTGAAATCCGGGTCGATGGCGGCGCGATCCTGGCCGATCGCCGATTGGACGGCAGCATCGCGGTCAAGACGCCCGAGATCGAGTTCACCGCCGCGGGCATCCTCGATCTGGCGAACAATGCGTTTGAGAAGGCGACGCTCGACGGCAAGCTGATCAAGCCGCCGGCGCTGTTCCCGAACATGACGGGGCGCAACATCCGCCTGCATGCGGAGTTCGAAGGGCCGTTCGCGACCGCCGATTACAGCTATGCGCTGACCGCCGATCATGTCGCGTTCGACAATACCGGGTTTGACGTTGTGCGCGCAGACGGGAAGGGGAAACTTTCCCCCGCGCCGGTCAAGCTGCCGGTGCGGCTGACCGCGCGGCGCGTGACCGGGATCGGCGATGTCGCGGGCGGAATCCTGGGCAACCTCACCGTCGACGGCGTTCTGGCGATCGACGCGAAAGAGGTGGTCGGCAAGCAGCTCAAGCTGCGTTCGGACAAGTTGAGCGGGCTGCTCGATCTCCATCTCGATCTCCGGACGGGCGACTATGATGTTGCCCTGAATGGGAAAATGCTCCGCTACCTGATCCCCGGCCTTGGCATCGTCGATGTCAGTTCGGAACTGAAGGTGGTGCCGGGTGCCAAGGGCGGGACCGTGGTGGCCGGGCGCGGGCGCGCCTGGGTGCGCCGCTTCGACAACAGCTTCCTGCGTTATCTGGCGGGCGGCCTGCCGGCGATCGACACGCGGATGCGGCGCGGGCCGGACGGGATCCTCCATTTCGACGGACTTGTGCTGACCGGGCCGTCGATCCGGATCACCGGCAGCGGCTATCGGCGCAAGGACGGCACCTTCTACTTCAAGGGTAAGGGCAATCAGACGCAGTATGGCGCGCTCGAACTCACGCTCGACGGAAATATCTCGCGCCCGAAGGTCGATCTGCTGCTCGCATCGCCGATCGATCCGCTGGGGCTGAAGGATGTCGGGTTGAAGCTGGAGCCGACGCCCGAGGGCTTCCGCTATACGGCTGGCGGCGGATCGATGCTGGGGCCGTTCACCAGCAACGGCGCGATCCTGCTTCCGCCCAACCAGCCCGCGACGATCCAGGTGGCCGAGATCGACGTGTCGGGCGCGAAGGGTTCGGGCAGCCTGCGCTCCGATCCGGGCGGCTTTACCGGGCGGATCGATCTGGCGGGCGGCACCGTCACCGGGCCGATGCTGTTCGCGGTGCGCGGCGGGGTGCAGGCGATCGAGCCGCATTTGCTGGCGCAGCGCGCGCGTTTCGAGGCGGCGACGCCGATCGATATCGGGCGGGGCCGCTTCGACGGGACGATCCTGCTCGATCCGGCGGGCACGACGATCGACGGCCGCGCGGGCGTCGCTGGGCTGCGCATGGGCGGGATCAGCCTTGCGCGCGGCCGGGCCGACATCAAGCTGAAGGGCGGCAACGGCACGATCCGTGGCGCGGCATCGGGCCAGCGCGGGCGCGGCTTCCAGGTGGAATCGACCCTGACGCTCGCGCCCGACAGCGTGACCGTGGAAGGCAAGGGCACGATCGATCGCCGCCCGATCGCGATCGACACGCCCGCCGTCCTGCGGCGCGAGGGCGAAGGCTGGCGGCTGGCGCAGACCAGCCTGAGCTTTGCGGGCGGCAAGGCGAATGTCGCGGGCCGCTTCGGCGGCGGCGCGAACGAACTCCATGCGAGCATGAGCGCGATGCCGCTGTCGCTGCTCGACATCGGCTTCCCGCAACTGGGGCTGAGCGGCACGGCATCGGGCAAGCTCGATTATGCCGCGCCCGGCAATGGTGCGCCGCCGACGGGGCGTGCGAACCTGACCATCAAGGGCATGTCGCGTTCAGGTCTCGTCCTCTCCTCGCGTCCCGCCGACATCGCGGTCGCGGCGGTGCTGACGCCGAACAGCGCGGCGGGGCGTGCGATCGTCTCCAGCGGCGGCAAGGTCGTGGGGCGTGCGCAGGGGCGGATCTTGAACTTGCTCGCAGGCGGGGCGCTGGCCGATCGGCTGCGCAATGGCGGGCTGTTTGGGCAGCTGCGCTATAACGGTCCGGCGGATACGCTGTGGCGTTTGATCGGGGTCGAGACGATCGACATTTCGGGGCCGGTCGCGATCGGCGCGGACGTGGGTGGCACCGTTGCCGATCCGCGCATTCGCGGCACGGTGCAGACCACGGCCGCGCGCCTCGAAAGCGCGGTTTCGGGCACGGTCATCACCAATATCAATGCGGCCGGTCGCTTCGACGGCTCCCGCCTGCTGATCGGCAAGCTTTCCGGCCAGACGCGTGGCGGCGGCACGATTGCGGGCAAGGCGTCGTTCGATTTTGCGGGCGGGCGCGGATTCGGCATGGACGTGCAGGTCGATGCGACCAATGCGCAACTGCTCAACCGCGACGATATCGGCGCGACCGTCACCGGGCCGCTGCAGCTTACGTCCAACGGCAATGGCGGCACGATCGCGGGCGATGTGAAGCTCAACAAGAGCCGCTTCCGCCTGGGCCGCGCCACCGCCGTCGCGGCGATCCCGCAGATCAAGACGACCGAACTCAACCGCGCCGACGCCGGCATCGACGATGTCGCGCCGCGCGCGCCGTGGAAGCTCGATATCAAGGCGGATGCGCGAAACCAGCTGATGGTCACGGGCCTGGGCCTCGACAGCGAATGGCGCGCGAATGTGCAGATCGGCGGGCAGCTCGACAATCCGGCGATCAGCGGGCGGGCCGATCTGGTGCGTGGCGGCTATGAGTTCGCCGGGCGCCGCTTCGATCTCGATCGCGGATCGATCCGCTTCCTGGGGCAGGCGCCGCCCGATCCGGTGCTGGATATCGTGGCGAAGGCGAACATCAACGGCGTCAGCGCGACGATCAGCGTGACCGGCACCGGGCTGCGGCCGGAGATCAACTTCACGTCGGTGCCGTCGCTGCCCGAGGACGAATTGCTGTCGCGCCTTCTGTTCGGCACGTCGATCACCAACCTGTCGGCGCCCGAGGCGCTGCAGCTGGCGGCGGCGGTCAATTCGCTACGCAGCAGCGGCGGCGGGCTCGATCCGATCAATGCGGTCCGCAAGGCGACCGGCCTCGATCGCTTGCGCATCCTGCCTGCCGATCCGACGACGGGGCAGGGGACGTCGCTGTCGGTCGGCAAATATATCGGCCGCAAGACCTTCGTGGAGGTGATCAGCGACGGCGCCGGCTATTCGGCCACGCGTGTCGAGTTCCAGATCACACGCTGGCTCTCGCTGCTGTCGAGCATATCGACGATCGGCCGCCAGAGCGCGAGCGTGCGCGTGTCGAAGGATTATTGATCGATGCGCGCGGCACGCCTGATCGTGCTGGTCTATGCGCTGCTGTGCATCGGCGCATTGATGCTGATCCCGATATCGGCAAGCGGCTGGTTTGGGCAGGGCGACGGGCTGGCTGGGATCTATGCGATCCTGCTGGCGATGCCGTGGAGCATGATGCTGGCGCGGCTGGCCGTTTCATCACCGTGGATCGCGGTTCCGCTGCTGGTGGCCGGCATGGCGGCGAACGGGGCGATCATATTGGGCATAGCGAGGCTGCTGAGCGCCGCGAAGAGGGGCTGACCGATGGACTTCATGCGCATCCTGCAGTCGCTGGAGGAATTCCTCTATGAGGTGATGACCTGGCTGATCTTCTATCCGCGCACGATGTGGCGATCGATCAGGCACCCGATCCAGATGCTGCGCTATTCGGATCGCGAGTTGAACGATCCGCTGGAGGATCGCTTCGCGGATACGCTGAGCCCGCCGCTGTTCCTGATGCTGACGATCCTGTTGTCGCACGCTGTGGAATTGGCCTCGCACACCGCGCTGCCGCCGACCCATTCGCCGATCGGCAAGGAGATTATGGCGTCGGATCAGAATCTGCTGATCCTGCGGTCGATCCTGTTCGCCATCTATCCGTTGATGTTCGCGCTGCGCCGACTCCAGCGGCAGCGCGCGGCGCTCAATCGGGAGACGCTGCGCAAGCCGTTCTTCGCGCAATGCTTCGTCGCGGCGCCGGCGGCCTTCGCGATCGGGGTCGGCACGATCATGGCGCGCGCCCATGCGCATTGGATCGCGATCGCCGGGGCGCTGCTCGCGATCGGGGCGGTCGTCTGGTATCTGTGGGTGGAGACGATCTGGCTGCATTCGCATGCGCGGATCGGCTGGTTCGCGGCGTTTCGGTCGGCGCTGGGCACTTGGCTGCTCGCATCGCTGATCAACAGCGCGGTCAGTTTCGCGATCCTGGGCACCTGAGGATCGCTTGACCTCCCGTGCCGGCTCCTATCAGGTGGCCGGACGCGAAAAGATCGGGGGAATGCATGAACGTCGCCGAAGCTGTGGCAAGCCGCCGGTCGATCCGGGCCTTTCTCGATACGCCGGTGCCGCTGGAAACCGTGCGGCGCGTGCTCGATCAGGCGCGGATGGCGCCTTCGGGATGCAATTATCAGCCGTGGGAGGCGATCGTGCTGACCGGCGCGCCGCTGAAGGCGCTGCAGGATCGGCTGGCGGCGAGCGAGCGTGACGATCCGCAGGAATATGACTTCTCCGCCCCCAGTGCGATCGGCCCCAAATATCACAGCCGGCTGCAGCATCTGGGCGGGCAGCTTTACGGATCGCTGGGCATCGGCCGCGACCAGCGCGAGTTCAGCAAGGCGTTTTCGGATCGCAACCTGGTGTCGTTCGGCGCGCCGGTGCTGCTGCTCTGCCATTTCCCGAAGGCGATGAAGGAGCCACAATGGTCCGACGCGGGCATGTGGCTGCAGACGATCATGCTGCTGCTGCGCGGCGAGGGGCTGGATAGCTGCCCGCAGGAATATATGGGCGTCTATGGGCGCAGCATCAAAGACCATCTCGGCCTGTCAGACGACACTTTGCTGTTTTGCGGGGTCGCGATCGGCCATCGCGACCCGGAATCGCCCGCGAACAATTTCGAGCGCGATCGCGTGCCGCTGGACGACAATATCCGCTTCGAGGGCTTTTAGACCCGGTTCGCGATATGGCCGTGGAACAGGCGGCCGCGCTCGACGATCAGGACGATCACAAGCGCGGTGACGCCGGCCCCGGTGAAGCCGAGGACCAGCGGCAACGTGGTGCCGTTGAACGCCTGCCCAACGAAGAATCCAGCGATCACGCCGAGCATCGTCGACAGGAAGCCCTGCACCGACGATGCCGTACCCGCGATATGCGCCATCGGCTCCATCGCCATCGCGTTGAAGTTCGACCCCGTCAGGTTGAAGAAGAACATCATCAGCCCCTGCAGCACCGCGAAGGTGACGATGGTTTCATGGCCCGTGAAGATCACCGCGAGGTGGATCAGGTTGATCGCGATGATGCCGATCAGTGCGGTGTGCGAAACCTTGCGCATCCCGTACCGCTCGACGATGCGCGAGTTGACCAGCGCCGCCACCGCCATCGTGCCGGCGATCCCCGCGAAGACCAGCGGGAAGCCGCGTTCCATGTCGAACACGTCGACGAACACCTGCTCGGCGCTGTTGATGAAGCTCATGATGCAGGTGAACATGCACCCGATGCACAGGGTGTAGCCGAGCGAATAGCGGTTGGTGACGGTCTGCTTCATCGCCGTGGCGATCGAGCCGACCGTGATGGCGCGCCGGTCCTCCGGATGGAGCGTTTCGGGCAGGCGCAGCGCGACCCACAAAGCGACAAGGCCGCTGAAGCCGGCGAGCGCGTAGAAGATGCCGCGCCACGGCGCGAACAGCAGCACGAGCTGGCCGAGCGAGGGCGCCAGGATCGGCACCGCCAGGAACACCATCGTGCACAGCGACATCACGCGCGCCATCGTGCGCCCGCCATAGCAATCGCGCACGACCGAAACCGAAAGCACGCGCGTCGATGCCGACGCCATGCCCTGCAGCAGCCGCGCGATGAGCAGCAGCGCGAAGCTGGCGGCGACCGACGCGATCAGGCTCATCAGCGCATAGGTGGCGATCGTGGCGATCAGGATGGGGCGGCGCCCATAACGATCGGCGAGCGGGCCATAAACGAGCTGCATCACCGAGAAGCCGGCCATGTAGATCGCGATCACCCACTGACGATGATTTTCGACCGTGACGCCCAGTTCGGCGCCCAGCGCGGGCAGCGCCGGCAGCATCATGTCCACGCCCAGCGCGTTGACCGCCATCACCATCGCCATCAGCGCGACGAACTCGCCGAAGCGCATGCCGGGATGGGGCGTGGTCTGTTTCGGGAGGGCGGGCGAGTGCACGGGCAGTTCCTGACGCGGACAAGTGACGAGGGCGTGACGCGCGCGAGTTTGGCGCGAACGCGGGTTCGATGATGTGGGGGCCGCCGGCGGTCCGGCGGAGCGGACGCGCGCTCCTTAGCCGTTAACCGCCATTCGGGCAACCATTGCCGCTGTCATATTTCCTGCGTAGATGGCGCCGGATGCCCCAGGAGAGCATCCCTATGCCCCCGCGCGCGAACCGTGCGGCGATCGCCTTCATCCTCGTCACCGCGATGCTCGATGTGATGGCGATGGGGCTCGTCATCCCCGTATTGCCCACGTTGATCACTGAGTTCGCCGGGTCGAACGCGGCGGCGGGCGAATGGAACGGCGTGCTGGTGGCGCTTTGGGCGATGATGCAGTTCGTCTGCTCGCCGCTGATCGGATCGCTTTCCGATCGTTATGGGCGGCGGCCGGTGATCCTGATCTCCACCGCCGGCCTTGCCGCCGACTGGGTGATGATGGCGCTGGCGCCCAGCATGGCGTGGCTGGTGATCGGGCGGATCATCGGCGGGATCACGTCGTCCAGCTTCACCGCCGTCAACGCCTATATGGCCGACATCACCCCGCCGGAGGGCCGCGCGCGGGCTTATGGCCTGATCGGCGCGGCATTCGGGGCGGGCTTCGTGATCGGGCCGGCGCTGGGCGGGATGCTCGGCGAGATCGGGCCGCGCGTGCCTTTCTGGAGCGCGGCGGCCTTGTCGGGGATCGCCTTCCTCTACGGCCTGTTCGTCCTGCCGGAATCGCTGCCGAAGGACCGGCGCATGGCCTTTTCGTGGAAGCGCGCCAATCCGGTCGGCGCGCTGACCCTGCTGCGGTCGCATCCCGAACTGGCGAGCCTCGCGACGGTCAACTTCCTCGTCTATTTCTCGCACCACGTCTTTGCGGCGGTCTATGTGCTCTACGCCGATCAGCGGTACGGGATCGGCACCTTCGCCGTCGGGTTGCTGCTCGCGGGGGCGGGGGTGCTCGACATGCTGGTGCAGGGGCTGGTGGTCGGCCCGGTGACGAAGCGGCTGGGCGATCGGGCGACGATGCTGATCGGGCTGTTCGGTGGCGCGCTGGGCCTTGCGGTGATCGCCTTCGCGACAAGCCCGCTGGTCTTCGCGCTGGGGCTTATCCCCAATGCCTGCTGGGGCCTCGCCATGCCGACGATCCAGGCGATGATGACGCGCCGCGTGTCGGAGCGTGAGCAGGGGCAGTTGCAAGGCGCGAACAACAGTGTCGGCGCGATTGCGGGGATCGGATCGCCGATCTTCTTCGGCTGGGTCTATGCGATGACGATCACGACGCATCCGTGGGCGGCGTTCGGGATTGCGGCGGCGGTGCTGCTGGCGGCCGCCGGCGTCGGCGCGCTGGTCCACCGGAAAAGCGAGGAATAGGCTTCCGGCCGAAATGATTGTCCGTCACCTTCTCCCGCAAAAGAGAAGGAGAGGGCGAATGGACGAGACGATCAGGCCGTTTCACGTCGAGATGCCGCAGGATGCGCTCGACGATCTGCGCAGCCGTCTGCGCCACGCGCGCTGGCCCGAGGCGGAGACGATCGGCGAGTGGAAGCAGGGCGTACCGATCGCCGACATGCGGCGGCTCGTGGCGCATTGGGCCGACAATTACGACTGGCGCCGGTGTGAGGCGATGCTCAACGGCTGGGGGCAGCATGTCACCACCATCGACGGGCTCGACATCCATTTCCTCCATATCCGATCGAAGCACGAAAATGCGCTGCCGCTGATCATGACGCATGGCTGGCCGGGATCGGTGCTCGAGTTCGTCCACGTCATCGGCCCGCTGGTCGATCCAGTCGCGCATGGCGGCAAGGCGGAGGATGCGTTTCACCTGATCCTGCCATCCTGTCCGGGCTTCGCTTTCTCGGGGAAACCCGACCGGCACGGCTGGAGCATCAAGCGCACGGCGAAGGCGTGGGCCGAACTGATGCGGCGGCTGGGCTATGATCGCTATGTCGCGCAGGGCGGGGACTATGGCGCGTCGATCACGTTGCAGATGGCGGGCGATGCCGCGCCGGGGCTGATCGCCTATCATTCGAACCTGGCTTTCGCGATCCCGACCGCGGACGACATCGCGAACGCCGACGAGGATGAGAAACGCTACCTCGCGCAGCGCGCCGAAACCGCGATGTGGCTGACCGGCTATATGATGGAGCAGTCGACCCGCCCGCAGACGATCGGCTACGCGCTGACCGACTCGCCGGTGGGACAGGCGGCCTGGATCTACGAGAAGTTCCGCGACTGGACGACCGACTGCGGCGGCGATCCGCTCAACGTCTTCGCGATCGACGACCTGCTCGACAATATCACGCTCTACTGGCTGACCGCGACGGCCGCCTCGTCGGCGCGGCTCTATTGGGAGCTGCGTTATTCGCCCTATCAGATGCCCACCGGTGTCCCGATCCCGGCGGGCTATTCGGCCTTCCAAGGCGAAACCCGCCACGCCTCGCGCCGCTGGATGGAGCGGCACATGAGCAACCTCGTCTATTGGAGCGAACCGCCGAAGGGCGGCCACTTCGCGGCGCTGCAGGAGCCGGGGCTTTTCGTGGAGGAGATGCGGCAGTTCTTCGGGATGTTTCGACAGTAAAGTCCTCCCCCGGAGGGGGAGGGGGACCGCGAAGCGGTGGAGGGGTATTCGAGGCCGGGCGTCTTGCTGCCGGCCAATACCCCTCCGTCAGTCCTGCGGACTGCCACCTCCCCCTCCGGGGGAGGATCTAAAGAAGAAGGGCGCCCCGGCATGGCCGGGACGCCCCTCCTGTCGTTCCGATCCGGTAGGGATCAGCTCGAATAGTACATGTCGAACTCGACCGGGCTCGGCGTCATTTCCCAGCGGGCGACTTCCGGCCACTTCAGCTCGATGTAGCTCTCGATCTGGTCCTCGGTGAACACGCCGCCCTTGGTGAGGAAGGCATGGTCGGCTTCGAGGCTGTTGAGCGCTTCGCGCAGCGAACCGCAGACCGTCGGGATTTCCTTCAGCTCTTCCGGCGGCAGATCGTAGAGGTTCTTGTCCATCGCGTCGCCGGGGTGGATCTTGTTCTCGATGCCGTCGAGGCCGGCCATCAGCAGCGCTGCATAGCAGAGATACGGATTGGCCATCGCGTCGGGGAAGCGGAACTCGACGCGCTTCGCCTTCGCACCCGAACCATAGGGGATGCGGCACGAAGCCGAGCGGTTGCGCGCCGAATAAGCGAGCAGAACCGGCGCTTCGTAACCCGGCACCAGGCGCTTGTAGCTGTTGGTGGTCGGGTTGGTGAAGGCGTTGAGCGCCTTGGCGTGCTTGATGACGCCGCCGATGAAGTACAGGCAGGTGTCCGACAGACCGGCATAGCCGTTGCCGGCGAACAGCGGGTTGCCCTTGTCCCAGATCGACATGTGGGTGTGCATGCCTGAGCCGTTATCCTTGGCGATCGGCTTCGGCATGAACGTCACGGTCTTGCCGTAGGCCTGGGCGACCTGCCACACGACATACTTGTAGATCTGCATGCGATCGGCGGTCTGCACCAGCGTGCCGAAGGTCAGGCCCAGCTCATGCTGAGCGGCGGCGACTTCGTGGTGATGCTTGTCGCAGGGCAGGCCCATTTCGAGCATGGTCGAAACCATCTCGGCGCGGATGTCGACGGCCGAATCGACCGGGGCGACGGGGAAGTAGCCGCCCTTGGCGCGCGGACGGTGCGCCAGGTTGCCGCCTTCATATTCCTTGCCGGTGTTGGTCGGCAGTTCGATGTCGTCGATGTGGTAGTAGGACGAGCTGTAGGTGCTGTCGAAACGCACGTCGTCGAACATGAAGAATTCGGCTTCCGGACCGACATAGATCGTGTCGCCGATGCCCAGCGTCTTCACATAGGCTTCGGCGCGCTTGGCGCACGAACGCGGATCGCGGGCATAGAGTTCGCCGGTCGAAGGCTCGACGATGTCGCAGACCAGGATCAGCATCGGGGTGGCCGAGAACGGATCGACCCAAACCGCATCCAGATCCGGCTTCAGGATCATGTCCGATTCGTTGATGGCCTTCCAGCCTTCGATCGACGAACCGTCGAACATGAAGCCTTCGTTGAGCTCGTCTTCACCGACGACGCCCGAAACCATCGTCAGGTGCTGCCACTTGCCCTTGGGATCGGTGAAGCGAAGATCGACCCACTCGATCTCCTTGTCCTTGATCATCTTCAGGACGTCTGAAGCCTTGTTCGCCATGATGGTGCCTTCCCCGTGAGAATGCTTTTGAAACTGTGCGGGCGATCGTTGTCGCCCCGTTGACCGATGCGGTGCGCGATCAGATCGCGTCGCCGTCCCTCTCCCCGGTCCGGATGCGGACCGCCCCTTCGACCGGAATGATGAAGATCTTTCCGTCCCCGATGCGGCCGGTCTGCGCGGCGGCGGCGATCGCCTCCACGACGCGATCGGCCAGGCCGTCTTCCACGACGACCTCGAGCTTCACCTTGGGGAGGAAATCGACGACATATTCGGCGCCGCGATAGAGTTCGGTATGGCCCTTCTGGCGGCCGAAACCCTTGGCCTCGGTGACGGTGATGCCGGAAACGCCGACTTCGTGCAGCGCCTCCTTCACTTCATCGAGCTTGAAGGGCTTAATGATGGCTTCGATCTTCTTCACTTGGCCCTCCCCGGCCCGCGCAACAAAAGTCCCATAAGCGTGCCACGAAGCGAGTCGCAAGGATAGTGCGCCGCGCCGCCGCGATATTCTGTTGCGCTGCCGCATATCGGGGCAGTTTTGTGACAGCTGCCCTTTTTTTGGGCTGACACTGCCTAAGCGGTGATCGTTTCTAGAAGCGGCGCTCCCCGGCATCGGTCTTTTCGCACCGGCCGGTGAAATCGAAGCCGGTTCCGGTCATGGTCAGCATGCCTGTCATGCGATCGATGCGGATTTTCGGGTGATTGAGCCCGTTGAGCTTGAACGCCGCACGGATTTCCTTGTCGCCGACGATGACGTCGTTGAGCGGCCACCAGCCGTCGCCGCTGCCGCTGCCGTGAATCGGCGGGACCATCGATTTGGGGAGCTGGATCGATCCGCTGTCGCCTGCGATGCGCACAGTTACCGCTGCGGCATAGGGGCGGGATTCGGTTTCCATGCCGCTTTGCGAGACGTACTTCTTACGCTTGGCGTCCCACATATAGCCGCTCTTATACTGCGAGCTGAGCTTCCCGCCCTCGCCGGGGCAGACGAGGTTGAGTGTCTCGGCCTTTGCGCCTGCGCCGCTGGCCAACAGAGCCGTAAAAAGGGCAATCGCGATGGTGGAACGCATGTGCCGACTCCTGGGACTATAAGAAACAGGTTATGCAGATGTGCCAGTGTTTCAGGAGCTTGGACATGCGCTTTCGTATTGCCGCCGCGTTGCTGGCGTTGGTCGCCTCGTCCGGTGCGCAGGCGGCGCCGATTTCGGCGAAGAACCGCCCGGCTTATTGCCGTGGCGAGGCATCCGGCATGTACGGCACGCGCCCGCTTTATGTGAAGACCGCCAGGCCGGTGAAGGAGCATGGTGGGCAGGCGATTTACGGCACCGTCGACAAGGGCAGCGAAGGCATTAAGCGTTTCAAATGCCGCTTCGATGCGCGTGGCAATTTCATCGACGTGATGGCGCTGACGCCCGACGGCGAATGACCGTCAGGCGTAAGGCGGCTTGTGCAGGCCACGCTGGCTGAGCGTGAAGATCTCGCAGCCCGTTTCGGTGATGCCGATCGAATGTTCGAACTGCGCCGAAAGCGAACGATCGCGCGTCACGGCGGTCCATCCGTCGTCGAGCATCTTCACGTCGGGGCGGCCGATATTGATCATCGGTTCGATCGTGAAGAACATGCCGGGCTTCAACTCCGGCCCGGTACCGGGGCGGCCGACATGGACCACCTCGGGCGCGTCATGGAACACGCGGCCGAGGCCGTGGCCGCAGAAATCGCGGACGACGCCGTAGCGGTGCTTTTCCGCATAGGTCTGGATCGCATGGCTGATGTCGCCCAGCCGGTTGCCGGGCTTCGCCTGCTCGATGCCCAGCATCAGGCATTCGTGGGTGACGTCGACCAGCCGGCGCGCCTTCACGCCGACATCGCCGACCAGATACATGCGGCTCGAATCGCCATGCCAGCCATTGAGCAGGGGGGTGACGTCGACATTGACGATATCCCCCTCCTTGAAGGTGCGGCTGCCCGGAATGCCGTGGCACACGACATGATTGATGCTGATGCAACAGCTGTGCGTATAGCCGCGATAGTTCATCGTGGCGGGCACGGCGCCGCCCGCGATCGTCATGTCATAGACGAGGCGGTCGACTTCTTCGGTGGTGACGCCGGCCACGACGTGCGGCGCGACCGCGTCGAGGATCTCGGCGGCGAGGCGGCCGGCGGCGCGCATCCCTTCGAAATCCTTGGGCCCGTGCAGCTTGATGGCGCTGGTGCGCGAATGGACGGCTTCGTCGGCGTTCACATAGGTCGTCATGCGCGCCGGTATAGTCCCATCGTCGTCACTTTGCGAGGGCGGTTGGCCGCGCTATGGCCACAGACATGACATCCGACCGCATCTGGACCGCCGCTCTGCTGATCATCGGCGACGAGATTCTGTCTGGCCGCACGCAGGACAGGAATGTCGGGCAGGTCGCGACCTGGCTCAACACGCAGGGCATCCGCCTGACCGAGGTCCGCGTCGTCGCCGACGATATGGGCGCGATCGGCGAGGCGGTGAACGCGCTGAAGGCCCGCAACGATTATCTGTTCACCACCGGCGGCATCGGCCCGACGCATGACGACATCACGGTCGATGCGATTGCGGCGGCTTTGGGCGTCGAGGTGGAGATCCATCCCGAGGCGCGCGCGGTGCTGGAGGGCTATTACGAGTCGCGCGGCGGCATCAACGAGGCGCGACTGCGCATGGCGCGCGTGCCGGCGGGCGCGACCCTGATCAAGAATGCCGCGACCGGCGCTCCGGGCATCCGCGTGGGCGATATCTTCATCCTGGCAGGCGTGCCGCGCATCGCCGAACTGATGCTCGAGGCGCTGACCGGCACGCTGGAGGGCGGCCGCCCGATGCTGTCGCGCACGATCGGGTGCTGGGTGCCCGAAAGCGAGGTCGCCGATCTGCTGCGCGCGACCGAGGCGGATCATACGGGATCGCAGATCGGCAGCTACCCCTTCTGGCGCGACGGGCGCGGCGGGGCGAACTTCGTGGTGCGATCGACCGATCCGGCGACGGTGGAGGCGTGCATCGCCGCGATCGGGGCGGGGCTGACGGCGCTGGGCTACGAGCCGGTGGCGGACGGGATCTGATCTCAATCCTCCCCCGCCAGGGGGAGGTGTCAGCGTAGCTGACGGAGGGGGAGGTGTCAGCGTAGCTGACGGAGGGGGAGGGCGGCGACCAACTGGAGGTCATCGTGTCCTCCCCCTCCGTCGCCTTCGGCGCCACCTCCCCCTGGCGGGGGAGGATAAAGGTTCAGCCTTTCCGCGCATCGAACGCCGCCCGCGCCGCGTCGATCGCCGCAAGGTTCGCCTCGGCCCATTGCCACACGCCGCAGAAGGCCTCACCGAGGCTGTGGCCCAGGTCGGTGAGCTTGTAATCGACCCGCGGCGGGACGACGGGGTGGACGGTGCGCGTCAGCAGGCCGTCGCGTTCCATCGCGCGGACCGTCTGGGTCAACATCTTCTGGCTCACGCCGGGGATTTCGCGGGCGAGCGCGGTGAAGCGCAGTTCGCCATTTTCCTCCAGCGCCTCCAGAACCAGCATCGTCCACTTGTCGGCGACCCGGCCGATCACCTCGGTCACGAGCGCCTCGACACGCGGATCGGTGGAGAAGGGGAAGTCGTGCGGGGACGTCGCCATCATCACTTACCTTTGGGTAACTACGGCACTTTCAGGTGCCTTCTTTCGAATCGAAACTAATGGACTAAATAAGGGTCATCCTCCTCCTGAACAAGGATTTGAACGATGAAGACCAGCGGTAACGTTATTCTGATCACCGGCGGCGGCAGCGGGATCGGGCGCGAGCTTGCGCGCCGTTTCAACGATCTGGGCAATGACGTGATCGTCGCGGGCCGCCGCCGCGATGCGCTCGACGAGACGATTGCGGGCCGCACCGGCATGCACGCGATCGAACTCGACGTCGAAAGCGCGGAATCGATCGCGGCCTTCGCGGCGAAGCTGATCGCCGAGCATCCGCGCCTCAACGTCGTGATCAACAATGCCGGCATGATGCGCACCGACGATCTGACGCGTGGTGATGGGCTCAACGGCGCCGAAGAGACGATCGTCACCAACCTGCTCGGCCCGATCCGGCTCAACGCGGCGCTGGTCGATCATCTCAGGACGCAGGCCGATGCCGCGATCGTCAACGTCAGCTCGGGCCTTGCCTTCGTGCCGTTCCCCAAGGCGCCCGTCTATTCGGCGACCAAGGCGGCGATCCACAGCTACACCGTGATCCTGCGCGAGCAGCTGCGCGGAAGCATCGAGGTGATCGAGCTTGCGCCGCCTGCGGTGCAGACCGGGCTGACCCCCGGCCAGTCGACCCGCGAAGGCTATATGCCGCTGCAGGATTTCATCGATGAGGTGATGGGCCTGTTCGCGACCCAGCCGACGCCCGCCGAAATCCTGGTCGATCGCGTCAAGCCGCTGCGCTTCGCCGAGGCCGAAGGGCGGTATGACGATGTGCTGGCGATGCTGAAGTCACTCTAAGCGGCGTTCTCCGCGTCCACTTCGCGCATCGGCTTCGCCATCGACAAAGCGATCAGCGCCGCAAATGCGAAGATGGCGGCGATGATGAAAGCGGCGCCCGCGAAGTGGACCGGGGCCTTCGGGCCGGTGAAATAAGCGAGCGCGGGGTTGAGCAGCAGCGGCCCCGCAATCGCGCCGATCGCGTTCAGGCTGCCGATGAAACCCTGCATCTCCCCTTGCGCATTGGCGGGCGCGCGCTGCGACATCATCGCGGTGATCGACGGCTGGACGAGCGCCTGCAGCGCGGTGGCGCCCACCAGCACGAAGGCGATCGATCCATAGGGGTTGAAGGCGTGGGCGATATAGCCGACCGCCGCGACCGAAACGCCCAGCATCGCCGTCTTGCGCTCGCGCAACGCCTTTACGATGCGGCCGAGAATGCCGCCCTGCACGATCGTCATCGAAATGCCGGCGACCGCCAGCGACGCGCCGATCATCCCGTTCGACCAGTCGAAGCGCGCGATCGCGAAGAAGCTCCACGTCGCCGGATAGATCATCGAAGCGATGTTCCAGAGCAGCAATATGCCGGCGAGGCCCAGCACGCCCTGCAGCTTGCCCGCCGCCATCAGCGCGCCGACCGGATTGGCGCGACGCCACTGGAAGGCGCGGCGATTTTCGACGGCGAGCGTCTCCGGGAAGAAGAACAGCCCGAACAGGAAATTGAGGGCGGAGAAGGCGGCGGCGGCATAGAAGGGCGCTCGCGCGTCGATCTCACCCAGCAAGCCGCCGATCGCCGGGCCGACGATGAAGCCGATCCCGAACGCCGCGCCGACCAGGCCGAAGCTCTTGGCGCGGTTCTCGGGCGCGGTGATGTCGGCCAGTGCGGCGGTGGCGGGGCCGAAGGATGCGCCGAAAATGCCCGCGATCAGCCGCCCGGCGAACAGCCATGCCAGCGTCGGCGCGAAGCCCATCAGCAGATAGTCGATCGTGAACCCGCCGAGCGCCAGCAGCAGCACCGGGCGCCGCCCGAACCGATCGCCGAGATTGCCGGCCAGCGGCCCGCACAGGAACTGCATCACCGCATAGATCGCCGACATCCAGCCGCCGATCCACGTCGCGGTGGCGATGTCGACATGGCCCAGCTGCATCACGAGGCGCGGCATCACCGGGATGATGATGCCGAAGCCGATCGCGTCGATCAGGATCGTGGCGACGATGAACACCGCCGCATTGCGGCCCTTGGACTGGGTGGCCATGATTCCTCTGTCGCCCGGCCTCTCCCCTGCGCCGGACCTTCCCCTCATCGACGGGCGGCGGGGGAAAGGCAAGGGGGCGTTGGCGTTTCGATCTGTGACGTGCCGAACCGGGTTCGGCTTTGTGGTTTACGCAGCCGGATCGGCGGATGGATGCGCAAAAGGCCATTTGGGTGCGAAGGGGATGGAACCCGCGCCTTTCCCGGTCCATTACGCCTCCACAACAGGGAGAAGATGTCGCCATGCTGAGGATCGCCGTCGCTTATGTCGCCACCCTGATCGTGTTCGCGATCATCGACGCGATCTGGCTGACGCAGGTGGGGCCGCACCTCTACAAGCCGATCATCGGATCGATCCTGGCGCCCGAGCCGCGGATGATCTCGGCTGTGATCTTCTACCTCATCTATATCGGCGGCCTGGTCTATTTCGCGGTCAATCCCGCTTTGTCGGGCGCCGGCTGGCAGGGGGCGCTGGTGAAGGGCGCGGCCTTCGGCTTCTTCTGCTACGCGACCTATGATCTGACCAATCAGGCCACCCTGGTCGTGTGGTCGAGCAGGATCACGCTGGCCGACATGGCCTGGGGCACCTTCGTCTCGGGTTCGTCGGCAACGGCGGCCTATTTCCTGACGCGGATCGTCACCAAATGAAGATAGAAGGCGGTTGCCATTGCGGGCTGGTGCGGTTCGAAGCGACCGTCGACGACGGGCCGATCGAGGTGCTCGATTGCAACTGCTCGATCTGTTCGATGACGGGCTTCCTGCACCTGATCATCCCCGACACGCGCTTCCGCCTGCTCGAAGGGCAGAAGGACACGACAACCTACCGCTTCGGCAGCGGCAAGGCGCGGCACATCTTCTGCTCGCAGTGCGGGATCAAGAGCTTCTACCGCCCCCGATCGCACCCTGACGGGATCAGCATCCACCTGAAATGCGTGGACGACTGGGAGGATCTGGACGTCCGGATCGTGCCGTTCGACGGCAAGGATTGGGACAAGGCGAAGGCGGCGCTTTGAACTCCTCCCCGGGACGGGGAGGGGGACCGCGAAGCGGTGGAGGGGGCAAGAGGCAGGCGATGTCGTTCGCCGCCAGCCCCCTCCGTCGCCTTCGGCGCCACCTCCCCGTATCGGGGAGGATTTTCAGGCGCTGGGCTTCAGCCGGTAATGGCTCACCGCCCACGGCACGCCGTCCTGCCAGCCGAAGAGGCCGGCGGTCGCCAGGAAGAACATCCGCCAGCGGCGTTCCCACAGGTTCGCATCCTTGCCGTAGGTGTCCTTCAGGATCGGGCGGATTTTGTCGATGTTGGCATCGAACCGCCGGAGCCAGTCGAACGCGGTGCGTTCATAATGCTTGCCGTTCCAGCGCCATTCCTCCTCGACGGTGAAATGCTGCGGATATTGGCGGATCAGGCCGTGGCTGGGCATCACGCCGCCGGTGAAGAAATGCTGCGCGATCCAGTCGGCCTTGTCGGCATGATCGAAGCGGTAGCAGGATTTATCGTGCGTGAAGATGTGGATGAACAGATAGCCTTCGGGCTTCACCCACCGCTTCACGCGGCCGAGCAGCGCATCCCAGTTTGACATATGTTCGAACATCTCGACCGAAACCACACGATCGAAACGCTTTTCCGGCTGGAAATCGTTCATGTCGCAGGTGATGATCGTCAGGTTGGTCAGCCCCTTCGCGGCGGCCAGCTTCTCGATATGCTGGCGCTGGCCGTGCGAGTTGGAAACGCCGGTGATCCGCGCATTGGGGAAGGTTTCGGCCATGTAGAGGCTGAGCGAACCCCAGCCGCAGCCAAGCTCCAATATGTCCAGCCCGTCCTCGATCTTCGCATGCTCGACCGTCTGGGTGAGCGCCGCCACCTCGGCCTCGGCGATCGTCGAGGTGGGGGAGGGATAGAAGCACGAGCTATATTTGCGGCGCGGGCCAAGGCACAGGTCGAAGAAGCCGGCGGGCACTTCGTAATGCTGCGCGTTCGCGTCGTCGGTGTGGGTGGCGATCGGGTAATCGGCCATCGTCCTGGCGAATTCGGCATCGTTGCTCGGCAGCTTGGCGAGCCGGCGGCCGGTATTGCCGACAAGGAAGCGGACACCGCCCAAAGTGACGGGGTCGGGAAGCGGCAACCGCTCGACGGCGGCGGTGGCGGCGGCGATCAGATCCATGAAGCGTCTTACTTTCTGGGAGGGAGAGGGAAGAAGGCGCTGGTGCGCGCCTGATAGTCACGAAAGGCCTGGCCGCGAGAGCGGAGCATATGCGCCTCCAGCGGGGGGATTCCCGAGGCATAGACGAGCAGCCAGTACATCAGCACCGGGCCGATCAGCGCCAGCCAGCCCTGCCACCAGCCGCCTGTGAGATCGATCGCGATCACGGCGTAAGCGACCCAGCCGAGCCATTCGAAGAAGTAGTTGGGATGGCGCGACCAGCCCCACAGGCCGACATCGCAGACCTTGCCCTTGTTCGCCGGGTTCTTCGCGAAGGCGCGCAACTGCCGGTCGGCCACGCCTTCGCCGATCACCGAGACGATCAGGATCGCTAGCCCGATCCAGTCGGTGAGCAGCGGGAAATCGCCCGGCCGATGCGCGGCCGCGAAGATGCTGGCGACCAGGCCGAGGCCGCACAGGGCCTGAATCTGAAGGAACTGAAACAGTCGCAACTGGAAACGATCGCCCCATTCGCGGCGCAGATCGGCGTATCGCGGATCTTCCGTTTTCGCGCTTAGCGTGCGGATGAGGATGTGATGTCCCAGCCGGATCGACCAGAAGATCACCATTGCGGCGACGAGGCCGGTGCGCAGCGTGGGCGCCCCGCCGACATGCGCGAAGCAGACGATGATCCCGCCCAGCCCGATCGCGAAAGACCAGAAGACATCGGCCCAGCCCGACTGGTTGGTGCGCGTCTGCACCCACCATGCGGTCGCCATCATCACCGACAGGACGATGGCCGCGACTATGATGCTGGTGATGGCTGTCATGCCTGCCCCCGATCGTCCCCCTTCGTCATTTGGTAGGCAATACGGCGGGCGAGGCCAAGTGGTTGCGATGCGGGTGCGATCGTATCGCCCATTTCCCCACTTCGTCATTGCGAGCGAAGCGAAGCAATCCAGGCCCGCACTAGAGTTAGGTCGCGAGCCACTCTCATGCGGGCCTGGATTGCTTCGTCGCCTTCGGCTTCTCGCAATGACGAGGAAAGGGAGGCGGGGACCGTTACGCGGCCGGGGCTTCCGCATCGGCTCCCTACAGTTTAGCTGTGCGGCCGGGGACGGTTCGCAACCCGCGCGCCATCGCGCCCGTAACTGGGCGAGGGCCGGGGCAGGCCGTGCATTCAGGTGGGGTATCGTGATGAGTGAAGGCCGCAGCGGACAGCGTATCGCGGTTGTGGGCAGCGGGATCGCCGGGCTTTCGGCGGCGTGGCTGCTCGCGAAGACGAACGACGTGGTGCTGTACGAGGCCGAAGCGCGTCCCGGTGGGCACAGCCGCACCATCGACGTCGATATGGGCGGCGGTCAGACGCTGCCCGTAGATACCGGCTTCATCGTCTATAACGATCGCACCTATCCCAATTTGATCGCGATGTTCCGCCATCTGGGCGTCGATGCGCGCGTGACCGACATGAGCTTTGCTGTCTCGCTCGACGACGGGAAGCTCGAATATGCCGCCGGCGACCGGATCTGGCAGCTGTTCGCACAGCCATCCAACCTGTTTTCGGCGCGCTTCTGGTCGATGCTGCGCAACCTCGTCCGCTTCTATCGCGAGGCGGCGGCGGGGATTGGCGGCTTCGGCGATATGACGCTGGGCCAGATGCTAGAGCAGGGGCGTTATGGCGATGCGTTTCGCGACGATCATCTGTTGCCGATGGCGGCGGCGATCTGGTCCGCGCCCGCGCAATTGCTGCTCGATTATCCGGCCGAGGCGTTCGTGCGCTTCTGCGACAATCACGGCCTGCTCAATCTGGGCGCGCGCCCGAAATGGCGGACGGTGGTGGGCGGCAGCCGCACTTATGTCGAACGGCTGCTGAGCGACTTCGGCGGCGAGTTCCGCGTCGGAACACCCGTTGCGCAGGTCGAACGCAAAGGCGGGCAGGTGACGATCGTCGACACCGCCGGCCATCGCGATACGTTCGACGATGTGGTGATCGCGTCGCACGGCAATCAGGCGCTGGCGATGCTCGCCGATCCCAGCCCGCAGGAGCGCGCGATCCTCGGCGCCTTCCGCTATTCGATCAACCAGACCGTGCTGCACGACGATCCGGCGCTGATGCCCAAGCGGCGTTCGCTGTGGGGCGCGTGGAATTATTTCGGCCGCCGCCACGCCAATGATGCGACCGGCGATCTGTGCGTGTCCTACTGGATGAACCGTCTGCAGGGTTTCGAGACGAAGCGCCCGCTGATCGTCACGCTCAACCCCAATCGCGCGATCGGGGCGGGGCATGAACTGAACCGCACCACCTTCGAACATCCGATCTTCGATCATGCCGCGCTGGAAGCGCAGCGGCAGATCTGGGGCATTCAGGGCGCGCGCAACACCTTCTTCTGCGGCGCGCATCTGGGCGCGGGCTTCCATGAGGACGGGCTGCAATCGGGCCTTGCGGTCGCCGAGATGCTGGGCGCGAAGCGGCCGTGGACGGTCGAAAATCCCAATGGCCGTCTTTCGATGGAACTGGTCGGTAACGCGAAGGCGGCCGCGGCGTGAAATCTGCGATCTATACGGGCGAAGTCTTTCACCAGCGCTATCGCCCGCGCGCGCACAAGCTGCGCTACAAGGTGTTTCAGTGCCTGTTCGACCTCGACGAGATCGACGCGCTGTCCGCTAAATCGCGGCTGTTCTCGCGCAATCGCTTCAACCTGTTCTCCTTCTTCGACAGGGATTTCGGCGATCGATCGGGGGTGCCGCTGCGCCCGCAGATCGAGGCGCTGATGCGGCAGGCGGGGCAGGAACCCGATGGCGGCGCGATCCGTTTGCTGACGATGCCCCGGATGCTCGGCCACGTCTTCAACCCGCTGTCGGTGTGGTTCTGCCACCGCCGCGACGGGGCGCTGTCGACGATCATTTACGAGGTGACGAACACCTTCAAGGAACGCCACAGCTACGTCATCCCGGTCGATGGCCCGCAGGACGGCACTATCAAGCAGGCGTGCGACAAATGCTTCTATGTCTCGCCCTTCATGGACATCGACATGCGCTACGACTTCACGGTCGATGTGCCGGGTGATCGGACCAAGGTGATCGTCGAGGGTAGCGACGCCAACGGCCCGCTGATCATGGCGGCCTTCGCGGGCGCGCGGCGCGAGATGACCGATGGCGAATGGGTGCGCCAGTTCGTGCGCCACCCGCTGCTGACGCTCAAGGTTGTCGCTGGCATCCATGTCGAGGCGCTCTGGCTCTTCCTCAAGCGGGTCGGCGTGCGCCGCCATGTCGCGGTGAGCGGCGACGGCGTCTCGATCGTCGCGCCGCAGATGGCGGCCGCAGAATGAGCGTAGCCTTCCGGCGTGAGGGGGACGACGAACATCTCGAACCCAAGTTCGAGCTGCCGATCCCGCCCGGCCCCAACCTCGTCACCGAAAACGGCCTGAAGCTCATCGAAACCAAGGTCGCCGCACTCGAAGCGCGCGTCGCCGAGGGCGGTGACGAGGAGACGCTGAAACCCATCAAGCGCGACTTGCGCTACTGGCGCACCCGCAAGGCGACCGCAGAGGTTCAGCCTGTGGCCGACGGCGAGGAAGCCGCCTTCGGCACCCGCGTCCGCTACAAACTCAACGGCAAGACCAACGAAATCGCGATCGTCGGCGACGACGAGGCCGATCCGGCGGCTGGTATGATCTCTTTCTCATCGCCCATCGCCCGCGCGCTGATCGGCGCGGCCGAGGGCGAGCGCGTCGACTTTGCGGGACGTGCCGAGGCGATCGAAGTGCTGGGGGTGAAGCCGCTCTAGCTACCAGGCGGGCGCGGGGCGTTCGGGGCGTCCGGCGGCCCATTCGTCGAACAGCGGCGCAAGTTCGGGCGGCAGCTCTGCCGCGAACGCCTCGCCTAACGGATATTGGGGCATCGTCAGGTCGACCGTATCGAGCAGGGCGATCCCTTGCGCGCGGTCCTTCGGTCGCTTGAGCGGATTGCGCTTGGCCTGTCCCGACATCCACAGCTTCTGGAGCGCGAACCAGCGGGGATCGGGCGCCACGATCCGGGCCGGCGCGCCGTCGCGACCGACGACGACATGATCGACCGGTTGGCCGAGCAATAGCCATTCCTGTTCTGGCAAGGCGACCGGCATGGGGCGATCGGTGCGGCCCATTGTGTCGACCCGCGATGGCGCCGCCAGAATCTCGACTTCGTAGGCTTTCGAATTGCGAGCCTGAAAGGGGCGTTCGGTGTTGACCGTGAAGGTGGAATCGACCGCCTTGAGCATATCCCAGACCGGCTTGGCGGCTTCATCGGCTGCGCTGGCGGACCATGTGAGATCGAAGTCGAAGGTTTCGTCGGGCACGGCGCGGATGAAGCCCCCGGCTTCGATCTGATAGGCGGGCAGGGCATTGGTGCCGACGACCGTCAGGTGGCTGCCCAGCAGGGCGCGTCGATCGGTTTCGCGCAGGATCGCGCCCGCCTCGCTGGCCAGCAGGGGAAGCCGCAGGGCGCGGTAGAGTTGGCAGCTTTCCGCGAGCGAAATGCGGCTGTCGTCACGTTGCTGTTTCAGCGCCGCTTTCGTCGTGCGATAATCGTCGAACTGTTTCTCGAGATTGGGCGACCACGGGCCTAGGCTGCGGCCATTGCCGCTGCGGTCGGCAATCTCATAGAGATAGGCGCGCCCACCGATTTCCTTGCGGCGCAGATCGTAAGGGAGGGCGGCGAGGGCACGTTCGGCCTCCATCCACACCTCGTAGCGCTGGCGAAGGTTGACGAGGGTGCGTGCCTGTTCGTCGCTGAAGGGGTCGACGCGGGTTCTCACCGTTTATCCCACAATTTTCGCTTTTCGGAATATGTGGGATAAATCCCGAAAAATCAATCTTTGGGCGTGAAAGGCAAGGATTGATCCCCGTCAATGCCGCAACCGTCTTCCAGGCGCAGGGCAGTCTCCATCAGGGAAGAAGGAGACAGACTATGCGCCGCAACATCATCCTGCTCGCCACGGCCGCGATCGCAGGCATAGCGGCCCCCGCGCACGCCAAGCAGGGCGACGTGATCGTTCGCGCCCGCGCGATCCTGGTCGCGCCGAACGAAAAGAGCAGCAGCATCCTGCCCGCCTTTCCGGGCGAGAAGGTGAAGGTGAACAATTCGATCATGCCCGAGGTCGACGTCACCTATATGGCGACCGACCATGTCGGCTTCGAACTGATCGCCGCGACCACCAAGCACAATGCGAGCGGCAAGACCGGGACCACCGGCACGCTGGGCAAGCTGGCATCGACCTGGGTGCTGCCGCCCACGCTGACCGCGCAATATCATTTCGCGCCGGAGGCGAAGGTGCGACCCTATGTCGGCGCGGGCGTGAACTACACGATCTTCTACAGCGAGAAGGCGTCGAAGGCGCTGCGCGGTGCGGTGGGGCAGACCGACGTGCACATGTCGGACAGCTTCGGCTGGGCGGCGCAGGCGGGCATCGACTTCGATATTACCGAGAAGATCTTCATGAACGTCGACGTCAAATATATCGATATCGACACGAAGACGCGCCTCACCACCGCCAATGCGGGCGTGCAGCGGGTGAAGGTCCACCTTGATCCGCTCGTGTTCGGGATTGGCATCGGCACGCGCTTCTGACGGCCGGCACCAAGGGGCGCCTTAGCGGGGCGCCCCGAGATGCTCGCGGAAAATCTCGACGACTTCGGCATAGAGCCGCTTCTTGAACGGCACGATCATGTCGACCAGGTCGTTCGCGTCGGCCCATTTCCAGACGCGGAATTCGGGATGCTCGGTCTCCAGATTCACGTCGGCATCGGTGCCCAGGAAGCGGGCGACATACCAGTGCTGGGTCTGGCCGCGATATTTGCCGCCCCACATCCGGCCGACCATTTCGGGGGGGAGATCGTAGAGCAGTTCCTGGGGCGCCTTGGCGATGATCTCGACGAGGCGGGGCGGGATGCCCGTCTCCTCCTCCAGTTCGCGCAGTGCGCCGGTCAGCGGGTCTTCGCCGGGGTCGAGCCCGCCCTGCGGCATCTGCCAGGCTTCGAGTTTGGTATCGATGCGTTGCGCCACGAACACCTTGTTTTCGGCGTTCAGCAGCATGATCGCGGCGGCGGGGCGATAGGGAAGATCGGTCATGATGGCCTCAGGTCGATCAAAGTGCGGAAAAGCGCAAGGCTGCGCGCGAGATCTGCGTTCGCGGAGGGGAGCGCGCGGCGCAGCGTGAGCCAGCCGTGGATCGTGCCCGCCGCCTCGTCATAGGTGACGCTGCCGCCCGCCTCGACCAGCGCCTTGGCGAAGGCGCGGCCCTGATCGAGCAAGGGATCGAGCGACGAGGTCGACACCAGCACCGGCGGCAGGCCCGCGAGCAGACCATAAGCGGGCGATGCGCGCCAATGCTTGAAATCGGGCGCATAACATTCGTTGAACCAGCGCAGCAGATCGGCGGTCAGCATATGCTTTTCGGCGAACCGCTCGGTCGAGGGATAGCGGCGGCGCAGGTCGGTCGCGGGGTAGAGCGCCCAGATCGCGGTGACGGGCAGGGCGGCGGTTGTCTCGCGCAGCGCCATCGCCGATACGATCGAGAGCGTCGCCCCCGCGCTGTCGCCCGCCAGCGCGATCCGATCGTAAGAGCGGCCGAACAGATCGGGCTGCTCCGCGATCCAGCGCAACGCCGCCTCGCAATCGTCGGGTGCTGCGGGCCAGGGATGATCGGGCGCGAGGCGATAGGCGATCGAGATAACGGGAAGCCCGGTCCCGTTGGCGATCGCTGTCGCAGCGCTGTCATAGGTGTCGAGATCGCCCAGCACGAAGCCGCCGCCGTGAATGAAGACGATCAGCGGCCCCGCCTCGTCGCGCGCCTCCTGCGCATCGTAGAAGCGCGCGGCGATCGTTCCGTGCGGCGCAGGGATGTCGATGTCGCGCCGGAACGCGATCGGATCGGCGGGCAGATCGCTGCGCGCATTGTCCTGCGCCGATTGCGCGCGGGCCTGCGCGGCGGGCATCGTATAGAGCGCCGGCCGGTCCATGCCATTGATCTTGTCGAGGAACGTCCGCACATCGGGACGGATGAAGTCGCTATCCATGACCGACGAGGTGGGGCAGGGCGCGCACGCTGGCAAGATGCTGCATGTCGTCCACCACCCCGATTATGTCGCGCCGGGCGCGGTGGGCAGCGGCTTCGCCTTCGACAAATATGGTCTGGTGATGCAGGCGCTGGCCGAAAGCGGGGTGCCGCATATCATCCACGCGCCCGATCCGATGCCGGTCGGCTGGATCGAGGCGATCCACGATCCGGCCTATGTCGCCGAGGTGCTGGCCTGCGCGGTGCCGCCGGTGAAGGAACGACGGATCGGTTTCCCCATCGTCCCGCGCACCGCGCGCCGCGCGCAGCTGGCACCGGGGGGAACGTGGATGGCGGCAAAGCTGGCGCTCGAACATGGCTATGCCGCGAACATGGCGGGCGGGAGCCACCATGCGCTGGCCGATACGGGCGCGGGCTATTGCGTGTTCAACGATCTGGCGATCACCGCGAACCGGCTGATCGAGGAGGGCGATGCGGGGCGCGTGATGATCGTCGATCTCGATGTTCACCAGGGCGACGGCACCGCAGCCCTGCTCGCCAGACGACCCGACATCTTCACCTTTTCGATCCATGCCGAGAAGAATTTCCCGGCAAGGAAGGCGCGCAGCAGCTTCGATCTGGGCCTGCCCGATGGGACGGATGACGCCGCTTATCTGATCGCGCTCGGCGAAACATTGCCGCGCGCGATCGACGATTTCGCGCCGGACATCATCCTCTATCAGGCGGGCGTCGATCCGCATGGGGACGATCGGCTGGGACGACTGGCGCTCAGCGACGAGGGGCTGGCGGCGCGCGATGGCTTCGTGATGCACGAGGCGCGGCGGCGCGGATTGCCGATCGCGAGCGCGCTGGGTGGCGGCTATGGCGCGGATCGGATGGCAGTGGCGCGGCGCCATGTCGCGACGATCCTTGCGCTGCATCGGGCATTTGTCGCGGCGCCACTGACGGCGTAGAGCGGGGCCGATCGAAAGGATGCCCCCGATGTCGCTCCGTTTTGCTTTGCTCGCCGCCATTTCCGCGCCCGCTCTGGCCGCCGCGCCCAAGCCCGTGGCCCCGGCACCTGCGCCGGTGATCCTGACGCCCGGTCCCAATTGGAACGGCATGTCGGCCGAAGGACGCACGATCGCGGCGCGCATCTATGCCCAGCCCGATCCGCGCGCAGGCGAGCTCAAGAGCGAGATCGACGCGCTGCGGCTCGAACGCACCCAGTTGATCGCCGCCGTCCCGATCGACGTCGACGCGCTCGAATCCTTGCTCAAGAAGGATGAGGATCTGCAGGCCGAGCGGCGTCGGCGAAGCAACGCCAAGCTGATCGAACTGATCCGCGCGCTGCCCGAGGCCGATCGTGCCGTGCTTTTGAAGACGCTCGCAGCCCCCGCGCGTCCGGCGCGTTAAGGGGCGCATGACTGCTTCCATCGCCTGGTTTCGCCAGGATCTTCGCCTTTCCGATCAAGCCGCCGTCGCCGCCGCGACCCATGAGGGGCCGTGGATCGGGGTCTATGTGCTCGACGACGATGCCGCCGGCGCGTGGGCGACCGGTGGGGCGCAACGCTGGTGGCTCCACCACAGCCTGACCGCGCTGGGCGAGACAATCCGCGAGCGCGGCGGGCGGCTGGTGCTGCGCCGGGGCGATGCGGTCGCCGAGGTGCGCGCGGTCGCAGACGCGATCGGCGCGAAGACCGTTCACGCCATCCGCCATTATGAGCCGTGGTGGCAGGCGGCCGAAGAGGCGCTCGCCAAGCATCTCGATCTGCGCATCTACGAAGGCGGGCGGCTGGCCGCGCCCGAAGGCGTATTGACCGGATCGCATACGCGCTACCGCGTCTTCACCCCCTTTTGGCGCGCGCTCAAGGAACAGATGCCGCCGTCGACCCCGCATCCGGCACCTTCGGCCTTCACCGCGCCGCACGTCGCGATCGAGGGCGACAAGTTGTCCGACTGGGATCTGCTGCCGACCAAACCGAACTGGGCGAAGGGCTTCGACATCTGGACGCCGGGGGAGGTGGGCGCGCGCGAGGCGCTGGCGGACTTCCTGCCGAAGATCGAAGATTATGACCATGACCGGAACATGCCGGCGATCGACGGCACGTCGCGCCTGTCGCCGCACCTCCACTTCGGCGAAGTCTCGCCAGCCTATGTCTGGCACCGCGCCGCGAAGCATAGCCGCGCCAAGGCAGAACCCTGGCTGCGCGAAGTGGCGTGGCGCGATTTCGCCGCGAACGTGATCGATATCCTGCCAGATTACGGACGGCGCAATGGCCGTGAAGCCTATGATCATTTCCGCTGGCGGACGGGATCTGCGGCCGATCGCGATTTCGATGCGTGGACGCAGGGGCGCACCGGATACCCGATCGTCGACGCGGGGATGCGCGAACTGTGGGCGACCGGCGTGATGCACAACCGCGTTCGCATGATCGCGGCGTCCTTCCTGATCAAACATCTGCTGATCGACTGGCGGCGTGGCGAACGCTGGTTCTGGGATACGTTGGTCGATGCCGATTACGGCAACAACGCGGTCAACTGGCAGTGGGTGGCGGGCACCGGGATCGACAGCAACCCGTTCGGCCGGATCATGGCGCCGCTGGTGCAATCGCGGAAGTTCGACGCGGGCGACTATATCCGGGAGTGGGTTCCCGAACTGCGCGGCCTGGAGGGCGACGCGATCCACGATCCGCACGAAGCGGGATGCGCACCGGACGATTATCCCGAGCCGCTGATCGGCCACCGCGAGGCACGGGAGCGGGCGCTGGCGGCGGCTGGCAAATAGCCGTCACCCCGGCGGAGGCCGGGGTCTCAGGCGGCTCCTGCGTGCCGCTACTCTCCTGAGATCCTGGCCTCCGCCGGGATGACGAAATTTGCGGGGTGACGACACATAACGCAACAAACCCGCTTCCCGCCCCGTATCCCCCGTTATACAGCCGGTTATCGACGCTGTTGTGAGGGGAGCAACACAACCGATGAATGCCCAGCCGCCCGCCGCTCGCGGACGCCATCTCGTCAAGGCCGATCGGGGTTTCGCGACCGGCGCAGGGTTGATCGCCCGGCTGTTCGCGCCGGGATTCCAGCGGTTGCTCGATACGATTCACACCGGCCTGGTCGAAGGCGCGATCGAGGCGACCTTGCCCGACGGCAGCTTCCGCGTGCTGGGCAATCCCACCAACGGCCCGGTCGCGATCTGCGAACTCAAGAACTGGATGCCGCTCGTCCGCCTCGTCACCGCCGGTTCGGTCGGCTGGTATCGCAGCTGGGCTGAGGGGGAATGGACCAGCCCCGATCCGGTGCCGATCTTCGATCTGTTCATGCGCAACCGGCATCCGCTGGGCGAGCTTGGCCGCGCGCAGGGGCCGCTGCGCGCGTTCAACATGATCCTGCACGCTTTCCGCCGAAACAGCCGCGCGAACAGCCGCAAGAACATCGCATTCCACTATGATCTGGGGAACGACTTCTACGAACTCTGGCTTGACCGGACGATGAGCTATTCGTCGGCGCTGTTCGCCGATCCGATTTCGCCGTCCGAGACGCTGGAGGACGCATCGGTCCGCAAGATCCGCGCGATGCTCGACCGGCTCGATCTCAAGCCCGGCGACAAGCTGCTCGAAATCGGCTGCGGCTGGGGCGGGTTGGCCGAGGTCGCGGCCGCCGAATACGGCGCCGACGTTACCGGCATCACTTTGTCGATCGAACAAAAGAAATATGCCGACGATCGGCTGGCTGCGAAGGGGCTTGGCGATAAGGCGCGTTTCGAAATCTGCGATTATCGCGACGTGCCCGATCAATATGATGCGGTCGCCAGCGTCGAGATGGTCGAGGCGGTCGGCGAGGAATATTGGCCGGCTTACATGCAGGCGATCGCCCGCGCGCTGAAGCCGGGCGGCAAGGCGTCGATCCAGTTCATCTCGATCGACGATGCGGTCTATGACAGCTACCGCACCGATCCAGATTTCGTGCAGACCTATATCTTCCCCGGCGGGATGCTCATCTCCGAAAGCCGCTTCCGTGCGGCGGCGGAAAAGGCGGGGCTGGAATGGCGCGATCGCCACGGCTTCGGCCTCCATTATGCCGAAACGCTCAAGCGCTGGCGCGTCAGCTTCGATGCGGCCGTGGCGGCCAACAAGCTGCCCGACGGCTTCGATGCCGAGTTCATCAAACTGTGGCGTTTCTACCTGATGTATTGCGAAGGCGGCTTTGCCGGCGGCGGCATCGACGTGGCGCAGGTGACGCTGGTGAAGCGCTGATATCCACCCCCTCGTCATTGCGAGGAGCCGCAGGCGACGAAGCAATCCAGGCCCGCACTGGAGTTAGGTCGCGAGCCTCTCTCATGCGGGCCTGGATTGCTTCGCTACGCTCGCAATGACGAGGTGGGTGGTCGAGGCGTTTCCATACAATTGTAAATTCAACACAGGTTAGTTTTGGGCGCGGAACTTTTGGCGCTTTTCCGCGGTTGCTCCGATATCGAACCAATCCGATCGAGTTGAGTATGAGCGACAGGCGCCACGACGAACGTATTGAAGTCCACCTGTCCGCCCGGCTGCGCCCGGGCATCTGCATCGCGCTCGATATGGAGGGCGCGAAAGGCGACATCATCCAGCATGTCACCGTCACCGATCTTTCGGGCGGCGGCTTTTCGATGCTGGGCAACACCACCCTGTTCCTCGGTTCGCCCGTGATGGTCGAAGTGCCGCTGGTCGGCTGGCGCGAGGCGCATGTGATGTGGATGGCCGAAGGGCGCATCGGCTGCCAGTTCGCCGAGCCGCTGTCGGCGCAGGAGCTTGAGGACGCGGTCGCGTCCGATGGCGATTTCAACGAGCTGTTCCCCGGCCTCGTCGCGCAGATGACCACGCGCTTCGATACCACGCTCACATCGATGCCGCTGGCGGGCGGCGCGGTGATCGAACTCGAACTTGCCGTGCGCCTGTCGGAACGCGGGGTCGAGGTGCTGTCGGTCGATCAGATTTAACGGCACTCTCTCTCTCAAAACTAATCTGAATCAGTTTTTGCGCAGCGGAACCTTCCCGATTTTCCGCCATTGTCACCGTTGTCAGTAGCTGTGTTGAGTTGCGTGATGACTGATCGCCGGCATGACGAGCGCATCGAAGTTCATCTTTCCGCGCGCATTCGCCCGGAGCTTTCGATCGTGCTCGACCTTGAGGGCGCGTCCGGAGACGCGATCCACAATGTCATCGTCACCGATCTGTCGGGCGGCGGCTTCGCGATGCTCGTCAACGTCTCACTGTTTCTGGGCGCGTCGGTGATGATCGATGTGCCATTGATCGGCTGGCGCGAGGCGCGGGTCGTCTGGATGGGGGAAAAAAGGATCGGCTGCCAGTTTGCGCAGCCCTTATCGGCGCTGGAGCTCAAGGGCGCCGTCGCCTCCGACGATGGCTTTATCGAGACGTTTCCCGGCTTGGCCTCGCGGATCGGTGAGGAGATCAGCGCCGCTCAGTTCGCAATGCCGCAGGCCGGCGGCGCCATCATCGAACTGCATCTGGTGGTGCGGATGTCCGAACAGGGTATCGAGGTGATGCCGGTTTCGCCCTCCGATGACGTCATCGAAGCCCAGCCTGCACGCGTGCAGCTGACGAACCCGGCCGCCAAGACCGGGCATTAGAGGCGGAAGCGCCCCTCGATCACCGTCACGCACCGCCCCTCCAATATCGCCCAGTCGCCCTTGAGCGTGCAGCGCAAATGGCCGCCGCGCGCGGACGCCTGAAAGGCGGTGAAGCTGTCACGGCCGAGGCGGGCGGCCCAATAGGCAGTCAGCAGGCAGTGCGCCGATCCCGTCACCGGATCCTCGTCGATCCCCGCGCCGGGCGCGAAGACACGGCTGACGATGTCGGTCTCATCCCCCGGCGCCGTCGCGATCAGCAGCAGATCGCCCAGCGGCTTCAGTGCGCGGAAATCGGGGTCGAGCGCGCGGATCTCCTTTTCGCTGCCATAGACGAGCAGCGCATAGCCGCCGTCGCGCCAAAGGGTCTCGACCGGCGCGCCGCCGACCCCGCCGAGCAGGGGCAGGGGAAGCGACTTCGGCTCGGTCTTCCATGCGGGCAAGGCAAGCCGATAGCCGGTATCGGCGCGCGACACCTCCAGCAGGCCCGACTTGCGCGTGCGGAAGCGCACCTTGTCGAGCGTCGGATCGGCCGACAGCAGCACATGCCCGCTCGCCAGCGTCGCATGGCCGCACAAGGCGACCTCGACCGTCGGCGTGAACCAGCGCAGCTCATAATCGGCCTCGCCGCTCGCATCGGGGACGAGGAAGGCGGTCTCCGCCAGATTGTTCTCCTCGGCGATCCGCTGCAGCACATCGTCGGGCAGCCACGCGTCGAGCGGCATCACCGCGGCCGGATTGCCGACGAAGGGCCGGTCGGCAAAGGCATCGACCTGGTGGAAGGGCAGGCTGGTCACGCGGTCATCTCCGTTTTCGGGTCGAACTGCCCGGTCGGTTCAGGGTTGATCAGGATTTCGGTGTCGGGGAATTCGGCCATCAGGCGCGCTTCCAGCGCGTCCATCGCGCGATGCGCCTCGCCGATCGTCATCGCGGGATCGACCCAGATGTGGAACTGGACGAAATCGCGGTCGCCCGACGTGCGGGTGCGCAGTTCGTGAATGCCCTCAAGCTCGGGATGGCAGCGGACGGCGCGGACGAAGGCCTGGCGCTTCTCCTCGGGCCATTCCTTGTCCATCAGCTGATCGATCGCATCGCCCGACGCGCGCCACGCGCCCCAGGCGAGCCACAAAGCGATCGCGATGCCGAACAGAGGATCCGCGCCAGTAACGCCCACGAAACCGTCGAGCACCAGCGCGACGATCACCGCGCCGTTGAGCAGCAGATCGCTCTGATAATGGACATTGTCCGTGCGGATCGCGACCGATCCGGTCTGCGCAATGATTCGTCGCTGATAAAGCAGGAGCCCGCCGGTCAGGATCAGCGAGAGGACCGAAACCGCGATCCCCTCATGCGCCGCGCCGGTTTCCGCGCCCTCGATCCACTGTTCGATCGCGCGGATGATCAGCCCGAAGGCGGAAATGCTGATGAGGACGACCTGGAACAAAGCCGCGATCGCCTCCGCCTTGCCATGTCCGAAGCGGTGCTTGCGATCGGCGGGACGGGCGGCGAGGCGGACGCCGTAGAGCGTGGCGAGCGAGGCAACGATGTCGAGTACCGTATCCGCGAGCGACCCGAGCATCGCGACCGACCCGCTGATCCACGCCGCATGACCCTTCAGGATCGCGAGGATGAGGGCGACCGAGACCGACGCCAATGCTGCGCGGACGTTGAGGGTCACGGGTAGAGCAGTCCTTCGCTCCAGCCGTCGCCGGCGCGCGTGAACAGGCGGCGTTCGTGGAGGCGGTGGGCGCGATCCTGCCAGAACTCGATCCGTTCGGGCGCGACGCGGAAGCCCGACCAGTGCGGCGGACGGGTGACGTCGCCGCCTTCGAAGCGCGCCTTCACCGCATCGAAGCGCGCTTCGAACGTCTCGCGGCTGTCGAGCGGGCGCGATTGATCGGAGGCCCAGGCGCCCAGCTGCGAATCCCGCGCGCGGGTCGCGAAATAGGCGTCGGCCTCGGCATCGGTGACGCGGCTCACCGGCCCCTCGATGCGGATCTGCCGGCGCAGCGATTTCCAGTGGAACAGCAGGGCCGCCTTGGGATGCGCCAGCAACTCGCCCGCCTTGCGCCCTTCGAAATTGGTGTAGAACACGAAGCCGCGTTCATCATGGCCCTTGAGCAGCACCATGCGCACCGAAGGCTGCCCGTCGGCGCCAACGGTGGCGAGCGCCATCGCGTTCGAATCATTGGGCTCGCTCGTCCGCGCTTCGGCGAACCAGCTTTCGAAGATGGGGAAGGGATTGGTCATGGTCTCTCTCTACCCGTCATTGCGAGCGTAGCGAAGCAATCCACTCCGCACTTCGGAATGGATTGCCGCGTCGCCTGCGGCTCCTCGCAATGACGAGGGGACTTAGACCACGCCATGATCGCGCTCGCGCAGGGCATCCGCCACCCGATCGACCGCGCTCGACAAGGTCGCGCGATCCGCCACCGCGCCGATGCACAGCCGCACGCCCGACAACATCCCTGCATCGACCAACGGCGCGGACGGCGGCGTGATCTCCACACCGGCGCGCATCGCGCGGGCGGCGAGGCGTTCGGCGTCGATTTCGGGCATGGGCAGCCACAGATGCGGACAGCGCGGATCGGCGGGCGCCTCGCACGCGCTGCCCAGCCTGTCGCGGGCGATGGCGCCGCGGGCGAGCATTTCGGCCTGCACCTCGGCCACCACCTCGTCGGCCGTACCGTCCTCGATCCACTGGCTCGCGATCATCGCGCCCAGCGATGCGGGCGAATAGATGCGCGCGCGGATCAGGCGCAGCGCCGCATCATATTGGTCGGCATTGGGCATCACCATGTAACCGACGCGCAGGCCCGGCGCCAAAGCCTTGGACGTGCCGTTGATGTAGATGCAGCGATCGGGCGCATAGGCGCTGAGCGGGGGCGGGGCGGTGCCGATCGCGAAGACCGAATAGAGATCGTCCTCGACGATCCAGAGGCCACGTTTGCGCGCCACCTCGATAATCTCCATTCGCCGCCGGTACGACATGATCCGCCCGGTCGGGTTCTGGAGCGTGGGGAGCGTGTAGAGCAGTTTCGCGCCGCTTTCCGCCGCCGCTTGGTCGAGCGCATCGGGCAACAGCCCTTCGCCGTCCATCGCCACGCCGCGCAGCTTGTAGCCGCCGACCTGCGCGATCGATCGCATCCCGAAATAGGTTGCCGCCTCGCACAGCAAGGTGTCGCCGGGCTTGCAAAGCGTGTCGAACGCCAGCGTCATCGCCTGCTGCGCGCCGGTGGTGACGATCAGCTTCGAGACATCAATCGCGTCATGCCCGCTCACGCGCTTGAGCCATTCGGCGCCGAGCCGGCGGTGCGCGGCATAGCCTTCGGGCGGGGCGTAGCCGAGATGGTCGACAAGGTCGGGGCGCTGGCGCAGCCGCCCGAAGGTCGCCGCGAAGCGCCGCTGCGCGGGGGCGAGGGGGGGCACGTTCTGCGACATGCGGATCGTGCCGTCGTCGAGCGGGGGCGCAAGGCTCGCCTGATCGGCGACGAAGCTGCCGCGTCCGACCTGCGCGGTGATCAGCCCTTCGCGCACCGCTTCGGCATAGACGGTCGTGACCGTGCCGAGGCCGATGCCCAGCCGGTGCGCCAGATCGCGATGCGTGGGCAGCTTTTCGCCGGGCGTCAGAACCCCGTCCGCAATGTCGCGGCGCATCGCCGAGAGCAGGCGGCCGGACACCGTCTCCACATCGTCGGCCAGAACGGGGGTCCACATCGATTGTCTCCAACATTGTCACTATGACAATATAAATTTTGACATGTAACAATTGCCAGGACAATTCGGCGGCGTCAACCGGCCAATCGGAGACTCGGCCAAAAAAGGAGACGTTCCATGCGCAATGTTCTGACCACCAGCATCGTGACCTTCTTTCTGGGCGGCACCGTCCTGATCGTCGCGGCGTCGGCGATCAGCGACGATCGCTGGAACGGCGGCGTGGCGGCGCAGTACGACCTTGCCAAAGCACTCGGGCGATGACGCCCGAACTGCTCGCGGCGGCCGCTTCCTTCTGCATCGTCTCGTCGGGGACGCCGGGGCCGAACAATATGATGCTGCTGTCGTCGGGGGCCACGTTCGGCTTCCGCCGCACCTTGCCGCATGTGTTCGGGATCAGCGCGGGCTGCGTCGTGATGGTGCTGCTGCTCGGTTTCGGGCTGGCGGGGCTGATCGAAAGCGTGCCGTGGCTCTACACCGCGCTCCACATCGTCTCGACCGCCTATCTGCTGTGGCTCGCCTACAAGATCGCGACATCCACCGGACTTGGCGAGGTGAGGCCACGCGCGCAGCCGCTGGGTTTCTGGGGCGCGGCGGCGTTCCAGTGGGTCAATCCGAAGGCGTGGGCGATGTGCCTGGGCGCCGCGACCAGCTTCTCGCGGCCCGAGACGCTGACGACCGACGTGCTGATCGTCGCGGCGGTGCTGGGCCTCACCGGCCTGCCGTGCATCATGTGCTGGGCGGGCGGCGGCGTGGCGATCCGCCACTGGCTCGATCGGCCGGGGCTCCTGCGCGCGTTCAACATCGGCATGGCGGCCCTGCTGGTCGCGTCTTTGGTGCCGGGGATCGTGGAACTCATAACCTCGTCATTGCGAGCGTAGCGAAGCAATCCAGGCCCGCATGCGAGAGGCGCGCGAACCATCTCTGGTTCGGGCCTGGATTGCTTCGTCGCCTTCGGCTTCTCGCAATGACGAGGAAAAGGAGATGACGACTCTGTTGCACCGCACAAGCGGTTGCGGCATCCCTTTGCGGCCATGATTCAAGCCGCGCTCCATCATCGCACGAGCTACAGCTATGACCGCCCGGTCCAGCTTGGCCCGCAGATCATCCGCCTGCGCCCCGCCGCGCACAGCCGAACGGCGGTGCCGAACTATTCGCTGTCGATCAGCCCGGAAAACCACTTCATCAACTGGCAGCAGGATCCGCACGGTAATTGGCTGGCGCGGATCGTGTTTCCGGAGCCGGCGGATCATTTCTCGATCACGGTCGATCTGATCGCCGATCTGGTGGTCGTGAACCCGTTCGATTTCTTCGTCGAGGATTATGCCGAACACCGGCCCTTCCTCTACGCGCCCGCGCTTTCCGCCGATCTCGCCGCCTATTTCGAAACCGAGCCGCAGGGGCCTTTGTTCGAAGACCTGCTCGCCCGCTTTGGCGGCACGAAGCAGCGCACGATCGACTTCCTCGTCGAGGTCAATCAGGCGGTGCGCGAACAGGTCGATTACGTCATCCGCTACGATCCGGGTGTGCAGGCGCCCGAGGAGACGCTGGAGATCGGATCGGGAAGCTGCCGCGACAGTGCGTGGCTGTTGGTCCATCTGCTCCGCCGCCTCGGCTTCGCCGCGCGCTTCGTGTCCGGCTATTCGATCCAGCTGGTCGCCGACGTGACCCCGATCGACGGTCCCAAAGGCGTGACGCACGATGTCTGCGATCTCCATGCCTGGGCCGAAGCCTATGTGCCCGGCGCGGGCTGGATCGGCTTCGACGCGACATCGGGGATGCTGGCGGGCGAGGGGCATATTCCGCTCGCCGCGACGCCGCACCACCAGTCGGCATCGCCGATCGAGGGCGGCTGGACGCCGACGTCGCCCGATCCGGTCAAGACCGACTTCGCCTATGCGATGGACGTGCAGCGCATTGCCGAGGCGGTGCGCATCACCAAGCCCTTCACCGACGCCCGCTGGGATGCGGTCAACGCGCTGGGCGAAAAGGTCGACGCCGATCTCGCCGCGCAGGACGTGCGACTGACGATGGGCGGCGAGCCGACCTTCGTTGCGATCGACGACCCGGAAGCGCCCGAATGGAATGGCGACGCGGTAGGGCCGACCAAGGCGGGCTATGCCGACCGGCTGATCCGTAAGATGCGCGATCGCTTCGCGCCGGGCGGGCTGATCCACCACGGGCAGGGCAAATGGTATCCGGGCGAAAGCCTGCCGCGCTGGGGCTATTCGGTCTATTGGCGATTGGATGGCGTGCCGGTGTGGCGCGACGCGAGCCTGATCGCGGGCAGCGCCGAGGCCGGCAAGCCGCTGACCAGCGACGATGCCCAATCCTTCCTGTCGCGCGTGGCCGAAGGGCTGGGCGTCGGCGCGGACATGATCGAGCCGGCTTTTGAGGACGGGATCGAGTGGGCGGTGAAGGAGGCGCAGCTTCCCGACAATGTCGACCCGACCGACCCGAAGATCGACGATCCCGAGGCGCGCAGCCGGATGGTGACGGCGTTCGAACGCGGGCTGAGCAAGCCGGTCGGCTATGTCCTGCCGATCCAGGCGTGGCAGGCGGCGCAGGCACCCACCGGCCGCCGCTGGCGATCCGAAAAGTGGACGGTGCGACGCGGCAAGCTGTTCGTGATGCCGGGGGATGCCTCGATCGGCTATCGCCTGCCGCTCGGCTCGCTGCCCTTCGTGCCGCCGGCCGCCTATCCCTATCTCCACCCGCGCGACACGACAGAGCCGCGCGAGGAATTGCCCGATTTTCATGCGGCGATCGAACAGCGTTCGGAGGCCGTGGCTCCGGCGACCGGCGCCGTTGCGCAGGATCGGCAGGAGCAGACGATCATCGCCGGCGCAGTCCGCACCGCGATGACGACCGAGGCGCGCGGCGATCACGTCGCGGTGTTCCTGCCGCCGACCGAGCGGCTTGAGGATTATCTGGAGCTGATCGCCGAGATCGAGGCGCAGGCGGCGAAGACCCGCATTCCCGTCCGCATCGAAGGCTATGCCCCGCCGCCCGATCCGCGGCTTCAGGTTCTGAAGGTCACGCCCGATCCAGGCGTGATCGAGGTCAATATCCAGCCGTCGGGCAGCTGGGCCGAGACGGTCGACATCACGACCAACCTGTACGACATGGCGCGCGAATGCGGGCTGACCGCCGACAAGTTCATGGTCGACGGGCGCGCGATCGGCACCGGCGGCGGCAATCATATCGTGCTGGGCGGACGTTCGGTGAACGACTCGCCCTTCATCCGCCGGCCCGATATGCTCAAGAGCTTCGTGCTGTTCTGGCAACGGCATCCGTCGCTCAGCTATCTGTTCTCGGGCCTCACCATCGGCCCGACCAGCCAGGCGCCGCGCATCGACGAGGCGCGGCATGACGGCCTCTACGAACTCGAAATCGCGCTGGCGCAGGTGCCGGGGCCGGATGAGGGGCCGCAGCCGGCGCCGTGGGTGGTCGATCGGCTGTTCCGCAACCTGCTGGTCGACGTGACGGGCAATACGCACCGCACCGAAATCTGCATCGACAAGATGTATTCGCCCGACGGCCCGACCGGACGGCTCGGCCTGCTCGAATTCCGCGGTTTCGAAATGCCGCCCGAGGCGAAGATGAGCCTTGCGCAGCAGCTTCTGCTCCGCGCTCTGACCGCATGGTTCTGGCGCGAGCCGCAGAAGGGCGGGTTCGTGCGCTGGGGCACGACGCTCCACGATCGTTTCCTGCTGCCGCACTTCGTCTGGGCCGATTTCCTGGAGGTTCTGAACGACCTGCGCGGGGCGGGTTACGATTTCGATCCGGCATGGTTCGAGGCGCAGCGGCAGTTCCGCTTCCCCGTTCACGGTACCGTGCAGGCGGGTGGCGTGTCGCTGGAGATCGCGCACGCGCTTGAGCCGTGGAATGTGCTGGGCGAAACCGGCGCGATCGGCGGCACGGTGCGCTATGTCGACAGCTCGACCGAGCGGCTGCAGGTCAAGGCCGCCGGGCTGATCCCCGGCCGCCACATCGTTTCGTGCAACGGGCGGCGCGTGCCGCTGACGCCGACGGGAGTTCCGGGCGAGGCGGTTGGCGGGGTGCGGTACAAGGCGTGGTGGCCCGCAAACAGCATGCACCCGCTGCTGCCGCCCAACGCGCCGTTGACCTTCGACATACTCGATACGTGGAACGGCCGTTCGCTGGGCGGATGCGTCTATCATGTCGCTCACCCCGGCGGCAGAAACTATGATACGGTCCCCGTGAACGATTATGAGGCGGAGGCCCGACGCCGTGCGCGGTTCCAGGATCATGGACACACGCCCGGCCCGGTGACGATGCCGATACAGGAGAGGGTGAGCGAGTTTCCGATGACGCTAGACCTTCGCGCACCGCCGATCGTGTAGCGCGCCATGCAGGGGGAACTGATGGCGCAGCTGCCGGGAATGCCAAGTCTCGGACAAGGCTGGCTGCACAGCTATATCGGCGTCGCGGGCGCGGCGGATACGCTGCGCGGCGATGCGGGCCGTGGCGCGCACTGGTGGCACACGCTCTTTGACGGGCTGAGCGAGCTTGCCGATGGCGGGCGGCTCGACACGATCCAGCAGCGTATCGCGCGGCAGGTGCAGGAACTCGGCACCGCCTTCCGCCTGCCCGGCGAAGGGCAGGAGCGCCAATGGCCGCTCTCCGCCGTCCCGCTGCTGATCGGCGAGGATGAGTGGCACGGCATCGCCGAGGGCGTTTCGCAGCGCGCCGAACTGATGGAACGCCTGCTCGGCGACATCTTCGGTGAGCAGCAGATGGTGCTGAGCGGTGCGGTGCCCGAGGCACTGATCACCGGCAGCCGCGATTTCTGGCGTTCGCAGATCGGGGTGAAGCCGCCGGGCGGCTATCGCCTGCACATTTACGCCGTCGATCTGGGACGCGACCCGAGCGGCGAGTGGCGCGTGCTGGACGATCATGCGCGCGCGCCCGTGGGTGCTGGCTATGCACTGGAAAACCGCCTCGCTGCGACCCGCGTGATGGGCAATCTGCAGACGCGCTTGCAGGTCGAACGTCTGGCGGGCTTCTTTTCGGCCTTCCGCGAAGGTCTGTCGGCGGTGTGCCGCCGGTCCGAACCGCGCATCGGCCTGCTGACGCCGGGCCGCTACAACCAGTCCTATCCCGAACAGGCGCACCTGGCGCGCTATCTGGGCCTGCTGCTGCTCGAAGGCAGCGATCTGGCGGTGCGCGACGACGGGCTGTTCGTGCGCACGATCGAGGGGATGAAGCGGATCGACGCGTTGTGGCGCCGGATCGATTCCAAATATCTCGATCCGCTGGCGTTCGATTCGGGTTCGGCGATCGGCGTGCCGGGGCTGATGGACGCGATGGAGGCGGGACAGGCCGTCATCGCCAATGCGCCGGGCGCGGGCGTGATCGAAGCCAATGCCTTCGCTGCCTTCCTTCCCGCGCTCGCCCGCCGGCTGATCGGTGAAGAACTCAAGCTGCCCAATATCGCGACCTGGTGGTGCGGGCAGGATGGGCCGCGCGCCTTTGTCGAGGATAATCTCGACGAACTGCTCATCGGGCCCGCTTTCCGTGAGGCGCCGATGGGGCTGCGCGGTGGGCGGCCAGTGCTGGGGTCTTCGCTGTCGGCCGTCGATCGCGAACGGCTGCTTGCCGACATGAAGCTGCGCCCGATGGACTATGTCGGGCAGGAGATCGTCCGCGTCTCGACCACACCCGCGGTTCAGCACGGCGCGATGGTGCCGCGTCCGTTCACCTTGCGGGTCTTCGCTGCGCGCGATGCGCAGGGGCATTGGACGGTGATGCCCGGCGGCTTCGCGCGGCTGGGCGACGACAGCGACGTGCGCGCGACCGTGATGGGCGAGGGCGCTTTTTCCGCCGACGTCTGGATCGTGGGGCGCAAGCCCGTGACCGACCAGACATCTTTGCTGCCCTCGCTCGTCCCGATCCGCCGCAATCCGGGCACGTTGACGAGCCGTGCGGCCGACAATCTCTACTGGCTCGGCCGCTATCTGGAGCGTGGCGAGTCCACGCTGCGGCTGGTACGCTCGACGCTGGGCGGCAGCATCGTGGCGGATGGCGGCGCGGCCCTGTTCCCGCTGACGCTCGACCGGCTCGGCTCGCTGCTCGTCTCCACCGGCGCCGCGCGCACGGGGCCGGAGCCCGAGGACGATGCCGAGGAGCATGATGTCGACGGCGGCGAGACGCACGACCTGCGCCACCTCGCCTTGCTCGCGCTCGATGGCGATGGTGCGGCCAGCGTCGCCTCGCTGATCCGCAGCGCGCGGATGATCGCCAGCGTGATGCGCGATCGCCTGTCGGCCGATGTGTGGCGCCTGATCGACGCGCCGCTCCCCCGGCGTTTCTCCGAAGATGCCGAAGCGACCTTGGCGCGCGCGGTGGAATTGCAGGGGCGCTTCTCCGCGCTGGCGGGTTTGGCGGCCGAGAATATGGGCCGTACTTCCGGTTGGCGCTTCCACGATCTGGGCCGCCGGGTGGAGCGCGCTTTGATGGTCTGTCGCCTGCTGCGCAGCTTTGCGGGCAAGGATGCGTCGGCGGACGACCTGACGACCCTGCTCGACCTCAACGACACGCAGATCAGCTATCGCGCGCGGTATCTGACCGGCCTTGCGGTCGAGCCGGTGCGCGACATGATCGCGCTTGATCCGTTCAACCCGCGCTCGATCGCCTATCAGGTCGGGCGCATCCGCCAGCACCTCGATCGCCTGCCCACCCTGCGCGACGACGGCATGGCCGAAGCGCATGTCTCGCTGTCGATCCGGATCGAGGCCGCGGTGCGCACCGCGACCGCCGAGACGCTCGATACCAGCGCGGTGCTGGGGATCGAGAATATGCTCGAGGATCTGTCCGATGCGATCGGCAAGCGCTTCTTCCTGCAGGGATCGGAAAGCCTGCGCATGGGCGGGATGACATTAGCCTGATGCTCTATCAGATCAGCCATAAGACGCGGTTCCGCTATGCCTTCCCCGTCACGTTCGCGCGCTGCAACCTGCGGCTGAAGCCGATCGAATGGGATGGGCAGCGGCTCGACGGCTTCGATCTGGAGATCAGCCCGACCGCGAAACTCTCCCAACCCAAGCCGATCGGCTATCTGGGCTTCGTCAGCCGTATGGTGCTGGAGGTGCCGGCGCGCGAGATCCTGATCGAAAGCAGGATGCGGATCCGGGTCGATCGCGAAGTGCCGGTGCCCGAGGCGGACGACCTGTCCGTCGCCGAAATCGCCAGCCTGGCGCGCGCCAAGGCCGACAAGCGCCCAGAAAGCCCCGCCAATTATCTCTATCCCTCGCCGTCGATCCCGCTGTTTCAGGCGGCGACCGATTGGGCGGCGGATCTGTTGCGGCCCGATCGGCCGATCGTCGAGGCGGGGCTGGCGCTCGCCACGCGCATCCATGACGAGTTCGTCTATGATGGCAGCGCCACCACCGTCGATACGCCGCCGGCCGAGGCGTTCGAGAAGAAGCACGGCGTCTGTCAGGATTTCGCGCAGATCATGGTCGCGGCTTTGCGCGGCCACGGCCTGCCCGCCGCTTACGTCTCGGGCTATTTGCGCACCGTGCCGCCGCCCGGCAAGGAAAGGCTGATCGGCGCCGATGCGACGCATGCCTGGGCGGCGATCTGGTGCGGGCCGAAGCGCGGTTGGCTGGGCTTCGATCCGACCAATGCCTGCATGGTGGGACCGGATCATATCATCACCGCGATGGGCCGCGATTATGCGGATGTCGCGCCGATCGACGGCGTGTTCACCGGGCTGGACGGGCAGAAGGTCGACGTGTCGGTCGACGTGGAGCCTATCGGCCAGTGACGATCGGCCCCATCGGTGGGGGCGGATAGGCCGACGGCGGCAAGACGCCACCCGGCGTGCCGGCGGTCACGACCCTGTAAAATGCGGGTCCGGCCGGGCTCAGCACGATCAGGTCGATCGCGATCTGCATCGCCACTATCGTCCCGGCGCCCCACCACCAGCCGGGATGGACCCGGCCATCGACCCTTAGATCGCGGCGGATGCCGATCAGCGGGAAGATGATGATCGCGGCGAAAACCGCCCAGCCGGCCGCCGGAATCAGGAACGGCATCGGCAGCAATCGACCAAAGGCCGGTCCCAGCAGGATCGTCATCCCGCAGAACATCAGCCGACGATGCCATTGGGTGCGCCGGCGCATCACGATCGCCGCCCCGGTCAATCCCGCAAAGGCCAGGATCGTCATCGGATTCATGATCAGAAAGTAGAGCGGCGTGAAGAAAAAGGGCGCATGGCCCCGCTGCACCATCATGATGGTGACGGCGATCCCCGCCGCAACCATCAGCGGAACCCAGATCAGCGCGATCCAGCCCAGGCGGCGATGCAGCGCGATGGCGGTCGGATGGCCCGCAAGGAAGCTTTGCGTGACATAAAGGGCGGTCCAGCCGAAGAAGATCAGGGCGTGGGCGTGGACTGTCCACGGCGCCATGAAGGTCGATCGGCCCAATGCCCATTGCATCGAAAAGCCCAGCACGATGATGCCGGCCATGACGATCGCGCTGATGCGGAAGAAGCGCGCGCTGCTGTCATCTTGAAAGTCCCTGCCGATGATCGTCGCCATCATGCTTCCCAAGATATGTCGCCGATATGCAACTGCGTAGCACGACCCGTTCGTCTTCGCGATGGCGCACTTGCCAGCATTCGGGCGGCGGGCGCATAAGGTGCGAAGGGGGCGAGGCCGGGGCTGATGCCGAAAATTATAAAAGATATCATCATGACGATCGTGGCCATGATCCTGCTGGGGATCGCCAGCGTGCAGTTCTGGCAGAAATACGGACATATCTTCGAAGAGCGTTATCAATCGCCCTACCGTTGATCTTTTGGAACAATTTCAGAAGCTTCGCGTTCGGAATGGATGCTGATCGGGGGAAATCTGCGCGACGATGTGATCCTTGATCGCGAGCATGTGGGCGGGCGTATCTCGCTCGCCGATCGCTATCGCACGGTCCGTGCGCGCAGCGAGGCGATTGCCGCGCCGCTCAGCCCCGAGGATCAGCAGCTCCAGTCGATGCCCGATGCCAGCCCGACCAAGTGGCATCTGGCGCATGTCAGCTGGTTCTTCGAAACCTTCCTGCTGGCGCGCGATCCCGCCTATCGGCCGTTCGATCCCGCCTACAAATTCCTGTTCAACAGCTATTATGACGCGATCGGTGCGCGCCATCCGCGCCCGCAGCGCGGGCTGCTCAGCCGGCCTACGGTGGCCGAGATCATGGCCTATCGCGCGCATGTCGATCGCGCGATGCTCGCGCGGATCGACGGGCTTCCCGCCGACCTGATCGAACTGGGTCTCAACCATGAGGAGCAGCATCAGGAACTGATCCTGATGGACATCAAGCACGCTTTCTCGATGAACGCGATCGCACCCGCTTATGCCCCACCGGCGGAAGCGTCGGCGGTGGGCGGCGAGGGCGGTTGGACCCGCTTCGATGGCGGGCTGATCGAGATCGGGCATGACGGCGCAGGCTTCGCCTTCGACAATGAAGGTCCGCGCCATCGCCAGTGGATCGAGCCGTTCCGTCTTGCCGACCGCCTCGTCACCAATGGCGAATGGGACGCCTTTATCGAGGATGGCGGCTATTCGACCCCGACCCTGTGGCTGTCGGATGGCTGGGCGACTGTCGGCGCCGAAGGGTGGCGGTCGCCGCTCTACTGGCGCGACGAACGGCGCATCTTCACCCTGCACGGCGAACAGCCGATCGATCCGGCCGCGCCGGTAAGTCACATCAGTTTTTATGAGGCGGATGCTTTCGCGCGCTGGGCGGGCAAGCGCCTGCCGACCGAGGCGGAGTGGGAGGTCGCCGCGCGCAGCGTCGCGCCCGAGCCGACCGGCGCCTCGATCGACCCCCGGCCCGCAACCGGCACCGGGCTGCGCCAGATGGCGGGCGCTTTGTGGCAATGGACCGCCAGCGCCTATGCGCCCTATCCCGGTTTCCGACCGGCCGACGACGCGACGGGCGAATATAACGGCAAGTTCATGTCGGGGCAGATGGTGCTGCGCGGCGGCGCCTGCATAACGCCGCCGGGTCATGCGCGATCGACCTACCGAAACTTCTTCCCGCCCGCCGCGCGCTGGGCCTTTGCCGGAGTGAGGCTCGCCGATGAAGCTTGATCTGTTGGCGACCCGCCCCGATGCGCTGGGCCTCGTCCGTTTCCACGACCATGAGCCGCCGCAGGACGATTTCCGCGCGGCCTTGATCGCGGGCATGTCGGCACCGGCCAAGTCGATCCCGTGCCGCTTCCTCTACGATGCATCGGGTTCGCTGTTGTTCGATCGGATCTGCGAACTGCCCGAATATTATCCGACGCGGACCGAGATCGGCATTCTTGGCGCGCATGCGGCCGAGATGGCGGCGGCGATCGGCCCCAATGCGCAGATCGTCGAACTGGGCAGCGGATCGAGCGCCAAGATCGGCCTGCTGCTCGACGCGCTCGATGCGCCGCGCAGCTATGTGCCGATCGATATTTCCCGCGAACATCTGCTCGGCGCGGCGCAGGCGATCCAGCAGCGATACCCCGCGCTGCAGGTCGAGGCAGTGTGCGCCGATTTCGCGCAGGAATTCGATCTGCCGGCCAACGATGGCGGCGGGCCGCGCGTCTGCTTCTATCCGGGGTCGACGATCGGCAATCTGACGCCGCCCGATGCGCTCGCCTTCCTCACCCAATGGGCGCAGAGGCTGGGGCAGGGCGCGCTGATGATCATCGGCGTCGATCTGCGCAAGGATGCCGCGATCCTCGAACCGGCCTATGACGATGCGCAAGGTGTGACGGCGCGGTTCAGCCTGAACATGCTGGCGCGTGCCAATCGCGAACTCGGCACCGATTTCGACGTGTCGCGCTTCCGCCACCGCGCGGTCTATCATGCGGATACGGGCCGGGTCGGGATCGATCTGGTCTCGCAGGCCGATCAGACCGTCCACCTCGATCATCATCGTTTCCCGATTGCGGAGGGCGAGGCGATTCATATCGAGGATAGCTGGAAATATCACATCGACGGTTTTCAGGCGCTCGCGGCCGAAGCCGGCTTCACGGCCCGTCGCGTCTGGACCGACGATGCGCAGCTGTTCAGCGTGCACCTGCTGGAAGTCGCCTGAGCTAGCCGCTAGGACGGCCCCATGAAGGGGCCAAATTTCGAACTGGAAATCGCACATCCCATGCCGCTCGCCGGGGTCGACGAGGCCGGTCGCGGTCCGCTGGCGGGGCCGGTGGTTGCGGCCGCGGTGATCCTCGATCGCGATTGCGTGCCCGCGGGCATCAACGATTCCAAGAAATTGAGCGCCGAAGCGCGGGCGCGGCTATGTGCCGAGATCATGGCCTGCGCGCGCGTTGGCATCGGTATCGCGAGCGTCGAGGAGATCGACGAGATCAACATATTGTGGGCATCGATGCTCGCGATGGAGCGCGCCGTGGCGGCGCTGTCGATCGCGCCCGCAATGATCCTGGTCGACGGCAATCGCTGCCCGAAATGGTCGCACCGTTCGGTCGCGGTGGTGGGCGGCGACGCCCTGTGCCTGTCGATCGCGGCGGCATCGATCATCGCGAAGGAAGAACGCGACCGCATCATGATCGAACATGATGCGGTCCATCCCGGCTATGGCTGGTCGTCGAACAAGGGTTACGGCACACCCGCGCATCTCGACGGGCTTCGCCGCCTCGGCCCGACCCCGCTCCACCGCCGCAGCTTCGCGCCGGTCGCGCAGTACAACATGTTCGCGGCGGAGTAATTAGAGTGGGGAGGGTGTGACTAGACCCCCGTCACATCCCGAAAATAGGCGATGCACCCCCGGTTGAAGCCCCAGCTGTCGGTCGGGCATTCATCCGGCGAGGCCAGATTGCGACGGCCCGCCCAGCGATAGCCGAGGTCGCGTTCGGAACAGCCGCTGCACCCTTCGTCATAGGCGGCGGGCTGGTAATAGCCTTCGCCATAGCCGCCGCTGCCCGGCGCATAGGGGTTATGCTCTAGGCCCGCGGCAACCGCCTGCGATCCGAAACGCTGGGTGCTCATCCCACTGACGGTGGCGGTGCCGCCAACGACGCCGACGAAGATCGCGCCGATCGCGAACAATGCGGGGGTGGCGTAGCGGCGCACGGCAGGAGGCAGCATCTCTCCGGTCCCTTTTGCCCACTCCCCGTCCATAACGACGGCCACAAGCCTGCGTTCCGGCAAAATCGACGAGGTGAGTCCGCCGCGCCACACCACTAGGGGTTGAGTCTCCGCCGTGGCGCGAGACTCAACATACGGTGCCGGACTCTTTTCGTTCTCTTTTTGATTCAGAATCTCCGCGAATCGGTACAAGTGATTGTTCTTGACCGAAGAGTCGCGACGATTCACCTATGCGCCATCAGATCGGGGGAACACCAATGGGCGTAATGGAAAAGATCAAGGCGGGGAGCGCGCGCGCGGCCACCCGCGCCAAGGCGAAGCCGGATGACCGCTTCCTGCCGCTCAACGCGATCCTGCGTGGCGATTGCATCGCCGAAATGGCGAAGCTGCCCGATCGTTCGGTCGACATGATCTTCGCCGATCCGCCGTACAATCTGCAGCTGGGCGGCGATCTGTTCCGTCCCGACGGCAGCCAGGTCGATGCGGTCGACGACGATTGGGACAAGTTCGATACGTTCGCGGCCTATGATCGCTTCACCCGCGCATGGCTGAAGGAAGCGCGCCGTATCCTGAAGGATGACGGCACGATCTGGGTGATCGGCAGCTATCACAACATCTTCCGCGTCGGCACCGCGCTGCAGGACGAGGGCTTCTGGATCCTGAACGACATCGTGTGGCGCAAGTCGAACCCGATGCCGAACTTCAAGGGCACCCGCTTCACCAATGCGCACGAGACTTTGATCTGGTGTTCGAAGGCGGAGAAGGCGAAATATACCTTCAACTATCGCACGATGAAGGCGCTGAACGACGACATCCAGATGCGCAGCGACTGGTCGCTGCCGATCTGTTCGGGCGGTGAGCGGCTGAAGGGCGACGACGGGCATAAGGCGCATCCGACGCAGAAGCCGGAATCGCTGCTTTATCGTGTGATGCTGGCCTGCACCGAGCCGGGCGATCTGGTGCTCGATCCCTTCTTCGGCACCGGCACGACGGGCGCGGTCGCGCGCCGCCTGCGCCGCCGCTGGATCGGCATCGAGCGTGAGGACAAATATATCAAGGTCGCCGAGGCGCGGATCGAAGCGACCCTGCCGCTGGACGAGAGCATGATGCTGTCGATCCCCGAAAAGAAGGCGACCCCGCGCGTGGCCTTCGGCCTGCTGGTCGAAAGCGGGCTGATCCCGGCGGGCACCGTGCTGACCGACGCCAAGCGCCGCTGGAAGGCGACGGTGCGCGCCGATGCGATGATCGCGACCGCGGACGGCACCGCCGCCTCGATCCACGGCCTGGGCGCAAAGCTCCAGAACGCGCCTTCCTGTAACGGGTGGAGCTTCTGGCACATCGAAGGCCCCGACGGCCTCGAACCGATCGACGCGGTCCGCCAGCGTCACCTCGCCGCGGGCGAATGAAATCGCTAAAGGGCGGGGATGGCCATCTATCTCCGCCCCGCCGCCTTCGTCGATGCGCCATTCGGGCGCGATGGACAGGTGGCGCGGCTCGCCGGCGGGCTGCTGTGGTTCTCCGCTTATGAAGTGATCCGCGCCGAAGGCGGCCGGCGGATTGCCGAGCAACTGGTGCCGGTCAATGGCATCGATCGCTTTGTCGACGCCTTATCTCCGGCCGAAGCCGACATGGCCCGCCGGACGATCGCGCGCATCACGGCGCCGCGCCCGCCGGTAATGCTCGGCGAACGCGTGCTGCGGTTCGATCAGCCGCAGGTGATGGGGATTTTGAACATCACCCCCGATAGCTTCTCGGACGGCGGGAAGAATGTCGATCCGGTCGCGGCGGGCGTCGCGATGGGCGAGGCGGGGGCGGCGATCGTCGATGTCGGCGGCGAATCCACCCGTCCGGGCGCGCAGCCGGTGTGGGAAGGCGATGAGATTGCGCGGGTGCGGCCGGTGGTCGCGGGGCTCGCCAAGGCGGGCGCGATCGTGTCGATCGATACGCGCAAGGCGGCGGTGATGGAGGCGTCGCTGGGGCAGGGCGCGCACATCGTCAACGATGTGTCGGCTTTGCTGTGGGATCCCTTGTCGGCGCCGCTGCTGGCCGGGCGCGATTGCCCGGTCGTGCTGATGCACCATCAGGGCGATCCCCAGACGATGCAGGAGCGGCCGACCTATGGCGACGTCCTGATCGAGGTTTATGACTGGCTGGAGGCGCGGATCGCGGCGGCCGAGGCGGCGGGGATCGCGCGCAGCCGGATCATCGTCGATCCGGGCATCGGCTTCGGCAAGTCGCTGCGCCACAATCTCGCGCTGCTCAACGGGCTGGCGCTGTTCCACGGCCTCGGCTGCCCGCTGCTGTTGGGGGCAAGCCGCAAGCGGATGATCGGGGCGCTGTCGAACGAGGCGCCGGTGGAGAAAAGGCTGGGCGGCTCGGTCGCGCTGGCGCTGCACGGCGCGGGGCTGGGCGCGCAGATCGTGCGCGTGCATGATGTTGCGGAGACGGTGCAGGCGCTGCGCGTCTGGCGCGGGATGCGCGACGAGGCGCTGACGCCGCCTATCCCTTGAATCCTCCCCCGCCAGGGGGAGGTGTCAGCTTTAGCTGACGGAGGGGGAGGGCGGCGACTAACGGGAGGCTTCGTGTCCTCCCCCTCCGTCGCCTTCGGCGCCACCTCCCCCTGGCGGGGGAGGATTATTCAGGCGCTGATCCCGAGTTCCGCCAGTTTCCGATACAGCGTCGAGCGGCCGATGCCGAGGCGGCGGGCGACTTCGGTCATGCGCCCGTCATAGCGGTGGATCGCGAGGCGGATCATGTCGGCCTCGATCGCTTCGATCGATCGGACATGGCCGTCGGCGGCGAAGGGGTCGATGATCGAGGGGCCGGGTTCGCGCGCGTCGATCGCAGGCATGTCGGCGATTGCGATGGCGGGGCCGGTCGCGGTCGAGCGGGCGAGGTGCGGGAAATCGGCGCGGGTGAGCGTCCCTGTGCGGCAGAAGATCGCCGCGCGGAACAGCACGTTGTGCAACTGGCGGACATTGCCCGGCCAGTCGAACGCGCCGAGCAGGTCGAGCGCGCCCTTGTCGATACCCAGCCGGCTCGCGCCCAGCTGCTCGGCGATCCGGGTCAGCAGGCCGCAGGCGAGCGCAGGCAGATCCTCGATCCGGTCGCGCAGCGGCGGCATCGTCAGCTGGACGACGGCAAGGCGGTAGAACAGGTCTTCGCGGAAGCGCCCCTGCGACACGGCCTGCGCCAGTTTCGAATTGGTCGCCGCGATCACGCGGACCGAAACGTTGCGCGGCATGCGCGCGCCGATCGGCTGAATCTCGCCCGATTGCAGCACGCGCAGCAGCTTGACCTGCGCGTCGAGCGGCAGATCGCCGATTTCGTCGAGGAAGATCGTGCCGCCATCGGCGATCGCGAACTTGCCCAGGCGACGTTCGAAGGCGCCGGTGAAGGCGCCGCGCTCATGCCCGAACAGTTCGGATTCGACGAGGTTGGCGGGGATTGCGCCGCAATTGACGGTGACGAGCGGCTGCGCGCCCAGCGGGCTCGCGCGGTGGATCGCCTGCGCGAGCACCTCCTTGCCGACGCCGCTTTCACCTTCGATCAGGACGGGGGCGGGGGTGGGCGCGACGCGCATCGCGCTTTCGACGAGATCGCGGAAGCAGGGCGCGCTGCCGATCATCGACGCGAAGTCGAGGCTGGCTTGCGGCTTTTCGGCGAGCGGGCGGAGTTCGCCGTCGACGCCGCGGGTGGTGGCGTGGTCTAGGGCGGCGAGCAGGCGATCGGGGGCGATCGGCTTGATCACGAAATCGCTCGCGCCGGCGCGGATCGCGCTGATCGCCAGACGGGCGCTGTCCTGCGCGGTCATCACGACAACGGGCAGATGCGGCCAGTGGCGGCGCATCTGGGCGATGGCGCCTGCAGTGTCGGCGTCGGGCGACCACACGTCCATCAGGACGGCGTCGATCCGCTCGCGCCCGCTGTCGGCGATCCTGAGAGCGGCGTTTACGTCGGGCGCGCGCGAGACGCGCCAGTTCGCCCGACCCGCCATTGCGGCGATCAGGCTACCCTGCGCTGGCTGATCGTCGATCAGCAGCAGCCCCCGTGCGGGAGCAGTTTTGGCCAAAGTCCCCATGACGCCGAAACGCCTAACCCCATACCCCTTGAGCTTTGGTTAAGCCGAAATCCGCCATTCCGAAAATGCACTACTGACCAGAAACCTTTCACTTGAGGCGATCGCTGCGCATGGTTAGAAGGCGCCCGGCATACGAAACGACCACAAATTACGGGGGACATCATGGCCGACAAGGGCGCTCCGATGGATTATAAGGCCCATAACCGCACTTTTTCGGGGTTTGTTACCCTGATTAAGGTGGGGACCATTGCCAGCTCGCTGGTCGGTCTGCTCGTCGTCATCCTCATCGCGCCGAAGTAAGCTCGGATGAAGATCGCGGTCCTCAAGGAGGGCGCGCCCGGCGAAACGCGCGTTTCGGCAACCCCGGAGACGGTGAAGAAGTTCATCGCCCTCGGTGCCGAAATGGCGGTCGAGGCCGGCGCGGGTGAGCATGCGTCGATTGCCGACGCGGATTACAGCAATGCGGGCGCCAAGGTCGGCGACCGGGCGGCGACGCTGGCGGGCGCGGACATCGTGTTCGGCATCCAGGGTCCGGATCCGGAAAGCCTGGGCGGTGCCAAGCCGGGCGCATGGATCGTCGCCAGCCTGAACCCGTTCGGGGATCGGCCGAAGGTCGATGCCTATGCGGCCAAGGGCTATGAAGCGCTGGCGATGGAGTTCATGCCGCGCATCACGCGTGCGCAGTCGATGGATATCCTGTCGTCGCAGTCGAACCTGGCGGGCTACAAGGCCGTTCTGGTCGCGGCGAACGAATATGGCCGCGCCTTCCCGATGATGATGACCGCGGCGGGCACGGTTTCGGCCGCCAAGGCGTTCGTGATGGGTGTCGGCGTTGCGGGGCTTCAGGCGATCGCGACCGCGCGCCGCCTGGGTGCGCAGGTTTCGGCGACCGACGTGCGCTCTGCGACCAAGGAGCAGATCCAGTCGCTCGGCGCCAAGCCGATCTTCGTCGAGAGCGTCAAGGGCATCGAAGGCGAAGGTTCGGGCGGTTACGCGACCGAGATGAGCGAAGAATATCAGAAGGCGCAGGCCGAACTGGTGTCGTCGCACATCGCCAAGCAGGACATCGTGATCACGACCGCACTGATTCCGGGCCGGCCCGCGCCGCGCCTGATCAGCGACGCGCAGATCGCGACGATGCGCGCGGGTTCGGTGATCGTCGACATGGCGGCCGAAAGCGGCGGCAACGTGGAAGGCGTCGTGGCGGGCGAAACCGTCGTCAAGCACGGCGTCAAGATCGTCGGTGCGAAGAACATGGCGGGCCTGCTCGCCGCCGACAGCTCGGCTCTGTTCTCGCGCAACCTGTTCAACTTCCTGTCCGCCTTCTGGGACAAGGAAAAGAACGCGCCGGTGCTCGACGAGGAAATCGGCGACGCGATCCGGCTGACCAAGGACGGCAAGGTCGTCAACGCGCGGCTCAACGGCTGATCGCAGGGTTAAGGGGACACCATATGGATTTCATCTCGATCCTGTCGATCTTCGTGATGGCCTGCTTCGTCGGCTATTACGTCGTCTGGTCGGTTACGCCGGCGCTGCACACGCCGCTGATGGCGGTGACCAACGCCATTTCGTCGGTGATCATCGTCGGCGCGCTGGTGGCCAGCGCCGCCGCGGGCAGCGTCATCGCGAAATATCTGGGCCTGGGCGCGGTCGTGATGGCCAGCGTCAACATCTTCGGCGGCTTCGCGGTCACCGAACGGATGCTCGCCATGTACAAGAAAAAAGAGAAGAAGGGCTGAGGCCCGGTGACTTTGGGGGACCAATAAATGCACGAAGTCGCCGCTGCACCCGCCTGGGTAAGCCTCGCCTACCTCGTTTCCGGGGTACTCTTCATCCTCGCGCTGCGTGGGCTTTCCAGCCCCGCCAGCTCGCGCCGTGGCAACCGCTTCGGCATGGCCGGCATGCTGATCGCGGTCGTCACGACCCTGGTCACGCATGAAATCGCGTCGCTGCCCGAAATCCTGATCGCGATCGCCATTGGCGGCGTGATCGGTTTCGTGACCGCGAAGAAAATCGCGATGACGGACATGCCGCAGCTCGTGGCCGCCTTCCACTCGCTGGTCGGCCTCGCGGCGGTTCTGGTCGCGATCGCGGCCTATATGAATCCGGAGGCGTTCCACGTCCTCGACGCGACGGGCACTGACATCCTGCAGGTCAGCCGGATCGAAATGGGCCTGGGCGTCGCGATCGGTGCGATCACCTTCTCGGGTTCGGTCATCGCCTTCCTGAAGCTGAACGGCAACATGGGCGGCAAGCCGATCATGCTGCCGGGCCGCCACATCATCAATCTCGGCACGCTCGCCGCGATCGTCGTGCTGGTCGGCCTGTTCCACCTGAACACGCCCGAACTGTTCATCGCGATCGTGGTGCTCAGCTTCATCATCGGCTTCCTGCTGATCATCCCGATCGGCGGCGCGGATATGCCGGTGGTCGTGTCGATGCTGAACAGCTATTCGGGCTGGGCGGCTGCCGCGATGGGTTTCACGCTGCACAACACGGCGATGATCATCACCGGCGCGCTGGTCGGCTCGTCGGGCGCGATCCTCAGCTACATCATGTGCCGCGCGATGAACCGCAGCTTCATCAGCGTTATCGCGGGTGGCTTCGGCGCCGACGATGCCGGTTCGGGTGGTGGCGAGGCCAAGGAACAGCGCCCCTGGAAGCGCGGTTCGGCCGAAGACGCAGCCTTCCTGATGGGGCAGGCCGAACAGGTCGTCATCGTTCCGGGTTACGGCATGGCCGTCAGCCAGGCGCAGCACGTCCTGCGCGAAATGGGCGATCTGCTGAAGGCCGAGGGCGTCAAGGTGAAGTATGCGATCCACCCCGTTGCGGGTCGTATGCCGGGCCATATGAACGTGCTGCTCGCCGAAGCGAACGTGCCTTATGACGAGGTGTTCGAGCTGGAGGACATCAACAGCGAATTCTCGCAGACCGACGTCGCCTTCGTCATCGGCGCCAACGACGTGACCAACCCGGCGGCGAAGACCGACAAGACCTCGCCGATCTACGGCATGCCGATCCTCGACGTCGCCAACGCTAAGACCGTGCTGTTCGTGAAGCGCTCGATGGGCGGTGTCGGCTATGCCGGCGTCGACAACGACGTCTTCTACATGGACAACACCATGATGCTTCTGGGCGACGCCAAGAAGATGGTCGAGGAAATCGTGAAGTCGATGGCGCACTAAGCCAGCGATTTCATAACCAACGCAAAGGAGCGGTCCGACCCGATGGGGTCGGGCCGCTTCTTGCGTTTCAGGGCTTGCGCAGCAGCAGTTCGATATAGGGCGCGACCCAGCCGGGGCTGCGGGCCAGAGCCGCGATGGCGCGATTGATCGGCGACAGGCGACCGTGGATCGCCCGGCGGGCCGCAACCCAATGATCGCCGCTGGCATCGACGAACCGCCCGCGCACCGCCTTCGCCAAGGCGATCGGGCCGAGGCCCCTCTGCTCGCCCGGCAGGATCGCGCGCGGCAGCCAGTTGATCCCCCAGCGGCGGCTGTGCAGCTCGATCGGCGACAGCCGGCTTGCGGTGCCGCAGATCAGCAGATGACCGCCCGGCCGCAACAGCCGGTGAAACTCCCCGATTACCTGCGGCAACCAATCGGCGGGCACATATTCCAGCACGCTGTTGGCGAGGATCAGGTCATAGCCGCCGTCGGGCAGCGGGATCGTGCGTGTATTGGGGACATGGAGCGTGGTCGCTGCATCGAAGCCGTGCCGGTCGAGATTGGCACGCGCGACCGCGATCGTCGCGGCGTCGATGTCGATCGCGGTCAACCGCGCGCCCAGCGCCGCCAGCACCACCGCCGATCCGCCGACATTACAGCCGAATTCGAGCACGTCCTTGCCCGCCAGATCGAGGCCATAGGCCTGGATCAGCGGGCGCAGATGATCCCACTCATAATCGGCATAGCCTTCGACCCAGCGGTTCTCCGGCTTCATGTCCGCCGCCCGCGCCGCATCCTCGAAGCGCTGCTGGGCGGGGGAGGATCGGTCGGGAGCAGGGCGATCGGTCATTGCATCCGGTCTATGAGCTTTCGCAGCTTGCGACGCCAGCGTCCGCGATTGCGCTCGCGACGCTGACGGCGGCGTTCGCGCAGATCGTTCCACAATTCACGCGTACCCCGGCGCAGGAACCCGCGGAACAGCCCGCGCCCCGACAGCGGCTCGAACCTCTCATCGACCGATTCCGGATCGAGCAGCCCGCTCGCGCCGAATGCGGCGGTCGCGTCGCTGATCTCGGGCGGATCGAAGGGGATCAGCGTCTTGCCGTGTCCGCGCAGCGCGTCGATCGTCGCGATCAACGACTTGCTGTGGCTGCATCCCTCGGCCACCGCCTCGCGCGTCGTGCCCAGATGTTCGGCCATCAGCGTCTCGCGCAGATGGCGGATCGCCGGATCGACATCGGGGCATTCGGTCGCGATGTCGCATTCGCTGTCGAGGCCCATCGACCGGTTGTTCATATTCGACGACCCCACCCGCAGGATGCGATCATCGACGATCATCAGCTTCGAATGGACGTAGATCGGTTTCCCGGCCGCGGTGACGGGGGTGTATATCTGGAAGCGATCATATTTGTCCGCCTCGATCAGCGCCTGCATCAGTTCGGCGCGCGCGCTGCCCATCGCCGCTTCCTGCAGCCAGCCGTCGGCGCTCTCCGGGTTGACGATCACGATCTCGGGCCCGTGCTTCTCGCCCAGCCGCTTCGCCATCGCCTCGGCCACGCTGCGCGACGCGAAATATTGGTTGTCGGCGTAGATGAAGTGCTTCGCCGCCGCGATCATGTCGACATAGAGCGCCTCGATCTCGCGCGTCTCGGCGGTCTTCTCGGTCTTGGGTACGGTGCGCGAGACCGCGATGCCGCGATCCTCCATCAACACGCCGAGCCGCTCGGGCCACGGCGCCGCATGCGGTGTGGGGGCGGGCAGGTGACGTCTAGTTCCCAGATGCCAGCGTTCGCGCGCCAGTTCGCCCAGCGCCTTCGCGGCCGCCCCGTCCACCGCCGTCGCGGTATCGTGCCACGCCATATAGGCGCTGCCGCCGGGCAGCCTGCGATAGGGCTGGTCGTCCAGATGTTCGGGCGTGTCCCAGCGATCGGACGTCATGTCGATCCCGCCGCAAAAGGCGATGCTGTCGTCGATCACGACGATCTTCTGATGATGGGTCGCGCCGATGGGCTGGCTGCTGTCGAAGCGTATCTCGACATTGCGCGTCATCCGCCAGCGGGCGAGCTGGAAGATCGCCTTGCCGCCGCGCACCACCATCTTGAAGAAACCCATGTTCCAGATGAGCAGGTGGATGCGCAGTTCGGGCCGCCGCTTCACCAGCCAGGGGATGAAGTCGGCCAGGCAGTTCGGCGTCTCGCCATCCTCCTCGGTGGGGTCGAGCAGGATGCGCGGATCCACGTCCCAGCCCACCAGCAATATCTGTTCCTTCGCGCCCATCATCGCGTCGCGAACAACGCGAAAGTAATCGGCCGCGTCGACGATCACCGACAGGCGATCGGCCTGTTCGATACGCCAGCAATTCTCGCCGGGGCGGAGCAGGCTGGGCTGGGTGGAATCGCCGGTCATCGGCACCCTTATCGTCGTCACGCTATCCGTCGTCACGTCATGCATAGTCGCCGTCGAACGCGGTGGGGATCGTTTCGTTTCCGGTCCGCGCGGCTAATCTGCGTCATTTGCGCAGGCGTCGGGTCTGTGCCATGCCCGGTCGCCCGAACGGCGCCCCGGAAGGATTATCTTGCCTGACATCGATACCGCCCCGTCGCTTCGCGATCTGCTGCGCAGCGCCACGCGCATCGCGCATGACCGTGTCGATGCCCTGTTCGGAAGCTGCGATCTGGCGACCCCCGAAGGCTATACCCGTTTCCTGACGGCGCAGGCGGCGGCGTGGGAAACGCTGGCGCCCGTTCTCGATGCGCCGTCGCAGGCGCGGCTCGCCGGGGTGCGCGCCGATCTCGATAGACTGGGCGTGCCACGGCCGGCGAAGGTGGAGGGTGTCGAGACGCCCGACGCCGGGTCGCTGGGCATGCGCTACGTCCTCGAAGGATCGCGGCTCGGATCGACCGTATTGCTGCGCGATCTGGCGGAGCGTGCGCCCGATCTGATCGAAAGTGCGGGGGCCTATTTTACGGCATCGAGCGATCTGAGTTCGTGGAAGGCACTGTCCACTATTCTACAGTCGCACCCGCGTAACGATGCTAGCGACACGACTGTCCTCGCCGACGCCACGGCGACGTTTGACCTGTTCGAGCGTGCCTTCCATGCGACGGCGCGCTCCGTGGCGCACGATTGAGGTAAGTTCTCTTGAGTGATTTCGAGCAGCAGCCAGACCTGACGGTCTGCGATCGTGAACCCATCCACCTTCTCGGTCTTGTCCAGAGCTTCGGTTTCCTGATCGCGGTCAGCGCCGACTGGCTGGTCAGCCGCTATTCGGCCAATCTGGCAGACCATATCGGCGCGCCGGGCGAAGATCCGGTTGGCAAGCCGCTCGACCAGCTGTTTTCCGAACAGGCCGTCCACGATATCCGCAACCGCATCGCCTATCTGCAGGGCGAGGACAGCGTCGAACGCCTGCTGCGTATCAAGCTGCGCGACGACCTGCCCGAATATGACATCGCGCTGCACTTCATGCGCAGCCTGATCGTTATCGAAGGCGAGCCGAGCGGCCCGGCGGGGCATGAGGATATCGGCATCACCGTCCGATCGATGCTGATGCGCCAGTCGAGCTCCAGCTCGATGCAGAACTTCTTCCTCAGCGGCGTGCGGCAGATCCGCGCGATCACCGGCTATGATCGCGTGATGCTCTATCGCTTCGATCAGGATGAGGCGGGCGAGGTGGTCGCCGAAGCGGTCGCGCCGCGCCGCGAATCCTTCCTGGGTCTCCATTATCCGGCGACCGACATTCCGCGGCAGGCACGCGCGCTCTATCGTCGCAACTTCCTGCGCCTGATCGCCGATATCGACGATCGCGGCGCGCCGGTGCTGCCCGAACTCGATCTGCAGGGGCAGCCGCTCGATCTGTCGATGTCGGTGCTGCGCTCGGTCTCGCCGGTCCATGTCGAATATCTGCGCAACATGGGCGTGCGCGCCTCGCTGTCGATCTCGATCATGGCCGAGGGCAAATTGTGGGGGCTGATCGCCTGCCACCATTATTCCACGCTGCGCCCGACGCTGGAGCAGCGGACGGCCGCCGAACTGTTCGGGCGCATGTTCTCGATGATGCTGGAATCGCGCGAGCGGGCCGAAGCGTCGGAATATGAACAAAGGTCGCGTGCGATCACCGATCGGCTGATGGCGGTTCTGGCGCAGGACGCCGATCTGCTGAGCAATCCGGAATGGATCGCCGATACGATCTCCTCCGCCATTCCGAACGACGGAGTCGGCGTCTATCTCGACGGGCGGATCGCGCTGTCGGGCATGGCGCCGGACGAGGGGCAGTTCCGTACCCTGATCCGCGATCTCGGGCGCGGGGCGGCCTCCGCGATCGTCGCCAGCGACAATCTGTCGAAGCTGCATCCGCCGGCCGCCGATTATTCGGAGCGCGCGGCGGGGATGATCGCGATCCCGATCTCGCGAAGCCCCCGCGATTATGTCGTCCTGTTCCGTGGCGAAAAGATCAAGACGGTGCGCTGGGCGGGCGATCCGCAAAAGGCACTGGAGGAGGATGCCGAGGGCATTCGCCTGTCGCCGCGCAAGAGCTTCGAGGCGTGGCGCCAGCTGGTCCAGGGCGTCAGCGAACCCTTCACCGCGCCCGAACGGCGCGTGGCGGAGGCGGTGCGCACCTCGCTGCTCGAGGTGATCCTGCTGCTGTCCGAAGGCCGCCAGACCGATCAGGTGCGGGCGCGCGAACGGCAGGAATTGCTGATCGCCGAGCTCAACCACCGCGTTCGCAACATCCTCAGCCTCGTGCGTAGCCTCATTTCGCGCACGCAGGGGGCGACCGACACCTATGAGGATTTCGTCACCACGCTCGAAGGGCGGGTGCAGGCGATCGCGCGCGCGCATGATCAGCTGACGACCAAGCAATGGGGCGCGGTGGAGATCGAGCCACTCGTTCGCGCGGAGGCTGCGGCCTATGTTGGCGGCAAGGAAGATCGCATCCGGATTTCGGGGCCGGAAGTCTCGCTCGATCCGGTGGCGTTCAACACCTTCGCGCTCGTCCTCCACGAACTGATCACCAACGCCGCCAAATATGGCGCGCTGGGCGATCATGGCACGGTCGAGCTGCGCTGGGGCGTCGATGTCGAGGGCGATCTGCTCGTCATGTGGCGCGAAAGCGGTGGGCCGCCGGTGCAGGCGCCGATGCGCAAGGGCTTCGGAACGACGATCATCGAACGGTCGATCGAATATGATCTGGGTGGCCGTTCGCGCGTCGACTACAAGCTTACCGGGTTCGAGGCCGAGTTCATGATCCCGTCGCGCTATGTGACGGTTGGGACGGGGACGCTCAACGCGCTCAAGGCGACCGATGTCGGCAAGGCCGTCACGAAGGTCGATGATTTCCCCAAGACGGTGCTGCTGGTCGAAGACAGCATGCTGATCGCGCTTGATATCGAAGATACGCTGCGCCGTCTGGGCGCCGAAACCGTCGTCAGCGCGGGTTCGGTGCGTCTGGCGCGCGAGGCGATTGCCGACGGCGTGCCCGATTTCGCGGTTCTCGACATCAATCTGGGCGCGGAGACCAGCATTCCCGTCGCGGAAGAACTGGCCGAACTGGGCGTGCCCTTCGTGTTCGCCAGCGGTTATGGCGAACAGAGCCAGCTTGGCGATCGCTTCGGCAATGTGCCGGTCGTGGCGAAGCCCTATGGCCCCGCCGAGGTCGCGGCGGCGCTGGCGACCTTGCGGGCGCGGTAGGCAAAGAAAAGGGCCGCCCCGACGGGACGGCCCTTCCTGTCCAACCGATCGGGCGATCAGACGCGGTTGATCGCGCCCTTAACTTCGCCCTTGGCCTTCTGCAGGTCGCCCTTGGCTTCCTGCGCATCGCCTTCGGCGCGGATGTCGGGGCGGTCCATCGCGTCGCCGATCGCGCGCTTGGCCTTGCCGATGGCTTCGTTCGTGTGGCCCTTGGCTTTGTCCATCATCTCGCCCATGCTCTATCTCCGTATCTGCGAAAGCCTGTAAGCTTTCTTGTAGAACTCATTGATAGAACGCCCGAAACTGCAATCGGTTGCATTAGGCCGGCACGGTCGCGTCGTCGAAGAACAAAGCCTGCGCGATGGCGGCTTTCACCGTCGAACGCTGGAACGGCTTGGTGATCAGGAAGGCGGGTTCGGGCCGGTCGCCGGTCAGCAGCCGCTCCGGAAACGCCGTGATGAAAATGGTAGGGACGCGGAAGTCGGTCAGGATGTCCTTCACCGCCTCGATCCCGCAACTGTCGTCGGCCAGTTGAACATCGGCGAGCACCAAAGTCGGCCGGTGGGCGCGCGCGGCGGCGACCGCCTCGCTATGCGTCGTCGCGATGGCGCAGACGTCATGGCCCAGGTCGCTGACCATCTGTTCGATGTCCATCGCGATGATCGGTTCATCCTCGATGATCAGCACGCGCGCATGGGTCTGCCGCTCGATTTCGGCCACCGCGTCGGCGACGAGGGTTTCGACCTCGGCGCGGTCGGTATCCATCAGATAGGCGGCGTCTTCCGACGTGAAGCCTTCCATCTCGGTCAGCAGCAGCGCCTGGCGCGGGCGCGGGGTGATCCGCGCGAGCCGGCGGTGCGCGATGGCCTCGTCGCCCTCGGCCTCGCCCGCCATCGCATCGGCGCCCTGATCCTCCCAGATGTCGAGGAAAGCGGCATAGAGGCCGAGGCGCGGATCGACATCGGTCGGGAACGACGCCTGATCGGCGACGATCGCCGCCAGCGTCTGCTTCACCAGCCGATCGCCGATCGTCTGGCTGCCGCTCAGCGCGCGCGCATAGCGGCGCAGGAAGGGGAGGTGGTAGGCGAGATCCTGGCCAAGAGACACGCGGGCAAAGCTCCTGCAACAATCGTGGTGAGAACGCGGGCTGGCGGGCTTGGTTGCGACTATTTCGCCACCGCGCATTGATCGGGCGGATAGACGCCGGCGAGCACCGCTTCGAAATGGTGGCGGATCCGATCGTTGCAGTCGCAGGAAGCCGCGCGCAGCCGCTCCGGATCGGCGATCAGGATCCGGCGGCGACGCGAACCCAATATGCCCTTGGCATTCAGCTGCCGCAGTGAGCGGTTGATGAAGCTGCGCCCGACACCCAGCATCTCGCCCAGCTGTTCCTGCGTGATCGTGATCTCGTCCGATCCGATCCGGTCGCGCGTGGCGAGCAGCCAGCGGCCGAGCCGCTGCACGATCGTGTGCGACGCGTTGCACGCGGCCGATTGGAACAACTGCGCCACCAGGCAGTCCGAATAGCGCGCGAGCCAGTCGGTCAGCGTCGCCGATTGCAGCCGCGCGGTGTTGAGCGCGTTGATGTGGATGCGCAGGAATTGCCCGCCGAACTGGACATGGGCGCGCGCATAAGCCGGGATGCGACCGTGCGAGATGATCCCGCCGATCGCGCCTTCATTGCCCACCAGCGCGCTGTCGACCATGTGGTTATGATCGGCCGCGACCACATAGGACGCGGCGGCGGACCCCAAAGGGAACCACGCCTGCGTCACATCGGCGCCGGCTTCCTGCAGCAGGCGGCCTGCGGGATGATCCTGCAGCGTGAAGGACGGCAGGAGCAAATCGAGGTCGTGCGGCTTCAGCGCCGCCAGCAATCTGTTTCGTTTGGCCGTATCGATATCGATCATGGGCAACTCCAAAAAAGATGGAGAGCCGAACGCTCGTTTCGGAGAAGTGTTCACGAAAACACACAGTCGAAAAATAAAGTTTGATATCCGGAACGAAACACTAGCGTATCGGTTTAAGCGGCTTCACGCGCGGATGGTTCCCACGGCCGCATGCATCCCAATATTCGCCGCATCGTCTTCGCGATCATCTTGATCGTCTGGCTGGTTTCACTGGCGCAGCCCGTCGCGGTCACGCAGCGGGGCACGCCTTATGATGGCTTCGCGATCGGGTTCATCGGGCCGCTGGGCATGCTGATCGGCCATTTCGGATGGTGGGCGAACCTGTGGCTGCCGGTCGCCGTGATTCGGGGCTGGCGCGGATCGGCGCAGCGGACGAAGCGGCCGGCGATCGACCTGACGATCGGCATCGTCCTGCTGCTATTGACGATCAACAGTCTGTTCTGGAAGGATATTCTAACCGATGCCGGGTCCGATCCGATCGTCCGATACGGGATCGGCTATCATCTTTGGCTTGCCGCCGTCGCAGGGGCCGGTATCGCGACCCTATATGAGAGGATAAGGCGCAAAGCCCCATGACCGACCAGTTCGACCTGACCGAAGACCAGCGCGCGATCCAGGAGATGGCGCGCCGTTTCACCGCCGATGCAATCACCCCCTTCGCTGCCGAATGGGACGAAAAGCATCATTTCCCCCGCGATGTCGTAAAGGCTGCGGCCGAACTCGGCTTTGCCTCGATCTACGTGTCCGAAGACAGCGGGGGCATCGGCCTCGGCCGGCTCGATGCGGCGTTGATCATGGAGGCGATGGCCTATGGCTGCCCGTCGACCAGCGCGTTCATTTCGATCCACAACATGGCGTCTTGGATGATCGATCGCTTCGGCACGCCCGAGCTCAAGGCGAAATATCTGCCGAACATGGTGACGGGCGACGTGCTCGCTTCCTACTGCCTGACCGAGCCGGGATCGGGCTCCGACGCCGCCGCGCTCAAGACGAAGGCGGTGCGGGATGGCGACGACTATCTCGTCACCGGATCGAAGGCGTTCATTTCCGGCGGCGGATCGAACGAGCTGTACGTCACGATGGTCCGCACCGGCGATGCGGGGCCGAACGGCATCTCCTGCCTCGTCATCGAAAAGGACATGCCCGGCGTCAGCTTCGGCGCGAACGAGCGCAAGCTGGGCTGGCGATCGCAGCCGACCGCGCAGGTCAATTTCGACAATGTCCGCGTCCCCGCATCCAACCGCGTCGGCGCGGAGGGGGAGGGGTTCCGCATCGCGATGTCGGGGCTTGATGGCGGCCGGCTCAACATCGGCGCCTGCTCGCTGGGCGGCGCGCAACGCTGCCTCGACGAGGCGATCGCCTACACCAAGCAGCGCCAGCAATTCGGCAAGGCCATCGCCGATTTCCAGAACACACAGTTCACGCTGGCCGACATGGCGACCGAACTCGAGGCGGCGCGCGCCTTGCTCTATTCCGCCGCTGCCAAGGTGACGGCGGGTGCGCCCGACAAGACCCGCTTCGCCGCGATGGCCAAGCGTTTCGCCACCGACACCGGCTCCTCGGTCGTCGATCGCGCGCTGCAGCTGCACGGCGGCTATGGCTATTTGCAGGACTATCCGATCGAGCGCTTCTGGCGCGATCTGCGCGTCCATCGCATCCTCGAAGGCACCAACGAGATCATGCGCGTGATCACCGCGCGCGAACTGCTCCGCCAATAGAAGGGCCAGACATGAGCTACGAAACCATCCTCGTCGAACAGCGCGACGCCGTCACCCTGATCACGCTCAACCGGCCGCAGGCGCTGAACGCGCTTAACACGCAGGTTCTTGCCGATCTGACGCAAGCCTTCCGTGCCTATGACGCCGACCCGAGCCAGCGTTGCGCGGTCCTGACCGGCAGCGAGAAGGCGTTCGCCGCAGGCGCGGACATCAAGCAGATGGTCGAAAAGGACGCGGCCGACTTCTTCCTCGAGGATTTCTTCTCGGGTTGGCAGACGGGCGTGGTCGCAACGCGCAAGCCGTGGATCGCGGCGGTCGCGGGCTTCGCGCTGGGCGGCGGTTGCGAACTCGCGATGATGGCCGATTTCATCATCGCCGCCGACACCGCCAAGTTCGGCCAGCCCGAAATCAAGCTGGGCGTCGCCCCCGGCATGGGCGGATCGCAGCGTCTGACCCGCGCGGTCGGCAAGGCGGTGGCGATGGAAATGTGCCTGACCGGCCGGATGATGGACGCGACCGAAGCGAAGCAGGGCGGCCTTGTCGCCCGCGTCGTGCCCGCCGCCGATCTGCTGGAGGATGCGCTCAAGACCGCCGCGACGATCGCATCGATGCCGCCGATGGCCGCGATGATCAACAAGGAGATGGTCAATCTCGCCTTCGAAACCCCGCTCAATCAGGCGCTGACCACCGAACGCCGCCTGTTCCAGATCCTGACCGCGACCGAGGACAAGGTCGAAGGCATGACCGCCTTCGTCGAAAAGCGTCCCGGCGTCTGGAAGGGGCGCTGATCATGGCGACGATCGGCTTCATCGGTCTCGGCAATATGGGGGGCGGCATGGCCGCGAACCTTGCCAAGGCCGGGCATGACGTGCGCGCCTTCGATCTGTCGGCCGAGGCGCTCGATCGCACCAAGGCCGCCGGGTGCCTGCCCGTCGGTTCGGCCGCCGAGGCTGCAAAGGAAGCCGAGTTCGTCGTGACGATGCTGCCCGCGGGCAAGCATGTGCAGTCGGTCTATGAAGGCGAATTGTTCGATGCGGTGCCGGCCTCCGCGCTGCTGATCGATTGTTCGACGATCGACGTCGCGACCGCCAAGGCCGTGGGCGCATCGGCGGGCGCAAAGGGGCTGGCGATGGTCGACGCCCCCGTCTCGGGCGGGATCGCGGCGGCCAATGGCGGCACACTGACCTTCATGGTCGGTGGCGCGACCGAGCATTTCGCACGCGCCGAACCGATCCTTGCTTTGATGGGCAAGGCGGTGATCCACGCCGGCGGCCTCGGCTCCGGACAGGCGGCCAAGATCGCGAACAACATGCTGCTGGGCGCGACGATGATCGCGACGTGCGAGGCGTTCACGCTCGCGGCCAAGCTCGGCCTCGATCTCCAGACCTTTTACGACATCTCATCGCAGGCGAGCGGGCAGAGCTGGTCGATGACCAGCTATTGTCCGGTTCCCGGCGTCGGCCCGGAAACGCCCGCCGATCGCGGCTATGAAGGCGGCTTCGCCTCCGCTTTGATGCTCAAGGATCTGAAGCTCGCCATCGGCGCGGCGCAGGATGCCGGCGCTTCGGTGCCGATGGGCGCGAATGCCGAGGCGCTCTATCAGGCCTTCGCCAATCTCGGCGGCGCATCGAAGGACTTTTCGGCGATCATCAAGCTGCTCGACGGCAGCTGGAGCGCCTGAACCTCCCCACTCGTCATTGCGAGAAGCCGAAGGCGACGAAGCAATCCAGGCCCGCACGAGAGTGGGGTCGCGAGCCTCTCCCATGCGGGCCTGGATTGCTTCGCTACGCTCGCAATGACGAGGTGGGGAGAGCAGGGCGGCTCCCCATTTGCGGCCTCACCGCCCCCGCAGCGTCGCCGTCACATGATCGACGGTGGTGCGGAAATGATCGCGCAGCTTGTTGTCCGCCGCGCGCTCGATCGCGGCCTTCAGCACCGGGCTGTCCTTGAATTCCGGCCATGTCATGCCGACGCCGACGGCGACAAGGCACGTCATCAGCGCGAATTTGATCGGCGTGCGACGACGCGGCTTGTCGATGCTGAGGCGGATGGGGCGATAGTCCATATAGGCCGCCCTAAAGCGATTATACTAAAGTCGAGTAAAGGCGCGCCGGTTGCCAAGCGCCCCTGCGACTTCCTATCTGCCAGACAAGATTCGCACAGGAGCATTTGACGATATGGCCGCCACGCATTCCACCCGCATGCTTGTCCTCGGTTCGGGGCCGGCGGGGCTTTCGGCGGCGATCTACGGCGCGCGCGCGGGGCTTGCGCCGATCGTGGTGCAGGGCATCCAGCCCGGCGGCCAGCTGACGATCACCACCGACGTCGAAAACTATCCCGGCTTTCGCGACGTGATCCAGGGCCCGTGGCTGATGCAGGAAATGCAGGCGCAGGCCGAACATGTCGGCGCAACGATGGTGTGGGACACGATCGTCGATGTCGACCTGTCCGAGCGCCCGTTCCGCCTGAAGGGCGATGGCGGCGCGCTCTATGTCTGCGACACTTTGGTGATCGCCACGGGCGCGCAGGCCAAATGGCTCGGCATTCCGGGCGAGCAGGAACTGGGCGGCAAGGGCGTTTCGGCCTGCGCCACCTGCGACGGCTTCTTCTATCGCGGCAAGAAGGTGGCGGTGATCGGCGGCGGTAACACCGCGGTCGAAGAGGCGCTGTATCTGACCAACCACAGCCAGGACGTGACCCTGATCCATCGCCGCGACAGCCTGCGCGCCGAAAAGATCCTGCAGGATCGCCTGTTCAAGCATCCGAACGTCAACGTGCTGTGGAACAAGGAAACCGTGCGCTTCATCGGCGGCGACGATCCCTCGCAGGGCCTCGTCGGCATCGAACTGCGCGACACGCAGACGGGCGAGCTTTCGGTGCTCGCCACCGACGGCGGCTTCGTCGCGATCGGTCACCATCCGTCGACCGAGCTGTTCCGTGGCCACCTCGCGCTCGACAGCGACGGCTATCTGATCGTGGAGAAGGGCGGCACGAAGACGAACGTGCCCGGCGTGTTCGGCTGCGGCGACGTTGCCGACAAGATCTACCGCCAGGCCGTCACCGCCGCCGGCACCGGCTGCATGGCCGCGCTCGACGCCGAACGTTTCCTGGCCGAGACCGATTTCGAGGTTGAACCGGCCTGAGGCTGTACATTCCCGTCATCCCGGCGGAGGCCGGGATCTCAGCGAGCATCCAGGCGTAAGCTAGCCGAACGAACATCCAGAGATCCCGGCTTCCGCCGGGATGACGATATGCTTGACAAATGGGAACAAAAGAAGTACATAAGCTGCCGTAACGCGCTCGCGCATTACTCTTTCTCAGGGTGAGACGGCACGCACTCAGTTGCGAGTGATAATCAAACTCACTCCGCAGAGCCTGTTCCCGCGATGACGTAGTGACAACTTTGACAACTTTCGACCCAGCGTGACGCTGCGAATCGGGTCGAAAGGAGAGGCGGTCAGGCCGCGACTTTCGCCTCGGCAAAGCTCACCAGCGCGCCGAAGCTCTCGAGCATTTCGCCGTCGACCTCATCGTCGTCGATGATGATGCCCAGCCGATCCTCAAGTTCGGTCAGCAGGCCGGCGACCGCCATCGAATCGAGTTCGGGCAGCGATCCGAACAGCTGGGTGTCGGCATCGAAGGCGGCGACGCGGGCGGGATCGAGGCCCAGCACGTCGGCGAGCACGGCGCGCACCACATCTTCGGTTGCGCCAGGATCGTTCACGGTCACCGTCATTCCTTGAAAAGCGTCCGAAAAAGTCGCGCCCGACTAGACCCATCGATTGCATACGGCAAGATGCGCCAGCGCATACTGGACAGGACGGGCTCACGCATTTATCGGCCCCCCATGACAGCCCAGCTCCCCGCGGTTCCGTCTGGCCCCACCGCCGGCCAGCCTCATGAATCCATCCTGATCGTCGATTTCGGCAGTCAGGTGACCCAGCTGATCGCACGCCGCGTGCGCGAAGCGGGCGTCTATAGCGAGATCGCACCCTTCACCCAGGCCGAGGCCGCGTTCGAACGGCTCCAGCCGAAGGGCATCATCCTGTCGGGCGGCCCCGCATCGGTCGCCGATATCGGCAGCCCCCGCGCCCCGCAGGCCTTTTTCGAGGCGGGCATTCCCATCCTCGGCATCTGCTATGGCCAGCAGACGATGTGCGCGCAGCTCGGCGGTTCGGTGACGCCGGGGCATGACAGTCGCGAGTTCGGCCGCGCCTTCATTGAGGTGACCGGCCGATCGGCGCTGTTCGATGGGCTGTGGAAGGAAGGCGAGAGCCATCAGGTCTGGATGAGCCACGGCGACAAGGTCGACGCGCTCCCGCCCGGCTTCTCCCCGATCGCGGTGTCGGAGGGCGCCCCCTTCGCGGTCACCTCGGACGAAAAGCGCCGCTTCTACGGCGTCCAGTTCCACCCCGAAGTCGTCCACACCCCCGATGGCGCCAAGCTGATCGCCAACTTCGCCCGCCACGTCTGCGGCCTTACCGGCGACTGGACGATGGCCGAGTTCCGCGCGACCAAGATCGCCGAGATCCGCCAGCAGGTCGGCTCCGGCCGCGTGATCTGCGGTCTTTCGGGCGGCGTCGACAGCGCGGTCGCCGCCGTGCTGATCCATGAGGCGATCGGCGATCAGCTGACCTGCGTGTTCGTCGATCACGGCCTGATGCGCATGGGCGAGGCCGATCAGGTCGTCGGCCTGTTCCGCGAGCATTACGGCATCCCGCTGGTCCATGTGAACGCCGAGACGCTGTTCCTCAACGGCCTGGCCGGCGTCAGCGATCCGGAGGCCAAGCGCAAGTTCATCGGCAAGACCTTCATCGAAGTGTTCGAAGCCGAAGCGAAGAAGATCGGCGGCGCCGACTTCCTGGCGCAGGGCACGCTCTATCCGGACGTGATCGAAAGCGTCAGCTTCACCGGCGGGCCTTCGGTGACGATCAAGAGCCACCACAATGTCGGTGGCCTGCCCGAACGCATGAACATGAAGCTGGTCGAGCCGCTGCGCGAGCTGTTCAAGGACGAGGTCCGCGAACTGGGCCGCGAGCTGGGCCTGCCCGACATCTTCGTCGGCCGCCACCCGTTCCCCGGGCCGGGCCTCGCGATCCGCATTCCGGGCGAAGTGAACAAGGAGCGGTGCGACATCCTGCGCAAGGCCGACGCCATCTACCTCGACGAGATCCGCCGCGCGGGCCTCTATGACGCGATCTGGCAGGCGTTCGCTGTGCTGCTGCCCGTCCGCACCGTCGGCGTGATGGGCGATCACCGCACCTATGACAGCGTCTGTGCGCTGCGTGCCGTCACCTCCACCGACGGCATGACCGCCGACATCTACCCCTTCGACGCCGCCTTCCTCGCCCGCTGCGCGACCCGCATCGTCAACGAGGTGCAGGGCATCAACCGCGTCGTTTACGACTACACCTCGAAGCCGCCCGGCACGATCGAGTGGGAGTGATCAGCCAAGCAAGCGCGTAGGCACGCCCAGTGCGGGGCCGGCGTCCGCAAGCCGTTGGTCGAGCGTGTGGACCGTGGCGCCGTGATCCGATGCGATGGCAAGATGCAGCGCGTCGCCCGCGCGAAGCCCGAGCATGTGCTGATCCACGAACTTCGTCGCCGCCCTGAAATGCGCGCCGGTAACGGGCAGAACGGTCAGGCTGTCGGCGACCAGCTTGTGGAAAGCGGCCAGCGCAGCGGCCCTGTGCTCAAGCTCGATCTGCCGGGTCCGCAGCTTGATGGCGAAGGCGGAGGATGTCTCCGTCATGGTCCAGTCGCTGATCAGAAGCTCGGCCGGATCCTGTTGCGCCAGCCATGCCTGAACGCGTGGCGTCGCCGCTTCATTGGAAAGCGCCGCAACGATCAGCGACGTGTCGATATAGAGCATCAGTAACGATCGCCATCCCGCATCGCGCGTACCAGCTTTGCAGCACCATCGTCCTGCACAGGCATGGTGGCCGTGAGCGATTGGAGCAGGGCGACGTCGATCGCCTTGCGGGGTTTGTCCACCGAGGTGAGGCGAGCTACTGGCTTGCCCCGTCGGGTGATGTCGATCGAATCCCCTGCCTCGACACGATCGACGAGTTCGCTCAGATGGGCCTTGGCATCCGCCAGATTGATCGCGTCCATATCACGGTCCTGACTATCTATCTGGTCATATAGCGCGAGCAGTGCGATCTTGCCAGTGCAGACGCAGTGGAGAGGTGTTCGATGAAGTGGACGAGGCTGTCTCTCGCGGTCATCGCAGCGCCCCTTCTGGTGCAGCCCGCCGGTGCCGCGGTCGGTGACGGCTCGTTCGGCATCTGGCGCAATCCGCAGAACAGCGTCCATGTTCGAGCCGAGCGGTGCGGCAAGTATATGTGTGGCACGGTCGTCTGGGCGAATGACAAGGCCAAGGCGGATGCGCGCCGGGGCGGGACGGCCGAGCTGATCGGGTTGCAGCTGTTCCGCGAGTTCCGCCTAGACAAGAAGGGCGAGTGGCGTGGCAAGGTCCATGTGCCCGATATCGGCAAGACCTTGTCGGGCACGATCAGCGTCGTCGATGAGAACACGTTGGTCGGCACCGGCTGCCTGATCGGCCGGGTAGGGTGCAAGAGCCAGACGTGGACGCGGCTTCCCTGACGTAGGAAGGGCGCCGCCATCGCTGGCGACGCCCCGTTCCTTACTCGTATCGCAGCGCGTGGATCGGGTTGGCGCGCGCCACGCGGACGGCGTGGGCCGATATGGTGCCGATCGCGATGACGAGCGCGATCGCGCCGGCGATGACGAACGGCACCGGGGTCAGCGTGATCCGGCTGTCGAAGGTGTTGAGCCAATCGCGCATCACCCACCAGGCGACCGGCCAGGCGATCAGATTGGCGATCAACACCGGCCGGCTGAACTGCCACACCAGCAACTGGACGATATCCCGCGTCCGCGCGCCCAGCACCTTGCGAATGCCGATCTCCTTGGTGCGGCGTTCGGCGGTGAAGCTGGCGAGGCCGAACAGGCCCAGGCAGCCGACGATCACCGCGAGGATCGCGAAGGATGCGAAGATCTGCGCGCGGGCCGTCTCGGCTTCGTAGAGGCGGGTCATGATGTCGTCGCTGAACTGCGCCTCGAATGGAACGGCGGGCTGGCGGCTTTTCCACAGCCGCTCGATCCGGGCGCGGACCGCTGCGGGATCGCCGGTGTAGCGGACGATGACATAATCGTCGCCGCCCTGGTCGCGATAGAACATCATCGGCTCCATCGGCGTGCGCACCGAACGGAAGCGCGTGTCGTTGACCACGCCCACGATCGTCACCGGGGTCGCGCCATATTTGGTGTCGACCATCGACGTCTTGACCGTCTTGCCGATCGCAGCCTGCGGATCGGCGAAGCCCAGCCGTTTGAGCGCCAGTTCGTTCATCACGACGTTGAGGCCGCGCCGGTTGAGCGCCGCATCCGCCTCGGGCTGCGAGGGGAAGGGCAGGGTCGCGTCGTCCATCGCGCGGTTGCGATCGAGCAGGCGCCCCGCGACCTTGCGCAGGCCCATCGTCGCGAAGAAGTCCGGATCGATCGCATAGGTACCGATCAGGATCGACTCGTTGCGCCCTTCGACCTGGAAGCCGCGATTGCTGCTGTTGCGGGTGTTGACGCCGATCGATGTCGTGGCGGCGGCGAGGACGCCGTCGACGCGCTTGATCTCGTCGACCAGCGATCGGCGCGCGGCGTGATCGCGGATGCGGCCGGCATTGTCGATCTGCAGGATGCCGTCGCGCTTGAAGCCGGGATCGACCGTCTGCGCATAGACGGTCTGCGCGTAGATGACGGCGGTGCAGACGATCAGGCCGATCGATACCGCGAACTGGCCGATCACCAGCACCGAACGCAGCCGGCCCGAGCCGCTCGCATCCGCGCTCGACTTGTTCGCCTTCAGCACACGTGCGGGCTGGAAACCCGACAGGATGAACGCGGGGTAGAGGCCGCCCGCAAGGCCGACGACCAGCACGAGCAGGATCATCGGCAGCAGAACGCCATCCACGCCCCAGTAATGTAGCGCCAGATCGGCCTTCAGGAAGGCGGCGAACCACGGCAGGCTGAGTTCGACCATCGCCAGCGCGACCAGCATCGCGATCGCCGACATCAGCACGGATTCGGTCAGGAACTGCGCGATCAGCTGCTTGCGGCTCGCGCCCAGCACCTTGCGCAGCGCGACTTCGCGGGCGCGTTGTCCGGCGCGGGCGGTGGCCAGGTTGGTGAAGTTGACGCAGGCCATCGCCAGGATCAGCACCGCGATCACCGCGAAGGTATAGACGGTGCGCCGGTCGTTGCCCGGCGTCATCGATCCGCCCTGCGCCTTGCCCAGATGGATGTCGCGGACGTTGACGAGGTGCCAGTCCTGATCGTCGCCCGCATTGGTGCGCAGCCCGGCGATCGTCTCGTCCGGAATGTTGCGCTTCTCCCAGGCGGGAAGCTGCGACCGGATCGCGGCAGGGTTGGCGCCGGGACGCAGCGTCACGAACACCCAGCCCGATTGCCAGCCCCAGCTGTCGAGGAATTCGGGGATGTCGGCGAAATAGCTGTTCGGATCGATCCGGCCGACCATGTTGAACTTGATCGCGCTGTTCTTCGGCGTGTCTGCCGTCACGCCGGTGACGCGATAATCGAAGGTGCGGCCGCGCGCGCCCATCGTCAGCGTCTTGCCCAGCGCGTCGACGGTACCGAACCGCTTGATCGCCTCGCTTTCGGTGACGACCAGCGATCCGGCCGATTGCAGCGCGGTCGCGGGATTGCCGCGCAAGAACGGGAATTGGAGCACATCGAACAGATTGCCGTCGACCAGCAGCACGTCGTCGCTGGGCGTCGCCTGTCCGTCCTTCGTCACGATCGGGCTGGCAGACAGCGCGTAAACGAGCTTGTCGACCTGCGGGAAATCCTTCTTCAGCCGCTGACCGGCGACATAGGCCGTCATCTGCAGGTTCATCTCATTGCCCGTTTCGGGCGACTTGTAATGCGACTGGAACTGATAGGCGTTTTCCGCGCCCGGCAGCGTCGCATCATAGGTCAGCTCGTAGCGGACGAAGAGCAGGATCATCAGGCACGCGGCCATGCCGATCGCCAGACCCAATATGTTGATGAAGGCATAAGCGCGGCTCTTTGCGAGCGCCCGGATGCCGACGGTCAGATAGTTGCGCCACATTGGGCTGTCCCCTTGATCCTCCCTCCTCGTCATCCCGGCGGAGGCCGGGATCTCAGGAGGCTCTTGCCGCTAGTTCATCTCCCCACCTCCTGAGATCCCGGCCTCCGCCGGGATGACGGGATGGGGAGTCCTCACGCCGCCCTACGGCGCTCCACCAAAATTCGGCCGTCGAGCATGTTGACGACGCGGCTCGCATAATCGGCGTGGGCGGGCGAGTGCGTGACCATCACGATCGTCGCCCCGTCGCGGTTGAGCGCCTGGAGCATGCCCATCACCTCCTCACCATGCTGGGTGTCGAGGTTGCCGGTCGGTTCGTCGGCCAGGATCAGATCGGGCTTGCCGACGACCGCGCGGGCGACGGCGACGCGCTGCTGCTGGCCGCCCGACAACTGGCTGGGCCGGTGATCGGCGCGGTGGGCGATGCCGACGCGGTCCATCGCGGCGGCGACGCGCTTGCGCCGATCACCGGCCGAGATGCCGTGGTAGAGCAGGGCAAGCTCGATATTCTCGCGCACCGTCAGCTCGTCGACCAGATTGAAGCTCTGGAAGATGAAGCCGACATGGCGCTTGCGGACATCGGCCAGCTTCGCCTCGGGCAGGCCGGCGACCTCCTGATCATGGAACAGGTACGAACCGCCGCTGGGGCTGTCGAGCAGGCCCAGGATATTGAGCAGGGTCGATTTGCCGCAGCCCGAAGGCCCCATGATCGCCACGAACTCGCCCGCGGCGATATCGAGATCGATCGCGTCGAGCGCGGTCGTTTCGACCGTGTCGGTGCGGTAGGTGCGGGAAAGGTTGCGCAGCGTCAGCATGGGTTCGGTCCTTCTCAGTCGCGCTTGATGTCGAGGCCGGTCTTGTCGACGAGGCCGGAATAGGAGGAGGTGATCACCTTCTCGCCGGGATCGAGCCCGTCGAGCACCTCGATGAAATCGGAATTGCGGCGGCCAAGGCGGACGTTGCGGCGCACCGCGCTCTTGCCGTCGGGCGCCACCACGAACACCCAGCTGCCGCCGGTGTCGTTATAGAAGCTGCCATTGGGGATCAGGCGGGCGCGAACCGGATCGCCCAGCGTCAGCCGGGTCTGGATCGTCTGGCCGCGCTGCATGCCCTCAGGCTCGGCGCCCAGGAACCACAGGTCGACCTCGAACTCGCCATTCTTCACCTGCGGATAGATCTTGGCGACCTTCATCCGATACGGCTTGCCGTCGCGCTCGATCGTGGCGATCTGGCCGGGTTCGACCCGGCCGAGATAGAATTCGTCGACGCCCGCGACGATCTTGGTGCGGCCGGGGCTGTCGATCTGCCCGATCCGCTCGCCGCGGCTCATCGACTGGCCGACCTGGATCGAGAAGGCAGTGAGCTGGCCGGAGACCGGCGCGCGCAGCTTCAGCTGATCGAGGTTGGCGCGGGCGATGGCGAGCGCGGACTGGAGCGAGTTGGCGGTGGCGCGAAGCTGCGCGAGCTGGCTTGTCTGAAGCCGCTCGTCGGTCGCCTGCGCCTCGCGCAGCACGCGGCCGCGCTTGAGCTGATATTGATAATCGTCGGTCGTGTCGCGGAAGGTGCGGCCCGCAACGAAGCCCTTGTCGGCCAGCGGGCGCTGGATCTCGTACTGGCGCTTCGCCTTATTGGCGTCGAGATCCGCCTGGATCAGGTTGCGCTCATTCTCCAGCCGGTTGCGCGACAGATTGAGTTCGGTCGTGCGCAGATTGTTGAGCTGCTCGGCGACTTCGGTTTCGCGCGCCAGCGTGGAGAGTTGGAGATCGGCGTTCGAGAGTTCGGCGAGAAGCTGCCCCTTCGCCACGGTCGCCCCATCCTCGACCAGGATCTTTTCGACCCGGCCGCCTTCGACAGCGTCGAGATAGACGGTGAGGAGCGGGGTCACGCGGCCCCGCAACGGCAGGAAATCGTCGAACGTACCCATCTTCACGTCGGATATGGTGAGACGGGTCGCATCGACCGTCTGGCTTTCCCCGCGCGGCGCGAACCACCACGCGGCGATCAGTAGCAGGAGCGCGGCCACGCCGCCGGCGATGATTTTGGTGCGCGTCGAAAGCCCACGCTTTTCGATCACGCGATCCATGCTGCCGCCGGTCGGGGCGCTGCTCTGCGGTTCGGATTTCATGCGGAGAACGGTCATGCCGATTGTTACGCAAACGGCGTGCCACTTGCTGCTGGTCAGGCGGCATAAGCCTTTCGTCGAACTGCGCTCGCCTGTGCTGTCCGTTTCCGGACAGTTGATTTGTCCGAAAGCGAACAGTCGTCCTTTCGCGACTGTCCGAAATCGGACATGCTGGGGATATGGGGGAATTGATGGCGAATGGCCGGTTCGATCTGGCGGTGGTGATCGACGACGATCAGGATATCCTGCTCGCCGCGCGCCTGGCGCTGCGCGACCATTTTACCGAGGTGCTGACGACGCCGGTGCCGGAAGAGGGGCTGCGCCTCATCGCCCAACGATCGCCCGACGTCGTCCTGCTCGACGCCAATTTCGCGCGCGGGGCGACCGATGGGAGCGAAGGCTTTCTGTGGCTCGATCGGATCGTGAAGGCCGATCCCGATGCTGTGGTCGTCCTGATCACCGCGCATGCCGGGGTGCAGATGGCGGTCGAGGCGATGAAGCGTGGCGCGACCGATTTCGTATCGAAGCCGTGGCTCAACGAACGTCTGGTCGCCACGGTCAGCACCGCCGCGCGCCTGCGCCGTTCGCGCCGTGCCACCGGGGTCGAACGCGCGAAGGTCGCGACCTTGAGCGCGGCGGCGACGGCAACGCCTCTGCTCGGCACGTCGCCCGCGATGCGGCATGTCCATTCGCTGATCGAGCGCGCGGCGCCGACCGAGGCGAATGTGCTGATCCTGGGCGAGAACGGGACCGGCAAGGAACTGGTCGCGCGCGAAATCCACAATCGCTCGCGCCGTGCGTCGGCCGCGATGGTCTCGGTCGATATGGGGGCCGTGACCGAAAACCTGATCGACAGCGAGCTGTTCGGCCATGTGAAGGGCGCCTTCACCGATGCACGCGCCGATCGGGTCGGGCGGCTGCAGGCGGCCGATGGCGGCACCTTGTTCCTCGACGAAATCGGCAATCTGCCGCTCCATCTCCAACCCAAATTGCTCACCGCGCTCGAACAGCGGCAGGTGACGCCGGTGGGCGCGAACCGGCCGGTGCCGATCGACGTGCGCGTTGTTTCCGCCACCAATGTCGCGCCCGACAGGCTGACCGACGAACGCGCCTTTCGCGCGGATCTGCTGTTCCGGCTCAACACGGTCGAAATCCACCTGCCGCCGCTGCGCGATCGGCGTGAGGATATCCCGCTGCTGCTCGCGCACTTCATCGACATTTATCGGCGTCGCTACGATGCGCCCGAGCGCGAACTGCCGTCCGATCTGATCGTGGCGCTGCAGGAGCATGCTTGGCCGGGCAATGTTCGCGCGTTGCGCCATGCCGCCGAACGTGCGGTCATTCTCGCGCAGGGCGATGCCTATGAACTGGCCGACTTTCCGTTGGCGCGCGGGGCGACGCCTGTCCGCATCGCGCCCGAGACCATTTCGGCCGAGACGGGCGATTTCAACCTGGAGCGCGCCGAGCGCCAGATGATCGAGCGCGCGCTGAAGAAGCACGCTTACAATATCTCGGCCGCCGCGACCGATCTCGGCCTGACGCGCGGTTCGCTCTATCGGCGCATGGAAAAGCATGGGCTTTGATCGCAGCTTCTCGGCCGGGGTCGCGCTGCGGCTCGGTGCGATCGGTGCGACGATGTTCGCACTGGTGGGCAGCCTGTCGCAGTCGCTGGCGGCGACCGCGATCCTCTCGGCGCTCCTGCTGGTCGCGGCGGTGGCCAGCCTGTGGGCCTATGTCCGCCGCACAAATGTCGAGGTCGCGCGCTTCGTGCAAGCGCTGATGCACGGCGATCTTTCGCAGGGCTTTTCGACCGGGCGGAGGGGCGGGGGCTTCGAGATATTGGGCCGCCAGCTGGACTCCGCGATCCGCACCCTGCGCGACGAACGCGCCGCGGCGACCGATGCGGGGCGATTTCACGCGGCCCTGGTCGACGAGGCGCCGGTCGCGTTGTTGGTGATCGACGAGGATCGGGTCGAGCTGGTCAATCGCGCGGCGCGCAAGCTGTTCCACACCGACGCCGTCCGGATCGAGGATTTTGCGGGCTTCGGCGACGATCTGGTGGCGGCCCTGCACGGCCGGGGGCGGCGGCTTGGGATCGTGTCGATCGATGGTAGGCCGCAGCGGGCGTCGATGCTTGCGACCCCGCTCCACCGCCTCGGCCGGCCGCTGCGCCTGCTGGCGATCCAGCCGCTTCACAGCGAGATCGATGCGGTCGAAATGAGCGCGCAGGCCGATCTGGTCCGCGTGCTGACGCATGAGATCATGAACTCGATGACCCCGGTGACGTCGCTCGCGCGGTCGGCCGCGTCGCTGATGGCCGATGCGCCCGCCGATCTGGCCGATGCGCGCATGGCGATCGAGACGGTGGCGCGCCGGTCCGAAGGGATCATGCACTTCGTCGAGGGCTATCGCGCCTTCATCCGATCGCCGGTCATCCATCCGCGCCGCTTCGCCGCGAAGGGCTGGGCGGAGGAGATGGGGCGGCTGTTCGCGGCGACGCCCGAAGGCGAGGGGGCGGGGCTCAAAGTGTCGGTCGCGCCCGACGATCTGATGCTCGATCTCGATCCCGATCTGATGGCGCAGGCGGTGCTCAATCTGATGAAGAACGGCGCCGAGGCGGCTGCCGGCGCCGGGCGATCGCCGCAGATCGGATTGACCATCGCGCGCGGCGCGGCCGGCATCGCGATCACGGTGGGCGACAACGGACGGGGCATTCCGCCCGACCTGACGAACGACATCTTCCTGCCCTTCTTCACGACCAAGCCGACCGGAACCGGCGTGGGCCTGAGCCTGGTCCGACGCATCGTCACCGCGCATCGCGGCACCGTCGCGCTGCGCCATAGCGGCCCGGACGGAACGAGCATCGAAATCCTCGTCTGACCGCTATCGCCATTTGTGCGGTGCGTGATGCAAAAATGCGTTTAACCCGGTTCCCAAAAGTCGTTGGTCGCTCCGTCACGGCTTCGTCATAGCAGCGCGCCTGCCGCCCAAGCGGTGAAAAGCCGGGAAAATACCCGGGTTCTGGAGAGAGATGACGATCGGCGCGGGCGGCTGTCCCAGCGCGTCCCATCCCTGTGAAGCGTCGATTCAGGCGCGCAACATCGCCGGCACAGGCGAGACTTCATCTGGTTTTGAGAGGGTTTCATGGGCAAATTTTCGATTCAGCTTCAGGTTGCGCGCGTCTCCGCGATGGCGCTGGCGACGAGCTTGAGCATTCCCGCTTTCGCGCAGGACGCCGCCGTCGAGCCGGCGGCCGAGGAAGCGCCGCAGGGCGGCCTGCAGGACATCGTCGTCACCGCGCGTCGCGTTGAGGAACGCCTGCAGGACGTGCCGCTGTCGATCACGGCGATGAACGCCAAGACGCTGAACGACAACCGGATCAGCCAGGTGCAGGATCTGGGCGCGTCGGTGCCGAACCTGATCACCGGCAAGACTTCGATCCCCGGCGGCGGACAGGTCGCGATCCGCGGCGTCAACGGGCAGAGCCTGCCGCGCATCGGCCTGGACAGCCGCGTCGGCGTCTATCTCGACGGCGTCTATCTGGCGCGTTCGCAGGGGCAGAGCTTCAACCTGCCCGATATCTCGCGCATCGAAGTGCTTAAAGGTCCGCAGGGCACTTTGTTCGGTCGTAACGTGACCGCAGGCTCGATCAACATCGTGACCGCGAACCCGACCGGCAAGTTCGGTGCCACGCTGGAAGCCGGCCTCGGCAGCCGCGATCGCCGCCGCTATCGCGCGACGGTCGACTTCCCCGAGTTCAACGGCCTCTCGCTGCGGGTCAGCTATATGCATGACGAGCGCGAAGGGGATTTCAAGAACCGTGCTGCGGGCTTCCGTCCCGGCCCGGTGAACATCAGCGTTCCGGCGGTCGCCGCGACGGCCACCACGCCGGCGAGCGATGCGTTCAACTTCGCCTACACCCCGAAGAAGGCGGCGAGCAGCTTCGGTTATCTGAACAGCGACAACGTGTTCGTGGCCGCGCGCTACGAAGGGATCGACGGCCTGACCGCCGATTACAAGTTCGATTACAACCACCAACTCGAAGCCAACGCGACCCAGAACATTCAGGGCTATTCGCGCGGCGGCAGCTGCGTGGCGGCGGCGATCGCGCTGGGCGGCAGCGTGAACCAGTGCGGCGCGGGCGCAATCACCACGCCGGGCTTCACCAACGGCGTTATCTCGCGCCCCGGCACGATCACCAATGTCGGTGGCATTCGCGGTAATTTCGACTCGGTCGGCGCGCAGGACTTCTCGCTCGGCTTCCGCCGTCCGGGCGCCAAGGCGGAGCCTTATACCGCGCCGGCGCTGATCCGCTCCTACGGCCACAATCTGACGCTCAACTATGAAGCGGCGGATTATCTGACCGTGAAGAGCATCACGGCCTATCGCAACCTCAAGACCCAGGTGCAGCAGAATGGCGACGGTGGCCAGTTCACGCTGATGAACGAGTTCCTGACTGCGGTGAACCCGGCGCTCTATCCCGCGTCGCGCTTCCCCGCCGGCCAGAATACCCTGTTCCCGCTCGGCTATGCCTTCCAGGGGCAGGAGCAGCGCCAGTTCTCGCAGGAATTGCAGGGCTTCGGCAGCGCGACCGAATGGCTCGATTATTTGGTCGGCCTCTACTATTTCAAGGAGAAGGGGTTCGCCTATCAGTTCGGTTCGAACGCCAACGCGACCTCGCCGGGCGGCATCATCGCCGCGCTCAACGGCACCAACGGTATCCCGGTTATCCAGCCCAATGGCGGCCTGAACAACTGGGGCATCGGTTCGACGCTGGCGGGCGATTACAACCACTCGACGTCGGAATCGAAGGCGATCTTCGGGCGCCTGACGGTCAAGCCGGTCGAGAAGGTCGATATCGTGCTCGGCGGCCGCTACACCAAGGATGAGAAGACGGGTGATATCCCGCAGTTCATGGCGAACTTCCTCGATGCCGATCCGCTGGTGCAGCCGGGCCGTCAGCAGGTGTCGGCCTTCCTGCGGCAGAAGTTCGACAAGTTCACGTACGACGGCACGATCACCTATCACTTCTCGCGCGATGCCAACATCTATGCGCGTTATGCGACCGCCTATCTGGCCGGTGGCGCGATCCGCAACGTGCCGTTCGAACCGGAAACGACCAAGGCCGGCGAAATCGGCTTCAAGTCGGAACTGTTCGATCGCAAGGTCCGCTTCAACACCGCGGCTTTCTATCAGTCGAGCAAGAACTCGCAGTTCAACCGCACGTCGCCGATTCCGGTTGTCCTGCCCGGTCAGACCGCCATCACGAACGTGACGGCCACGCAGTTGCTCAACCTCGGCTCGGCCAAGGTGAAGGGCTTCGAGGCCGAACTGACCGCCGCACCGCTCGACGGGCTGACGCTCAACGGCAGCGTCGGTTATGCCAAGCAGACCTTCGCCTCGCCCTTCGCAGGTGTCGCGCCCGCCAAGCCGATCGCGCCTGAGTGGACGCTGCAGGGTTCGGTCCAGTACGATACGCAGCCGATCATCGGTGACGCCTATCTCTCGATCCGCCTCGATGCGAACTACCGCTCGCACTACGAAGCCCAGACCATCCCGACGACCCCGGCGCTGGGCTTGCCGCGCGAACTGCTGGCGCTTTACGGCCTGCCGACCGCAACGGCGGCGGACGTCGCGACGAGCACGCAGACCTACACCGATCTGCTGGTGAAGAACGGGCGTCTGGGCGGATTCTGGCTGGCCAATGCGCGCATCTCGCTGGTCGATATTCCGATCGGCGGCACGAAGGGGCGCATCTCGGGCTACGTCCGCAACATGTTCGATGAGAAGCACGGCCTGTCCTACCTCGCCTTCTACGGCATTTCGGCGGGCGGCACCTTTGTCGAGCGGCGCAGCTTCGGGCTCGATCTCAGCGTCGAATTCTAAGCTTCTTCATCCGAGCAAAAGGCCGTCGTTGCGATTGCAGCGGCGGCCTTTCTCGTGTCTGAAGGCGGCGACTGCGAGAGGACGCCCATGACCATCACCATGTACGGCATCAAGAATTGCGACACGATCAAGAAGGCGCGCGATTGGCTCGCCGATCAGGGCAAGGCCTATGACTTTCACGACTATAAGGCGTCGGGCATCGACGCCGCGACGCTAGGTCGTTGGGCTGATGTCGTGGGCTGGGAAGTGCTGCTTAACAAGGCGGGTACGACCTTCAAGAAGCTGCCCGATGCCGACAAGGCCGGGATCGATCGCGACAAGGCGATCGCGCTGATGGTGGCGCAGCCTTCGATGATCAAGCGTCCGGTTCTGGATGCCGACGGCAAGCTGATCGTCGGCTTCAAGCCCGACAATTACGCGCGCGAGCTGGCGAACTCCTGACGCGGGCGGGCAGCGGCCGGTTCGGCGATCGTCGTGCGGTTACGGCCGGCCTGCTTGGAGGCGTAGAGCGCCTGATCGGCGCGCTTGATCAAAGTCGCGAGCGTGTCGATCGGGGTTAGCTGGGTCAGGCCGAAGCTGGCCGTGATCTGGATCGGCAGGCCCGCGATCGCGATCGCCATCACGTCGCGCCGAAGGTTTTCGACCTCGTCATGCACCTCGATCAGGGTGCGATTGGGGAAAAACAGCAGAAATTCCTCGCCGCCATAGCGCCCGTGAAGTGGCTTTGCACCGTGCCGTTCGAACAGCAATGAGATGCTGCACAACACCTCGTCGCCCAGCGCGTGGCCGAAGCGATCGTTGATATATTTGAACTGGTCGAGATCGCAGAGCGCCGCGCAGAGCGGCCTGCCGGTGGTGGCGGATTCGGTGATGACGCGGCGGCCGGTCGCCTCGATCGCGCGCCGATTGGGCGCGCCGGTCAGCGAGTCCGTCTCGGCGGTGCGGCGGAGCTTGTCGGCAAGGTCGCTGGCCAGCAGGTAGAGCGCGAACATGCCCAGCGCGACCGTCATCGCCGGCAGGCCGATGAACACCACGAACATATAGACGTTCTCGAGGAAGGCGTCCGGCTCGCGCCCGCGCAGCGCCAGCGCGATGCCGCCGATGCTCTCGGTCGTCACCATCGCCAGGCTGGTCACGATCATCGGCCTTTCGCCCAGCAACAGCTTGCGCCCCGGCCGCCACATGGCGAGCGTGCCCCAGATGATCATGGCCGACGCCATCAGCGGGACGATCGCGCCGCGCGCGCCCTTGTTCGGATCGATCACCCAGAAATAGAGGGTGAGCGCCAGCGTCAGCACCTGCGCCGCCGCATAGATCCACAATTTGGGCGGCAATCCCACGCGCACGCGCATCGCGGCGGCCGCGAACATCGTGCCGAGCGTCGCCAGAACATTGAGCAGGCAGAACATCGCCAGGCTGTCGCGGAACATCGCGATGTAGAGCACGTCGACGATGTACATTACGACGTTGCAGCCGAAGGCCGCCGCAAGCAGCCGCGCGACCAGCGGCTGACCAAGGCTGCGCGCGGCGAGCAACAGCGCCGTCGCCACCAACGCGTTGACCATCAGCAGGATCGTCAAAATGAAGAAATCGGTCGACACGCCGGTTTGTGCAGCCCCCAACTTACTGCGCCATTCATAATACGCATCGCGCGCTACTCAATCGGGATTGTTCCCGCCACATCGTAAGTTAAGCGGTGTCGCAATCGAATCGTCTCTTTCCGGGAGTAACTGATGACCCGTCGCCTGATTTCGTCCGGCTCACCCTTCGAAAAGCAGGCGGGCTATAGCCGTGCACTGATCGACGGAGACTGGGCGTTTGTGGCGGGGACGACCGGCTATGATCCCGAAACCCGCGTCATGCCGGACGATGTGGCCGATCAGGCGCGCAATGCGATTGCGGTGATTGCGGCCGCACTGGCCGAAGGCGGCTTCGCGCTGACGGATGTGGTGCGCGCGACCTATTACATCACCGACGCATCCTATTGGGACGCGGTGGTGCCGGTGCTGGGCGATGCGTTCGGCGAGATACGGCCGGCGGCGACGTGTCTGGTCGCCGGACTGATCAAGCCCGAGATGAAGATCGAGATCGAGGTGACCGCGCTCCGCCGTCGCTGATCATTCCCCGGCCACGCGGTGCGCGAAGGCGGTGACGTCGGCGAGGCTGGGCGCATTGCCGCGGAACGGTTTGGCCAGTGCGGTCACGATCCCGACATGGCCGGTGCCCTCATAAACCTTGAGTTCCGATTGCGCGCCCAGTTCGCGCAGGCGGCGATCGAGGTTGATCGAATTCTTCGGCCAGACGGTGTCGTCCTTCGATCCGTGGAGCAGCAGCATCGGCGGCGCGGAGGCGGAGGCGTAGTGGATCGGCTGCGTCTCGTCCGGGCGGGGCCATTGGCCGAAGGTCTTGACCGGGATCGGCCCTTCGAACGGCAGGAAGTCATAGGGGCCGGCCAGCCCTACGAAGCCCTTCACCGCCGCGCGATCGGCGCCCAGCCATTGCGGATCGAGCGCGAGCATCGCGGCATTATACGCGCCCGCCGAATGGCCGCTCAGCACGATCCGGTTCGGATCGCCGCCATAGCGGGCGATGTTCGCGACGGTCCAATGGAAGGCGGCGGCGCAATCCTGCAGGAAGCCGGGGAAGTGGACTTCGGGAACCAGCCGATAATCGGCGATCACAACGACGAACCCCGATGCGGCAAGCGCACGGCCGACGAAGGCATAGCCATCCTTGGTGCCGTTCGCCCACGAACCGCCATAGACGAAGAAGATCACCGGTTTCGGCTTGCCGGCAACCATGTCGCGCGGGGCGTAGATGTCGAGCGTGCGGCGCGCGCCTTCGCCATAGGGAATGTCGGCCGCGATCTCGCGACTGCTGCTGTCCTTGGGCAGAACCGCATCGAAGGTTTTGAGCGGCGAGCATGCGCCCGCGATGAGCACGCCCACGACCAGCACTGCCAGCCCGATCAACGTCAGACGCATTATCCCCCGCATGTTTCAGAACCACCCCGATCAGTTACGGGTGATGACGCGAATTGGTTTTGGAGGAAAGTGCGCACAGCAAAATGGGGACCGCCAAGCGATCCCCATCTCTGGCGTCATCAATCGACGTGGATCAGCGCTGCTGGTCGCGATCCTGCCGATTGCGATCCTGATCGGACTGGTCCGATTGCTGACCTCTGTCCTGGCCGCCTTGCTGCTGGCGCTGGGCCTGCTGCTGCTTGTCGAGCGAGCCTTCGCGGTGCTGCTCCTGCTGGCGGTTCTGGTTGTTCGGATCGCGGTCCATGCCGCTCTGGCGATTCTCGCCCATGACATTCTCTCCTGTGATCGTCCGCAAGGGACACAAACAGAACGATCCGAGATATTCGACGTTCCTATCGTTACGTCCAAGTGGTTGAAAATAAGACATTGTGATGCCGGAATGACGATTGCGCGCCGACATCATGGCCTTTCCCGCGACTTCGCCCTAACAAGCCGCCGAAGATTCGAAGCAGAAAGGCTCCATAAGCATGTCTCAACCGCTCAAGGTCGCGCTCGCAGGGCTCGGTACGGTCGGCGGGGGCGTGATTAAGCTGCTCGACGAAAATCGCGAACTGATCGAGCGGCGCGCGGGGCGGCCGATCGAGGTCGTCGCGGTGACGGCGCGGGATCGGACGCGCGATCGCGGCATCGATCTGTCGCGCTTCGCCTGGGTCGACGATGCGACGACGCTTGCGGATGCGCAGGACATCGACGTGGTGGTCGAACTGATCGGCGGTTCGGACGGCCCGGCGCTGACGCTGGCGCGCGAGACGCTGGCGGCAGGCAAGCCCTTCGTCACCGCGAACAAGGCGATGATCGCGCATCACGGCATCGAACTGGCGGGCCTGGCCGAACAGCAGGGCGTCGCGCTGAAATATGAAGCGGCGGTCGCGGGCGGCATTCCGGTGATCAAGGGGCTGCGCGAGGGCGCGGCCGCCAATGAGATCGCGCAGGTCTTCGGCATCCTCAACGGCACCTGCAACTATATCCTGACCGAGATGGAGGAGAAGGGCAGCGACTTTGCCGACGTTCTCGCCGAAGCGCAGCGTCTTGGCTATGCCGAAGCCGATCCCAGCTTTGACATCGACGGCGTCGACGCCGCGCACAAGCTGGCGATCCTCGCGAGCCTCGCCTTCGGCACCGCGGTCGATTTCAAGAATGTCGCGATCACCGGTATCCGCCACGTCATCGCCGCCGACATCAAGGAAGCCGCCGCGCTCGGCTTCCGCATCCGCCTGGTCGGGCAGGGGGATGCCGATGTGAAGGGGCTGTTTCAGCGCGTCCATCCGTGCCTCGTGCCGCTCAGCCATCCGCTGGCGCACGTCTCGGGTTCGCTCAACGCGGTCGTGGCGCACGGCAATTTCGTTGGCCGCCTGTTCTTCCAGGGACGTGGCGCTGGCGAGGGGCCGACTGCATCGGCCGTCGTCGCCGACCTGATCGATATCGCGCGCGGCGAAACCGGACCGGCCTTTGCGATGCCGGTCGCTTCGCTCGCCCGCGCCGAACCGGCGCCGGCCGATGATCGTCGCGGCCGCGTCTATCTGCGTTTCACCGTGGCGGATCGCCCCGGCGTGTTGGCGGAAATCACGGCGGCGATGCGGGATGCCGGGGTTTCGATCGAAAGCCTGATCCAGCGCGGGGCCGCCGCCGACGGCAATGTGCTGATCGCGATCGTCACGCATGTCGCACCCGAAAAATCGGTGATGCAGGCGCTCGAACGGCTCGAAGGATCGCAGAGCCTCGTCGCTTCACCGATGCTCATGCACATATTGGAAGAATAAGCGCCGCGCGCTTCTCGACAATGTAACTATGCTGTCCTAATCGCTCGGACTTTCCACGCCAGTTTAAAGGGGCTTTTCGCTATGGGTAAGGCAGGCAACGCGCTCGATCGAGTTCTTGTTCTCGAAATGGTGCGCGTGACCGAGGCCGCCGCCATAGCCGCCTCCAAGCTGGTCGGCCGTGGCGACGAGAAGGCCGCCGACCATGTCGCGGTCGAAGCGATGCGCGCCGCGTTCAACACGCTCGACTTCGACGGCACGGTCGTTATCGGCGAGGGCGAGCGCGACGAAGCCCCGATGCTCTACATCGGCGAGAAGGTCGGCACCGGCAAAGGCCCGAAGATCGACATCGCGCTCGATCCGCTCGAAGGCACCACGCTGACGGCCAAGGCGTTCCCGAACGCGCTCGCGGTTCTCGCGATCGCCGAAGAGGGCGGTCTGCTCAACGCGCCCGATACGTACATGGACAAGCTGGCGATCGGGCCGGGCTACGAAAAGGGTATCGTCAGCCTGAAGAACACGCCGACGCAGAATGTCGAGGCGCTGGCCAAGGCCAAGGGCGTGAAGCCCAACGAGATCATCGCCTGCGTGCTCGATCGCCCGCGCCACGAAAAGCTGATCGCCGAGCTGCGCTCGATCGGCTGCGGCGTCGTGCTGATCCCCGATGGTGACGTGGCCGGCGTGATCGCCTGCACCAACCCTGACACCACGATCGACATCTACATGGGTTCGGGCGGCGCGCCGGAAGGCGTTCTGGCGGCGGCCGCGCTCAAGTGCGTCGGCGGCCAGTTCCAGGGCCGCCTGATCTTCCGCAACGATGACGAAAAGGCGCGCGGCAAGAAGTGGGGCGTCACCGATTTCGACCGGATCTATGACCTCGACGATCTGGTGAAGGGCGACGCGATCTTCGCGGCGACCGGCGTGACCGACGGCTCGTTCCTTGATGGCGTCAAGGTCCGCAAGGACTGCATTACGACCGAGAGCGTCGTGATGCGCGCATCGTCGGGCACCGTGCGTCGCGTGCGCGGCGAGCACCGCCGGGCCTAAGAGCTTGACCTCTGCCGACCGGGCGCTACAGCCGCCCGGCGCCAGAGGATCGGGCGATCGCCGCGGCGGCTTTATGGCCGCCGGGGAGGAAAGTCCGGGCTCCAAGGAGTGACGGTGCCGGGTAACGCCCGGCGGGGGCGACCCCAGGGACAGTGCCACAGAAAGCAGACCACCGAGCGGGCCCATTCCTTTTTGGGGCGGGCTCTCGGCCAGGTCGAAAGGGTGCGGTAAAAGCGCACCGCGGACCCGGCAACGGGAACGGCATGGTAAACCCCACCGGGAGCAAGATCGAATAGGGACGGCGCATGGGCTACTCCGCCCGGTCGTCCGGGTTGATTGCTGGAGGCCGCGTGCGAGCGCGGCCCTAGAGGAATGATCGCCCATCCGCCCTTCGCGGGCGGTGGACAGAACCCGGCTTACAGATCCTCTGGCGCTTTTTCTTTGCTCGCGCGTTTCTGCGTCTCCACCTTCCCAAGGAGACGAGGCATGGCCGATCTTTCGAGCATCAAGGAACATATGGAAGTCATCGGGGCCGATGGCGTCCATGTCGGCACGGTCGATCATGTCGACGGCGATCGCATCAAGCTGACCAAGAAGGACAGCGGCGAGGGGAGCCATAAGGGCCACCACCATTATATTTCGGGCGGCCTCGTCGCCGGTGTCGAGGGCGACAAGGTGCGCCTGTCGGCCAATGGCGACGTGGCGGTGACGTTCGAAGAAGAAGCCTGATTGCAACCGCTCCGCCATCACCTATCTTCTGCATCAAAGGAGATCAGGTGATGGCGGAAGAGATCGCGACGCTGGCCGGCGGGTGCTTCTGGTGCGTCGAGGCGGTGTATGACGATGTGATCGGGGTTCACTCGGTCGAAAGCGGTTATATCGGCGGGCATGTGCCGGATCCGACCTACAAGCAGGTCTGCGGCGGCGACACCGGCCATGCCGAGGCGATCCGGATTGCCTATGATCCGGATGTGATCAGCTATGGCGAACTGCTCGATATCTTCTTCCATGTTCACGATCCGACCCAGCTGAACCGGCAGGGCAACGATGTCGGCACGCAATATCGCAGCGCGATCTTCCCGCATTCGCCCGAGCAGGAGGCCGAAGCCAGGGCCGCGATCGAGCGGGCGCAGACCGACTGGAGCGGCCCGATCGTGACCACGATCGAGCCCGATGCGCCCTGGTATGTCGCCGAGGACTATCACCAGGAATATTTCGCCCGCGAAGGGTCTAATAACGGCTATTGCGTCGCCGTGGTGGCGCCCAAGCTGATGAAATTCCGTAAGAGTTATGCGAACCGGTTGAAGAACGCCGCGACCGCCTGATCGGTTTTCATCAGCGTATCAGCCGTGGCGAAAGCCGCGAAAGCCACAACCGTCGTGGCTTTCGCGGCCTTTGTGGCTTTCGATATAGCGAATTCGCGACCTGTAGTCGTCATTGCGAGAAGCCGAAGGCGACGAAGCAATCCAGGCCCGAACTAGAGATGGTCGCGAGGCTCTGTTCTGCGGGCCTGGATTGCTTCGCTGCGCTCGCAATGACGAGGGATGTGGGGCGGAGGGCATCCGAGTTTAATAGAACAAAAAGAGAACAATGTCAAGGGCGGGGTGCGGCGGCCCGGTTCAGGCGGTCGTTGATTGCTGCGCCGAGGCCATCGTGGGGGATGGGGGCGACCGCGATAGCGGGGGCCGGCGATGCGTCGGCGACGTGGAGCAGATCGAACAGGCGCGCGGCGGCCTGCTGGAGATCGCCGGCGGGCGACAGCGAGACATCGCCCGCGACCGGGCCGAAACCGATCAGATATTCGCCGTCTTTCGCGGTGGTCGCGCCCAGACGGACGGGCTTGGAGGGCGCATAGTGGCTGGCGAGCTGGCCCGGCGCCTCGATCGCGCCGCTTTCGGCCGTGTCGACGGGCGCGAATTCGGCCAGCATTTCGGCCGTGATCGGGCCGGGGCGGAGCAGGCGGAGCCTGTCGCTCTCGACCGCGACGATCGTGGATTCGACGCCGGCTTCGGTCGGCCCGCCATCGAGGATGAGGGGAAGGCGGCCGCCGAGCGTGCGGGCGACATGTTCGGCGCGGGTCGGGCTGATCGATCCGCTGGCATTGGCGGAGGGTGCGGCGAGGGGGCGGCCAACGGCAGAGATTAGCGATAGCATGACCTCATGCGCGGGCATGCGGATCGCGACGGTCGAGAGGCCGGCGGTGACGAGGCTGGCGATCGGCGCGCCGCCCCGCAGCGGCAGGACCATCGTGAGCGGGCCAGGCCAGAAGTGCTCGGCGAGGCGATCGGCGAGCGGGCCGAAGGTGGCGATCCGATCGGCCATTGCGCGATCGGCGACGTGGACGATCAGCGGATTGAAGCTGGGGCGTCCCTTGGCGGTGTAAATCGCGGCGACGGCTTCGCCTGAGGTCGCATCGCCCGCGAGGCCGTAGACGGTCTCGGTCGGCACCGCGACGATCGCACCCGCGGCGATCAGGCGCGCGGCTTCGGCGATGGCGTCTTCGGTGGCGGGGAGGGTGCGGGTGGTCATCGAGGACGCGCTATCACCGCCAACTCGTCATTGCGAGCGTAGCGAGGCGTTCCAGGCCCAAGTTGGGCGAGGTTCGCGACATTCTCATGTGCGGACTGGATTGCCGCGTCGCCTTCGGCTCCTCGCAATGACGAGGTAGGGAGAGAGGCGGCGAGCAGGAGGCGCCTGAGATCCCGGCCTGTGCCGGGATGACGCGTTTAGCGTCAGTTGACCTTGTCGAGCAGGTCGGCGGGTTCGATGCGCAGGCGGCGCATCTGATCGACGACGCGGGGCCATTGGTCTTCGAGGAACTGGGTGCGGGCTTCGCGGCGCAGACGCTCACTGGCGCCTTCGGCGACGAACATGCCGACGCCGCGGCGGACGACGACGAGGCCTTCGTCCTGAAAACCCTGATAGGCTTTGGCCGCCGTCAGCGGGTTGGCGCCGTGCTGGGCCGCGAAGGCGCGGACCGAGGGGAGAGCGTCGCCATCGCCATAGACCCCGTCGAGAATCGATTCCGCGATGATGTCGCGGAGGCGGAGATAGACGGGGCGATCTTGCGAACTCATGGCGTCACACTGTGCTAACACAGCACGCCGCGTCAATCCTTATCCGCCTTTCCACGTCGAAACGACAGCTTCATAGGTCGGACGGGGGCGCTCCTCGAGCGGCTTCACCTGCGTGCCGATGAAGACGAAGCCGGCGATGCGATCATTGGGCTTGCCGCCGAGCGAGACGAGCACGTCTTCGTTGAAGGCGGGCCATGCCGTCAGCCAGTTGCCGGCGAAACCCTGCGCATGCGCGGCGATCAGCATGTTCATGCAGGCGGCGCCCGACGAAAGCTCCTGCTCCCACACCGGAATCTTGCTGCCGGCGGCGGGGGTCGAGAGGATCGCGACCATCACCGGCGCCTGCTGCGCGAACTGGTCCATCGCTTCGAGTTCGAGGCGGCCGGCGCCCGGATTCGCCTTCAGATAGGCGGCGCGCAGCATCGCGGCGAAGGCGTCCCGCTGATCCAGCGGGATCACGACGAAGCGCCACGGCGCCAGCTTGCCATGATCGGGCACGCGCATCGCGGCCTCCAAAATCTGGCGGAGTTGCGCGTCGTCGGGGCCGGGGGCGGCGAGGTCGCGCGCCTTGCCGGAGCGCCGGGTGGCGAGCAGGGCAGCGGTGCTGGAGAGGTCGTTGAACATGGCCGTCTCGTTATCAGCGGCGGCTCTGTGCAACAACCGGCTTCACAGCGCGCCGCGACCTGCCTAGTTTGCGGTCCCCATGAGACGCGCCGCCCCGAACGGAGGCCAGAGCGCACATAGGGAGTCTACATGGTCGACACGCCAACCGCGGATAATCCGCGTGAGCCCGACATTTCGCATGTCAATCCGAGTGACGAGAAAACCTGGTTCGGGCATCCCCGACAACTCGCCAGGCTTTTCACGACCGAGGCGATGGAACGCTTCGGCTTCTACGGTATGCGGGCGCTGCTCGCGCTCTACCTGACCAAACATTTCCTGTTCAGCGATCAGACGACCAACGGCCTCTATGGCGGCTTCACCGCGCTCGTCTATCTGACCCCGCTGGTCGGCGGCATGATCGCCGATCGCTATCTCGGCTCCAAACAGTCGGTGAAGTTCGGCGCGATCCTGATGTCGCTCGGCTATCTGACGCTCTGCTTCGGCGGGCCGACCGCCAAGCCCTTCGCGATGATCGAGGGCACGCGTTACGAGGTCGTCGTGGCCGAAAGCGGTGCGCAGTCGGTGGTCGACGGCGATCGCCAGCTTGCGATCAAGGGGCAGGACGATGGTTCGGTGAACCTGCTCGCCGCCGACGGCAGCGTCGCGCGCAGCATTCCCAAGGGCGGGTTCAAGGCCGAGGCCGAACGCAGCCCCTTCTTCACGATGATCCTGCTGATCGGCTTGTCGATGGTCGTGGTGGGCAACGGCTTCTTCAAACCGAACATTTCGACGATCGTGGGCGCGCTCTATGCGCCGGGGGATCGCCGCCGCGATGCGGGCTTCACGATCTTCTACATGGGCATCAACCTGGGTTCGCTGTTCTCGCAGATTCTGTGCCCGTTCCTGGCGGTCGCGATCGATTGGTGGGCGGGCTTCTTCCTTGCTGCCGTCGGCATGATGATCAGCTGGGCGCTGATCCAGTTTTCGGGCAAGCAGCTTGCGGGCTTCGGCGATGCGCCCGCGGGCGCGCCCGATCGTCGCCTCGTCATCTATGTCGGTGCGGTCCTCGCTGTTCCGGTCGCGTGGTTCCTGTTCACCAATCTGATGAACGCCGCGCCGCCGACCGACGGATCGGGCATTGTCGGCTATCTGCTGGCGCTGCCGCTGATGGGCAAGGTGCTGTTCACGACCTTCCTGATCGCGGTGATCGCGATCCCGCTATGGGCGCTGAAGGCTGGCAACAAGGTCGAGTTCCAGATGATGCTCGCCGCGATCGTGTTGATCGTGTTCAACGTCGTCTTCTGGACCCTGTTCGAACAGGCGGGGTCGTCGCTGACCCTGTTCGCCGATCGCAACACCGATCTTTCGGTCTTCGGCCTGTTCACGATGACGGCGGGGCAGACGCAGTTCTTCAACGCGCTGTTCATTGTTCTGCTGGCGCCGCTGACGTCGATCCTGTGGAATGCCCTTGGCAAGCGCGGGCTGGAGCCGTCGATCCCGATCAAGTTCGCGATCGCGCTGGCGGGCGTGGGCCTCGGCTTCCTCGCGCTCGTGTGGGGCACGGCCTATGCCGGGGCGGACTTCAAGGTCTCGGTCTGGTGGCTGGCTTTGCTGTACCTGATCCACTCGGCAGCCGAACTGTGCATCTCGCCGGTGGGGCTTTCGATGATCACCAAGCTGTCGATCGCCCGCGTCGTGGGCCTGATGATGGGCGTATGGTTCCTGTCGATCAGCTGCGCGCAGTACGTTGCCGGCGTCGTCGCACAGGTGGCGAGCGTCGAGACCGTCGGCGGGCAGGTGACCAACCTGAAGGTCAGCTTGGAGACCTATGCCGGCGTGTTCCAGACGATCGGCCTCGCGTCGGTCATTATCGGCGGTGTCCTGTTCGTCCTGTCCCCTGTGATCAAGAAGTGGATGCACGGTGTCCAATAAGCTCAAGCTGGCGATTGCCGTCGCGCTGACGCTCGCCGCGTGCGGGCAGGCGGCCAAGCCCAAGTCGGCGGCGTCGGATGCGCCGCCGCCGGGCAAGGGGAAGGGGTTCAACCACGATCCCTTCCCGTCGACCTATCATGCCTATCCGGGTGTCCCGACCGCGTTGGTCGGGGCGACCGTCTATGACGGCGAAGGCGGCCGGATCGAGAATGGGACCGTGCTGTTCGCCGACGGCAAGGTGACGGCGATCGGCGGACCGGACCTCGCGATCCCCGCTGGCTCCACCGTCATCGACGCCAAGGGCAAGTGGGTGACGCCGGGCGTCATCGATATCCACAGCCATCTGGGCGATTATCCGTCGCCGGGTGTGCAGGCGCTGTCGGACGGGAACGAGGCGACCGGCCCCGTGACCGCCGACGTCTGGGCCGAACATAGCGTGTGGCCGCAGGATCCGGGCTTCAGCCGTGCGCTGGCCAATGGCGGGGTGACAACGCTGCAGATCCTGCCGGGTTCGGCGAACCTGATGGGTGGCCGCTCGGTCGTCCTCAAGAACGTCTATGCCCGCACCGCGCAGGGCATGAAGTTCCCCGGTGCGCCTTATGGCCTGAAGATGGCGTGCGGTGAGAACCCCAAGCGCGTCTATGGATCGAAGGGGCGCCAGCCCTCGACCCGCATGGGCAATATCGCGGTCGATCGCCAGACCTGGGCGAAGGCGGCCGAATATAAGCGCAAGTGGGACAAATATGAGGAGAAGGGCGGCGAGCAGCCGTCGCGCGATATCGCGATGGACACGCTGATGGGCGTGCTGAGCGGCGAAATCCTGATCCAGAACCACTGCTACCGCGCCGACGAAATGGCCAACGTAATCGATATGGCCAAGGAGTTCGGCTATCACGTATCGGCCTTCCATCACGCGGTGGAGGCTTACAAGATCGGCGATCTGCTGAAGGCGAACGGGGTCTGCGCGTCCGTCTGGGCGGACTGGTATGGCTTCAAGATGGAAAGCTATGACGGCATTCCGGAGAACCTTGCGATCCTGCAGAAGACCGGCACCTGCGCGACGATCCATTCGGACGATCAGAACGGCATCCAGCGGCTGAACCAGGAAGCGGGCAAGGCGCTCGCTTCGGGCCGCCGCGCCGGGATCGACATTTCGGACGAACTCGCCTGGACGTGGCTGGCGATCAACCCGGCCAAGGCGCTGGGCATCGCCGACAAGACGGGCAGCCTGAAGGCCGGCAAGATGGCCGACGTGGTGCTGTGGAACGGCAATCCGTTCAGCGTCTATACCCGGCCGGAGAAGGTGTGGATCGACGGGGCGATGCTCTACGACGCCTATAATCCGAAGCTGCGCCCGGTGAGCGACTTCGAGCTTGGCCAGCCCGGCGAGGGAGACGTGAAATGAAGCATCTCCTTCTGGCAGCAGCCGCGCTGATCGCCACGCCGCTTTCGGCCGAAACCGTCGCCATCACCGGCGGCACCGTCGCGATCGGGGATGGATCGCAGCCGATCCAGGGCGGCACCGTCGTCATCGCCAATGGCCGCGTCGTGGCGGCCGGAGCGGGCGTCGCGGTGCCGGCGGGCGCACGGGTGGTCGATGCGACGGGCAAGTGGGTGTCCCCCGGCATCGTCGCGCCGATCTCCACGCTCGGCATCGTCGACGGTTACGGGATGAACGAAACTAACGACGCGCAGACCAAGGGTTCGCCCTTTTCCGCCGCGATCGACGTTTCGACGTCGATCAACACCAGCGGGCAGGGGATCGCGACCGAACGATCGAGCGGCACCACGCGCGCCTTCGTGATTCCGGCGGCAGGCAACACGATGTTCGGCGGGCAGGGCGCGGTGATCGATCTGGGCGCCGATGTCGATCCAGTGACGAAGCCGCGCGCATTCCAATATGTCGAGCTGGGCGAGGATGCGGGCGATCATGGCGGCGGCACCCGCCCGGCCGCGCACGTCCTGCTCCGCGCCGCGCTCGTCGCCGCGCAAAACCCCGCGCAGGTGGATTGGCTCAGCAAGGACTCGCTGATCACGAAGCAGGACGCGCAGGCGCTCGGCCCGGTGATCCGGGGCACGATGCCGCTGCTCGTCCATGTTGAGCGGGTGGCGGATATCCGCGCGGCGCTTGCGCTCAAGGCCGACTATCCGGCTATCAAGCTGGTGCTGGTGGGGGCCACGGAGGGCTGGCGCATCGCCGACCAGATCGCGGCCGCGAAGGTCCCGGTAATCGCGGCGGCGATCACCGACCTGCCCGAGCGGTTCGAGACACTGGCGGCGACCCAGTCGAACGTCGGACGGCTGACCAAGGCGGGCGTTCTGGTCGCGATTTCCAACGTCGATGCTTCGGAAGGGCCGTATGAATCCTATCTGACCCAGTTCGCCGGCAATCTGGTGGCGATCACCAAGATTCCGGGTGCGACCGGGCTCGATTGGGGGCAGGCCTTCGCCACGATCACGTCGAAACCCGCCGAGGCGATCGGCATGGGCGGGGAGATCGGATCGCTGCGTCCGGGTCGCCATGCCGATGTCGTGATCTGGGACGGCGATCCGCTGGAGATCGCATCCGCGCCCGTCGCGATCTGGATCGACGGCGTTGCTCAGCCGATGACGAGCCGTCAAACGCGCCTGCGCGACCGCTATCTCGATCCGACCGAGAAGGCGCTGCCCAAGGCGTACGAGTATTGAGACGAAGGGCGGAGCCTCTTGAGGCTCCGCCCGTTTCGGCGCATCTAGCGCGTCCAACCTCCGCTGGGGACGATTGCATGGCGCGCAAATATTTCGGCACCGATGGTATCCGGGGCCGGACCAACGAAACCCCGATGACCGCCGAGATCGCGATGAAGGTCGGCCAGGCCGCCGGCGCGCATTTCCTGCGCGGCGATCATCGCCATCGCGTCGTGATCGGCAAGGATACGCGCCTGAGCGGTTACATGATGGAATCGGCGCTGGTCGCGGGCTTCACCAGCGTGGGCATGGACGTGGTCATGGTCGGCCCGATGCCGACGCCTGCGGTCGCGCTGCTGACCCGCGCGATGCGCGCCGATCTGGGCGTGATGATCTCCGCCAGCCACAACCCCTTCTTCGACAACGGCATCAAGCTGTTCGGTCCCGACGGCTACAAATTGAGCGACGATGACGAGGCGGCGATCGAAGCTGCGCTCGACAAGCCCGCCAAGCTCGCCAAATCGGCCGATATCGGCCGCGCCCGCCGCGTCGAGGATGCGCGTGGCCGCTATGTCCACGCGATCAAATCGAGCTTTCCCGAACATCTGCGACTCGATGGGCTGCGCATCGTCGTCGATTGCGCGAACGGCGCGGCATACAACGTCGCGCCGATGACGCTGTGGGAACTGGGCGCCGACGTGATTTCGATGGGCGTCGAGCCCAACGGCACGAACATCAACGACAAATGCGGATCGACCGACCCCAAAGCGTTGCAGGAAAAGGTGCGCGAGACGCGCGCCGACATCGGTATCGCGCTGGACGGGGATGCGGATCGCCTGATCGTGGTCGACAATCTGGGCCGCATCGTCGACGGCGACCAGCTGATGGCGCTGATCGCGACCGGGGCGCTCAAGCGCGGCGAACTCAAGGGTGGCGGGATCGTTGCTACGGTGATGTCGAACCTGGGCCTCGAACGCTATCTGGCGGGCCTGGGCCTGACGCTCCATCGCACCCAGGTGGGCGATCGTTATGTGGTCGAGGCGATGCGGTCCGAAGGCTTCAACATCGGCGGCGAACAATCGGGGCATATCGTCATGTCCGATCACGCGACGACCGGCGACGGCATGATCGCGGCGCTGCAGGTGCTTGCGCAACTGGTCGAAAGCGGAAAGCCCGCGAGCAAGCTGCTCCACCTGTTCGATCCGCTGCCGCAGCTGCTCAAGAACGTCCGCTTCGCGGGTGGCGAGCCGCTGAAGGACGACAAGGTCAAGGCCGCGATCGCCGATGCCGAAAAGCAGCTCGACGGCACCGGCCGCCTCGTGATCCGCAAATCGGGCACCGAGCCGCTGATCCGCGTGATGGCCGAAGGCGAGGACAAGAAGCTGGTCGAGGCGATGGTCGACCAGATTTGCGAGGCGGTGCGCAAGGCGGCGTGAGGCCGTTGGTCCGCAAGGGAAAGGCCGCTTCAATCTTCGCAGCGGCTTCCGTTTCTGTCGTCGTCGTTGTTAATTTAATGACGGGAAATCAGAATTATAGATCGGTTTTCTATTACGCTTTCTTGATCCTCCAGGCTCTTCTGGCGCATCGCTTCTTCTGGAATGCGGCTTCGCTGCTGACGCGCGACATGGCCGATTTCAAATATTGGGATAATGATGACGGCGTCGCGCTTCCGGGCGGAAGGCTAGGGGCGAGAGCCACGATGGCAGGTGACACGATTTTCTATCTGGGCTTCGGTGTGCCTTTGATGATCTTCGACCTTGCCGACTCTGCAGTGGACAATTTCGCGAACACGATTGGATAGAACGATAAAGCGCATCCTCATCATCGCCGGATCGGACTCGGGCGGCGGCGCGGGTATTCAGGCCGATATCAAGACGGTGACGATGCTGGGCGGCCACGCGATGACCGCGATCACCGCGCTGACGGCGCAGAACACGTTGGGCGTGACCGGGGTGATGCCGGTGCCGGCCGGCTTCGTGATCGAGCAGATTGATGCGGTGGTGAGCGACATCGGCGTCGATGCCGTGAAGATCGGGATGATCGGATCGGCCGAGGTGGTGAACGCGGTCGCCGATCGGCTCGCGGCGCTCGACACTGTGCCGATCGTCTTCGATCCGGTGATGGTCGCGACCAGTGGTTCGTTATTGGCCGACGAGGCGACGATCGCGGCGTTCGGGCGGCTGATGGATATTGCGACGGTGGTGACGCCCAACCTGCCCGAGCTGGGCGTGCTGGGCGGATCGGCCGAGGCGCTGGCGGCGCGGCACGGCTGCGCGGTGCTGGCCAAGGGCGGGCATGGCGAGGGTGTGGACCTGATCGATCGTCTCGTCACCGCCGATGGCCGATCGACCGAATGGACATCCGAGCGGATCGAGACGCGGCACACGCACGGCACAGGCTGCACGCTGGCCAGCGCGATCGCGACCGGGCTGGGGCAAGGGCGGCCGCTTTCCGAGGCTGTGGAGAAAGCGCGCGATTTCGTCCGTGCCAGCCTGCTTGCAGCACCGGGTCTCGGAAATGGGCATGGACCGATGAGGCAGGGTCTGGTTCGATAGCTCCCATAAGACAATGGGAGACGGATCATGGACTCGCTGGAACTGCACCGCGCGATTGCCGAAGGGCCGTATGAGGCCCAGATCGGTTCGGCACTGATCACGATGGTCGAGCCGCATGAAGGCTTCGATCGTGAGTATAATCGCTGGTACGAAGACGATCACTTCATCTCGGGCGCGCTGGCGATGCCGTGGATGTTCGCGGGCCGCCGTTTCGTGGCGCCGAAGCGCCTGCAGGGGATGCGTGCGCCGGAAGGTTCGCCGATCGCGAACCCGCTGGCGCTGGGCAAATATATCTCGCTCTACTGGATCATCGAGGGGCGGCAGGACGATCAGGCCGCGCACAGCACCGCGATCAATCGGCGCCTGCGCGCCGACGACCGCATCCTGCTGAAGCGCGATCATATCTACACGTCGTTCCAGACCTATCGCGGGGCGGTCTATCGCGACGACGCGGTGGTGCGTGATATTCACATCCTCAACTATCCGTTCGGCGGTCATGTGCTGGAGGTGATCGATGCGACCGAGGGGCAGCGCGAGGCGCTGATCGACTGGCTCAAGGCCGACTATATCCCATCGAAGCTGAAGGGCAGCGACATGGCGGTCGCGACGATCTTCACCCCGATCCCGCTGCCCGCGGACAAGATGCCCGATGTCGCCGATATTCCGGGCCTGGACGATCGCGTCACGATCCTGTGGTTCAGCGACAATGAGCCTGAGCGGTCGTTTGACGCGCTGTTCGGAAAGGCGGAGGCCGATCTGGCGGCGTCGGGGAAGGGCAAGCTGGCCTTCGTCGCGCCTTTCATCCCGACGTTCCACGGCACCGATCGTTACGTTGACGAATTGCGTTAAAGCAGGCCGCTCTCGGCAAAGCTGTAGCTGCGGTCTCCGGCCACGATCATGTGATCGAGCAGGCGGATATCGAGCGCGCGGGCGATGTCGGCCAGCTTCCTGGTAGCCAGTTGGTCCGCCCGGCTCGGCGCGGGATCGCCGCTGGGATGATTGTGGGCGATGACGAGCATCGATGATCCCAGCTCTAGCGCCTCGCCGATGATACGCCGGATCGGCAGGTCGACCGCGCCTTCATCCCCACCCGCGACGATCGATCGGCCCAGCAGGTGCCTGTCGGAATCGAGATGAAAGATCTGGACGCTTTCGGAGGCTTCGTGCGCGGCATCGGCGTCGAAAAGACGCATCACATCTTCCGGGCCGGTCAGCCGCTCGCGGCTGCCCGCGCTGGAGAAGGGAAGATCGTTTCGCCGCACCCGCCCAATGTGCGGGCACGGCGAACCGACTGAATATCAGGCTTCATCGGTTTTGGATGAATCAAACGATTTCATGGCGTTATCATCATCCATTATGGTGGAAAATCACTCCACCGTGACGGATTTCGCCAAATTCCGCGGCTGATCGACGTCGGTGCCCTTCAGTACCGCGACATGATAAGCGAGCAGCTGAACCGGGATCGCATAGACGATCGGGGCGATCAGCGGATGGACTTTGGGCATCGTGATCGTCGCCATGCAGCCGTCGCCCGCCGCCTGGATCCCGTCATAGTCGGAGATCAGCACGACCTTGCCGCCGCGCGCCTGCACCTCCTGCATGTTCGACACGGTCTTATCGAACAGCGGACCGGACGGCGCGATGACGATGACAGGCACATTCTCGTCGATCAGCGCGATCGGGCCGTGCTTCATTTCACCCGCCGCATAACCTTCGGCGTGGATATAGCTGATTTCCTTGAGTTTTAGCGCGCCTTCGAGCGCGAGCGGATAATCGGTGCCGCGGCCCAGATAGAGCACGTCGCGCGCCGGGGCGATCAGGTGCGCCATCGCTTCGATCGCCTCGTCATAGGCCAGCGCGCCGTTGATCGCGGCGGGCGCTTCGGCGAGGTGGCGGACGACCTCCTTCTCCTCACGCGGGTTGAGGCGGCCCTTGGCGCGGGCGAGATTGGCGGCGAGCGCGGCCAGCACCGCGAGCTGGCAGGTGAACGCCTTGGTGGAGGCGACGCCGATTTCCGGGCCGGCATGGGTCGGCAGCAGCAGATCGGCCTCGCGCGCCATCGTCGATGTGGGGACGTTGACGACGGCGGCGATCTTCTGTCCTTCGGCGCGGGCATGGCGCAGGGCGGCGAGTGTGTCGGCGGTTTCGCCCGACTGGCTGATGACGATCATCAGCCCGCCTTCCTCCATCACCGGCGCGCGATAGCGGAACTCGGATGCGACATCGAGGTCGACGGGGACGCGCGCGAACTGTTCGAACCAATATTTGGCGACCATGCCGGCATAATAGCTGGTCCCGCACGCGACGATCGTCACGCGGCGGATCGATCCGAGATCGAAATCGGGGGTCGGCAATGACACCTGCTCGTCCAGGCGGCGGACATAGGATTTGAGCGTCTGCGCCACGACGATCGGCTGCTCGTAAATCTCCTTGAGCATGAAGTGGCGGTGATTGCCCTTGTCGATCGTCAGGCTCGACACGCCCGAATTGACGACCGGGCGTTCGACCGGCTGATCGTCCTTGTCGTAGATCTGCGTGCCCGCGCGGGTGATAACGACCCAGTCGCCTTCCTCGAGATAGGCGATCTTCTGCGTCAGCGGGGCGAGGGCGAGCGCATCGGAGCCGAGATAGGTCTCATTCTCGCCATAGCCGACGACCAGCGGCGAACCCAGGCGCGCGCCGATCAGCAGATCGGGATGCTGGCGGAACAGGATGGCGAGCGCGAAGGCGCCGTGGAGGCGCTTCAAATTGGTGCGAACGGCCTCAATCGGCTCCATCCCCGCCTCGACATCGGCGGAGATCAGGTGGGCGACGACTTCGGTGTCCGTCTGGCTCGTGAAGGTGCGGCCCTTGGCGATCAGTTCGTCGCGCAGCGGCTTGAAATTCTCGATGATTCCGTTGTGGACCAGGGCGACTTCGCCGGTGGCGTGCGGGTGCGCATTGTCCTGCGTCGGCGCGCCGTGGGTCGCCCAGCGGGTGTGGGCGATGCCGATGATGCCGGGCAGCGGCTCCGCATCGAGCTTCTTGGCCAGATTGTCGAGCTTGCCCTCCGCGCGGCGGCGATCGAGCGCGCCGTCGTGGATCGTGCAGATGCCCGCCGAGTCATAGCCGCGATATTCGAGCCGCCGCAGCCCTTCGAGCAGCCGGCCGGAAACGTCCTGATTGCCGAGAATACCGATGATTCCGCACATGGGCTTTGCTCTTTCAGAGGGTGTAGGGAACGCGGATGCCCGGCATCGTTGCCGGGAAATCCTTGGTGTTGCGTGTAATCAGGATAGCGCCGTGAACCTGCGAGGTCGCGAGGATCATGGCATCGAGCAGCTTCATCCGCGTGCGATAGCGAATATCCGCCGCAGCGACAGCGGTTCGTTGATCCATCTCGACGACTTCGAACGGCTGTAGAAGGAAGCGCACCTCATCACGCGTCGCTGCGGGTTCGCCCGCCAGCACTTCGGTCCAAACGATCCGGCTGATCCGATGCCGCGGATAGCGGCCCAGTTCCGTGATGGCCGGCGAGCGATCCAGAAGCCAGTCGATCAGGATGTTGGTGTCGAAGAACGGGTCGCTCACTAGCCCTGGCCGTCATCGCGATCCGCGCGCATCGCGCGCTGATATTCGACGGGATCGCCGATATCGGTGCGATTTTTCCAATAGCCCGCGCCGCGCGCGATCCAGTCCTTGCTCGATTCCGCGCGATAGGCGGAGACGGCTTCGCGCACCATCGCGGCACGCGACTGGCCGGTCTCGGCCGCCTTATGGTCGAGCCATCGAATATCGTCTTCGGGAAGATCGACCAGTGTTCGCATGAGTGGACGATATCATCATGTGATATCGCCCGCAACGGGCGTTCAGGCGGCGGCGCGCAGGCGGATGTGGTTCTTCTGGAGCGCCAGCGGATAGAGCAGGTCGTTCTCCGCTTTGATGCGGGCGCGCAGGCGCTCCATCATCGCGGCGGTTTCGCTGACGAACCCGGTCCAGTCGGCGGACACGCACTCATTGTCCCAGAGCTGGAGATAGTCTTTCCAGTCCGCCGCGAGGGCCGCGAAGCAGCTGTGGAATTCGCGGACGCGGGCGGGGTAGCAATCCTCCTCGGCATTGCCGAGCAGGCGATCGTAGAGGAAGCCGTCTTCCTTGCTCAGATGATCGTCGAGCGTGACCGACAAGTCGGCGCGCACTGCGAGCGCGGTGGCGGGATCGGGTTCGCCGGCGACGATTTCGAGCAGCTCGATCGCCAGCCTGTCGAGGCGGTCATGTTCGATCATCAGCGTGTGGAAATCATGCATTGCCCGGCTCCCGTGGTACGGAGCCAGCGCTAGGCCAAACATTCTTACCGAGGGGTATAAGCGACTGATCTAAATTAGTTTGGCACTAGACCTTGGTCGAAAATCAGCGCTTTTCCGCCTTTTTCGCTGCCATCTTGTCCCGGAAGGTCGCGGCCCAGCCGTTGCGCTCCTCCTGCTTGCCGCGGGCGATGGCGAGGGCATCGGAATTGACGTTGCAGGTCACGACCGATCCCGCGCCGACGATCGCGCCGTCGCCGATCGTCACCGGGGCGACCAGCGCGCTGTTCGATCCGATGAAGGCGCCTTCGCCGATCGTGGTCTTGTACTTAAGGAAGCCATCGTAATTGCAGGTGATCGTGCCTGCGCCGATATTGGCCTTCGCGCCGACATCGGCATCGCCGATATAGCTCAGGTGATTGGCCTTCGCGCCCGGCCCAAGCTTCGCCTTCTTGATCTCGACGAAATTGCCGACCTTGGCCTTGGGGCCGATCTCCGCGCCGGGACGAAGCCGGGCATAGGGGCCGAGCTCGGCGCCATTTTCGACCGTCGCGCCCTCGATGTGGCTGAAGGCGTGGATGGTCACATTGTCGCCGATCGTGGCGCCTGGTCCGAAGAAAATATTCGGTTCTACAATAACATCGCGACCGATCTTGGTATCATATGCAAACCATACGGTGTCCGGCGCGATCAGGGTCGCGCCGTCGGTCATCGCCGCGAGCCGGCGGCGGCCCTGCCATTCGGCCTCGACCCCTGCGAGTTCGGCGCGGCTGTTGACGCCGGCGACTTCCCACGGCGCGGCTTCGATCACCGCCGAGGCGCGGCCCGCTTCCCTCGCGATCATCACGATGTCGGGCAGATAATATTCGCCCGCGGCATTGTCGTTGCCGACCTTGGCGAGCAGCGGCCATAGGTCGGCGGCGCGCACCGCCATCAGGCCCGAATTGCACAGGTCTATTGCGCGCTCCTCGGGTGTCGCGTCCTTATATTCGACCATCTTTTCGATCGTGCCGTCGGCGCGCGAAAGGATGCGGCCATAAGCGAGCGCGTCCGCCGGGCGGAAGCCCAGCACGACGGCGACCGGCGCATCGGGGGCGTTCAGCCGATCGAGCATCGCCTGCATCGTTTCGGGGCGGACGAGGGGCACATCGCCGTAGAGGATCAGGACGTCGCCATCAAAGCCCTCGAGAGCGGTTTCGCCCTGCTGGACGGCGTGGGCGGTGCCAAGCTGCGGCTCCTGCGTGGCGACCGCGACTCCGCGCGGGGCGACATAGGCTTCGACCTGTTCGCGGCCCGCGCCCGTCACCACTACCCTGCGCTCCGCCCCCAGCGCATCGACGCTGGCGAGCAGGTGGCCGAGCATGGGCAGGCCGGCGATCGGATGGAGCACCTTGTGGAGATCGGACTTCATCCGCGTGCCCTTTCCGGCGGCGAGGATGAGGGCGGCGAAGGGGCGAGTCTGCATGGGCGTCACTTGCCATGCGGCGACGGCGCGGCCAAGGGGCGGTCATGGCCGATTTTCCCTTCGACGTCGTCGCCTTCGATCTCGACGGCACGCTTGCCGATACCGCGCCCGATCTGACGGGGGCGCTCAATCACGCGCTGGGCGAACTGGGGCGCCCGCCGGTGTCGGCGGACAGCGTACGCGGGATGATCGGGCACGGCGCCCGCGCGCTGCTCCAGAAGGGGCTGGGTGCGACGGGCGGCGCGACCGAGGAACTGGTCGAGCGCGGCTTTCCGATCTTCATCGATCATTATGTCGCGCATATCGCCGATGGGACGCAGATTTTTCCGGGTCTGGAAAGCGCGCTCGATGCGCTGGCGGCGCGGGGCGTGAAGTTGGCGGTCTGCACGAACAAGGCCGAGGGTCTTGCGCGTGCGCTGATCGATGCGCTGGGCTGGGAGCGGCGGTTCGATGCGCTGGTGGGTGGAGATACGCTGCCGACGAAGAAGCCCGATCCCGCGATGCTGTTCGAAGCGATCGCGCGCTGCGGCGGCGGTCGGGCGGCCTATGTCGGCGATTCGATCACCGACACCGATACCGGCCGGAATGCGGGCATACCGACGATCGCGGTGACGTTCGGGTTTTCGGATCGTGCGCCCGAACTGCTCGGCGCCAGCGCGCTGATCGCTCATTACGACGCGCTTATTCCGACGCTGGAACGCCTCGCGCCTTGATCCAGAGGTGCCGCGCCAGCATCAGCGGCGGCATCCGCATCCAGTGCGACCTTATGTAGAAAGCGAGGCGGGTTCCGGCATTGGTCTGGCGACCCCAGACGTCGCGAGAGAGCAGGCGGCGGACGAACAGGGCGTCGCTCGCGCGATCCGGCCCGGCAAGGCGGCGATCGATTGGGGTTTCGTAGAGCCGATGCGTTAGGCGGAGCGCACGCGCCAGCGGCTCGCGCATCTGGTGCAAGGCCGATCGTTCGGCGAGCTTTGGCCAGAAATCGGCCTGCGCCGAAAAATCCCGCACCAGCCGATCGATATCCCAGAGATTGCGCAGGCCGCCGGCAAGGTCGCCATCCGCGATCAGGTGGCAGGCGGCGTGGACGATCATGTCGGCGGGCGACAGCATCGCGAGGCCCGATCCGATATCGACGGCATCGGCCACCAAAGCCGCTGCGACTGGAGTCGGCCGCGCGGTGAGTGGCAGGATCGTGTGATGAACGTCGATCATCGTCCCGCGATCGGCGTGGATCAGCGGCGGCAGTTCGTGCATCCAGCGGCGATAATAGGATTGGGTGTAGGGATCGTCCTTCGCCCATTCGTAACCGCTGACGAGCAGGGCGGCCTCGGCCGTATTCAACTGATCGGCGGGCAGCAGGATATCGAGATCGCCCACCGCGCGGCCTTCCCCGGCGGTGAGATTGCCGACGACGAAGGCGCTGCCCTTCAACAGGATCGGTCGGATGCCGAGCGGCGCGAGCAGGCGGCGGGTCAGTTCGACTTCCCATCGCGCCTGAACATGATCGAAGGCGGTCTGCACGCGCGCAGCCTCCAGCGCCTCCATCACCGGCGCCGGAAGGCCGCGACCGGCCAGCCGCACCGCGAGACTGCCGATCAGCCGCTCCGCCCGCGCGATCGAGAGGAGCGCGGTCCAATCGTCGGGCGCGAACCCGTCCGTGGTTGCGGGATCGGTGAGTGCGCGCACAAGGGGGGGGGCGTTCCTCATATCCCGAGTTCCGCCGCGAATTGTTCGACGATCGCCATGCCGCTCGCGCTGTCGGGATAGGCGAAGCGGACGCCCGGCACGGTGGTGGCCAGGTGGGTCATCGCGGCGAAACCGCGCTCGCCCAGCGCCGCATAATTGGTCGAACCCTGCGTGAGCAGCGCGAACAGTTCGGCCTGCCCGATCCCTTCGGCCTGCGATGCATAGCCGAAGGTCGGGAACAGGATCAGCGCAGGGCTCGCGCGATCGTCCATCCGCGCGATCGCATCGCGGGCGGGGCGCAGGTGGCGCAGATCGCCCTTGGGCGTCGCGCGGAGCAGCGGCCCGAAGCGGCTCGCGTCCGATACGACGCGCTCCAACTCGCCGATCGCCGCGTTTTTCAGGCTGATAGCGCGCGGGAAGGCGCGGGCGAGGCCCGTCTCAGGCTCGATCAGAACGAACTCGTCGCTCATCAACCGCCAGCCATGTTCGCCCAGCAACGCCGACAGTGTCGACTTCCCCGATCCGGATTCGCCGGTGAGGATGATGACACGCCCATTGCGCTCGACCGCGCCAGCATGGAGCAGCAGATGGCGGCGCTCGCCGAGCGCGATCTGAAGGTTCATCGCCATTTCGGCGGCGAGCAGCGCGTGGCGTAGCGCCATCGGCAGCGCATCGGGCAATTCATGGTCGCCCCGTATCGCGACCTGAGGATGGATATATTTGCGCCACGGCCGCTCCGGCTCGATCCGCGCGGTGAGGGTGGCGATGCCGTCATCTGGCGCCGGATATCCGCTATAAAGACGGCGAAGCGAGTTCAGGGGGCCGGCCCAGGCCGATCCCACCCGATATCCGATCGGCCCCACCCGCACGTCGAACCGGTGCATCAGTCGCGCCAGACCAGACCGGCGGCTTCCAGTTCGGCGAGCCTGTGCGAAACGACCGTGCCGGCTTCCTCATCGACGGCGATGCCCAGCCGATCGCACAGGCGGGCGGTGAGGCCGGCGGCGGTGTCGGGCGCCTCGCCGAGCAGTTCCAGCATATCGGGCATCGGTGCCGCGAGCAGATGCGTCTCGCCCGAGGCGCGATGGAATAGCAGCGTCATATCATCGGCGGTCGCGATCACCGGATGCACGGCATAAGGTTCGGCACGAAAATGAGGCAGCGGGGCCATCAGCCCGACCGGATTAGCGAGGCGTCATCACCGAAGCGTAACAGGTATAGCCCTGCTTACCGACGGTCAGCTTCTTGATGTAATTGTTGTACGCGTTCGTCTGCTGCTGGGTGTAGCCCGAATATCGCGTGCCGTAGCTGAGCGAATTTTTGACATCTTCACCGACCAGCGGAGTCGAAGGCGGAGCATAAGCGCCGGATGTCCCCGATTTGACGAGCGTACCGTCGCTCTTGATCCATTTTCCGGCATTCGCGCTGTCGGGAATCGGGATCTGGCATTTCAGGGCAGAGGTCGCCGCCTGGGCCAGGCCGGCATTGGGCCGGACCGTTGCGATCGCGGCGCCGCCGAGCGCGGTGAGGCGCAGGAGATTGCGGCGCGACGTATCGAGGCTGCCGGTTTCGGCTGGGGCTTTATCGGTCGCCGACCGTTCGATTTCGTCCCGTTCGGCCATACTACACCCCTGCCAAGCCACTGCCCGGTCCTTACCCCGAATGTAGCGGAGAGGCGAGGGGGGCTGGTCGATGTCACAAATGTTTCCCATAACGGCTCCAGCCTAGTCGATTATGGCGGGGCAGCAGGACGATTTGGAGAGACGGCCGTTGGGCGAAAGGCGCACGCTGGCGGTCGCGGCTATCTTTACGGCTACGGCGCTCGTCGCCTGGCTGCTCGATGCGCCGATCGGATCGGCGGTCGGGGCGGGGCTTGCGGCGGGCACATTGCTATGGCTGGCGACGATTCCCGACCACGAACCTGTACGTCCTGTCATCGTCGAACCGAGCGTGCCCGAGCCGGAGCCCGAACAGCCGATCCTGCGTGGCGCCGAACTGATCGAGGCGGTCGATGATCCGATGATGATCATCGAGGGGCAGCGCATCGCCTTTGCCAATGCCGCCGCCCAGACGATCTTCGGCTCCGAACGGCTCAAGGGCGACTTCCGCCTCGCGCTGCGCCACCCGGCCGCCGCCGACATGCTCGCCTCGCCGCTCAGCGATCCGCCGTCGAGCCCGATCGAGCTGGTCGGCATCGGCGCGCCCGACAAACGCTGGCTGATGTCGGTGCACAAGCTGCCCAATGGCGTCCGCCTGGTTCGCCTGCGCGATCGCACCGACAGCTGGGCGGCCGAGCGGATGCGGGTGGATTTCGTCGCCAATGCCAGCCACGAACTGCGCACCCCGCTCGCGACCCTGCTGGGCTTCATCGAGACGTTGAGCGACGCAAGCGCGGGCGCGGATGAGGCGATCCGGCAGCGTTTCCTGGGCATCATGCTGGCCGAGGCCAAGCGGATGCAGCAGCTTGTCGACGATCTGATGTCGCTGTCGCGGATCGAGGCCGATCGATTCTCGACCCCGCAGACGCCGATCGCATTGCCGCCGGTGGTGGAGGAGGTCGTCAACGTCATCCGATCCGGGCAGCGCGAGGAAGGCGGCCGGATCAGCATCGATATCGGCGACGTCGCCGATGTTCGTGCCGATCGCGTTCAGATCGCGCAGCTGCTCCACAATCTGATCGGCAATGCGATCAAATATGGGCGGCCCGGCACGCCGATTCGCGTCACGCTTCAGCCGCTCGGCGGCAAGGTGCGCCTGCAGGTCGCCGATCAGGGGGAGGGGATTGCGGCGGAGCATCTGCCGCGCCTCACCGAACGCTTCTATCGGGTCGATGCGGGGCGCAGCCGCGCGGTGGGGGGCACCGGCCTTGGCCTCGCCATCGTCAAGCATATCGTCGAACGCCATCGCGCGACCTTCGGCATCGTCAGCAAGCTGGGCGAGGGCACCGTGGTGACTGTAACATTTCCCCCCGCGGAGCCGACTTCGGTGTAATGAACCTGTCACATGCGGCCACCATAGGCGGCCGCAGGGAGTTCGCGGGGGCCGATACGCGACTCGGATTTTGAGCTGCGATCGGCGGAGGTTTTCGATGCGTCTGGTAAGGGGTCTGATGCTGGCGTCGGCCCTGCTTCTCGCCGGGTGCGGGCAGGATGCCTCGCGACAGCAGATCCGAATCGTCGGTTCCTCGACCGTCTATCCCTTCTCGACCGCGGTGGCCGAACGCTTCGCCCGCAAGAACCCGAAGTTCAAGGCGCCGATCGTCGAATCGACGGGCACCGGCGCGGGCATGAAGCTGTTCTGCTCGGGCGTGGGCGCGGCCTATCCTGACGTCGAGGACGCATCGCGCCGGATCAAGAAGTCCGAGATGGAAGGCTGCGTCAAAGCGGGCGTCCGCGACGTGATCGAGCTTCAGATCGGCATCGACGGGATCATGCTCGCGGAAAGCAATGCCGGTTCCGCGATCGCGCTGACCCCGGCGCAGGTGTACAAGGCGCTGGCGGCCGAGCCTTATGGCAAGAAGCAGACGGCGCACACCTGGAAGGATGTCGACGCCTCGCTGCCCGACATCGCGATCCAGGTTTACGGCCCGCCGCCGACCAGCGGCACGCGCGACGCCTTCGCCGAGCTGATCCTCGACGCAGGGTGCAAAGCCGATCCGGCGACCAAGGCGCTGGGCAAGACCGACCCCGACAAGTTCAAGGCGATCTGCACGAAGATCCGTGAGGATGGCGCCTATGTCGAAGCGGGCGAGAACGACAATCTGATCGTCCAGAAGCTGAGCGCCAATCCCGATGCGATCGGCATCTTCGGCTACAGCTTCCTCGGTGAGAATGCCGATCGCGTTCGCGGCATCCCGCTCAACGGCGTGCATCCGACCTACGAGACGATCGCCGATTACAGCTATCCCGGTGCCCGCCCGCTGTTCATCTACGTCAAGGCCGCGCATCTGCGCGCCGTGCCGGGCCTTGCCGAGTTCGTCGCCGAATATGCTTCGGCGTGGACCAAGGAAGGCTATTTGTCGCGCCGCGGCCTGATCGCCGCGCCGGCCGATGTGCAGGCGAAGAACGTCGCCGTCGCCAAGGCGCTGACGCCCCTCGATCCGAAGACGTTGACCGAATGACCTTTTCCGCAGCCCTCGTCACCATCATCGCGCTGGGCGTCGTCGCCTGGGCTCTGGCGCGCGGCAAGGCCGCGGCCTTTGCCGGCGGCCCGCGTCCGCACAGCCGACCCGGCCATCATGGCTGGTATGTCGCGCTGTGGGCGGGCGTGCCTGCGCTGATCTTCCTGATCGCCTGGTCGGTCTCGATGCCCGGTCTGGTGTCCAGCGAGACCCTGTCCGCGCCGGCGGCCGCGCAGCTTCCGGCAGATCCGATGGAGCGGTCTGCGGTGATGGCCGAGGTGCGCGGGCTTGCGAGCGGCGAGATGGCGGCGGGCTTCCACCCGGCGTCGGAACAGCTTGCCCCGGTCTATCGTTCGGCGACGACGCGCTATGGCTGGATCGGCTTCGGTATCGCCGCCCTGCTGGGATTGGCCGGCGGCGCTTATGCCTGGTTCCGCCTGACCCCCAGCTTCCGCGCGCGTACCGCCGTCGAGCGCGTGGTGATGATCGCGCTGATCGCCGCGTCGCTGATCGCGATCGTGACGACGATCGGCATCGTCTTCTCGCTGCTGTTCGAATCGCTGCGCTTCTTCGCGAAGGTTTCGCCGATCGAGTTCCTGTTCGGCACGACCTGGAGCCCGCAGACCGCGATCCGCGCCGATCAGGTCGGTTCGTCGGGCGCGTTCGGCGCGGTGCCGCTTTTCTGGGGCACGATCTTCATCGGTGCGATCATCGCGATGATCGTCGCGATCCCGCTGGGGCTTATGAGCGCGATCTACCTGACCCAATATGCGCCGGCGACCGCGCGTAAGTGGCTCAAGCCGATCCTCGAAATGCTCGCGGGCGTGCCGACCGTCGTTTACGGCTATTTCGCCGCGCTGACAGTGGCGCCGGCGCTGCGCAGCTTCGCCGTGACCGTCGGTATCCCCGGCGCATCGTCCGAAAGCGCGCTCGCGGCCGGCCTCGTCATGGGCATCATGATCATTCCGTTCGTCTCCTCGATGGCCGACGATTCGATCGCGGCGGTGCCGCAGTCGATGCGCGACGGGAGTCTCGCGATGGGTGCCACGACATCGGAGACGATCCGCAAGGTTCTGGTGCCCGCCGCACTGCCCGGCGTGGTCGGCGGCGTCCTGCTCGCGGTCAGCCGCGCGATCGGCGAGACGATGATCGTGGTGATGGCCGCCGGCCTTGCCGCCAACCTTACCGCCAATCCCTTTGCCAGCGTGACGACGGTGACGACCCAGATCGTCCAGCTGCTGACCGGCGATCAGGAGTTCGACAGCGCCAAGACGCTCGCCGCCTTCGCGCTCGGCCTCGTCCTCTTCCTCGTCACCCTGCTGCTCAACATCGTCGCGCTCGGCGTGGTGAAGAAATATCGTGAGGCTTATGACTGATCCGGTCGCCACTCCGCCTGCGCCGGCCGAAGCACCAGAGCGCCGCCCGACCGACTGGAAGGGCAATGTGATGCAGCGTCGCATCGCGCGTCGCTATGCCGCCGAACGCCGCTTCCACGCGATGGGGCTGGGCGCGGTGCTGCTGTCGGTCGGCTTCCTCGCCTTCCTGCTGGTCACGATGATCGGCAATGGCGCGAGCGGCTTCCGCCGCACCGAAGTCCTCGTGCCTGTCGATTTCGCGCACGCCTCGATCCGCCTCGATCCGGCCAGCTTCCGTGGGCCGGGCCGCGATGCTGCTCTGGCCGCTGCCGATTTCGAAGGTGTGCTGTTCGAATCCGCCCAGCAGAAATTCGGTGGCGGGTCGTTCAAGCTGCTGTCCGAAGGCGCATGGCTGGCGGTGCGCAACAAGGTGGCCGACAATCCCGACATCCTGAAGGGGCAGGCCGCCATCTGGGTGCCCGCGTCGAGCGCGATCGATCGTGCGGCCAAGAGCGGTGCGGCCGACGCCGATCTCGATCGCGTCCGCAAGGTCACTGAGGTTCGCACCAGCTTCGACCTGAGCTTCCTGACCGGCGCGGATTCGACCGATCCGACGATGGTGGGCGTGTGGGGCGCGTTCAAGGGATCGCTGCTGACGATGCTCGTCACGCTGGCGCTCGCCTTCCCGGTGGGCGTGCTCTCCGCGCTTTACCTGGAGGAATATGCCCCGCGTAACCGCTGGACCGACCTGATCGAGGTGTCGATCAACAATTTGGCGGCGGTGCCGTCGATCATTTTCGGCCTGTTGGGGCTCGCGGTATTCCTGAACACGATGAACCTGCCGCGTTCGGCGCCGATCGTCGGCGGCCTGACGCTGGCGCTGATGACGATGCCCGTGATCGTCATCGCCGGGCGCAATGCGATCAAGGCGGTGCCGCCGTCGATCCGCGACGCTGCGCTGGGCATCGGGGCGAGCCGGGTGCAGGTGGTGTTCCACCACGTCCTGCCGCTCGCTTTGCCCGGCATCCTGACCGGCACGATCATCGGCATGGCCCGCGCACTGGGCGAAACCGCGCCGCTGCTGATGATCGGCATGCGCGCCTTCGTCTCGGCACCTCCGGGTGGCCTCACCGATCCCGCGACCGTGCTGCCGGTGCAGATCTTCTTGTGGTCCGACGAGGTCAGCAAGGGCTTCGTCGAGAAGACGTCGGCCGCGATCATCGTGCTGCTCGTCTTCCTGATGGCGATGAACGGTCTCGCCATCTATCTTCGTAATCGCTTCGAAAGGCGCTGGTGATGAACGCCCAGAATTTCGCGGACGCCGCGACCGAAAGCCCGGCAGGTACCCCGCGCGACATCAAAATGGTCGCGCGCGACGTGAACGTCTATTACGGCCCCAAGCAGGCGATCAAAGGCGTCTCGATCGAGATCCCGACCGATGAGGTTACCGCCTTCATCGGCCCGTCGGGCTGCGGCAAATCGACCTTCCTGCGCACGCTCAACCGTATGAACGACACCGTGTCGGGCGCCCGCGTCGAAGGCGATATCCGCCTGGACGGCGAGGACATCTACGACGCGTCGATGGACGTCGTGCAACTGCGTGCGCGCGTCGGCATGGTGTTCCAGAAGCCGAACCCGTTCCCGAAGTCGATCTTCGAGAATGTCGCCTACGGCCCGCGCATCCACGGCCTCGCCGCTTCGCGCGGGGAGATGGAGCAGATCGTCGAACAGTCGCTCAAGCGCGCCGGCCTGTGGGATGAGGTCAAGGATCGCCTGAACGACAGCGGCACCGCGCTTTCGGGTGGTCAGCAGCAGCGTCTGTGCATCGCCCGCGCCATCGCGGTCGATCCCGAAGTGATCCTGATGGACGAGCCCTGTTCGGCGCTCGATCCGATCGCGACCGCCAAGATCGAGGAACTGATCCACGAACTGCGCGGCCGTTATGCCATCGCGATCGTGACCCACAACATGCAGCAGGCCGCGCGCGTTTCGCAGCGCACCGCCTTTTTCCACCTCGGCCATCTCGTCGAATATGGCGACACGTCCGAGATGTTCACCAATCCGCGCGAACAGCGCACCAAGGATTACATTACCGGCCGTTACGGCTGAGGAGAGAGACGGAATGGCGACGACTACGGGACATACCGTCAAGGCGTTCGACGAGGATCTGAGCGAGCTGCGTGGCCTCGTCTCCGAAATGGGCGGGCGCGCCGAAGCCGCGATCACCGATGCGCTGGCCGCGCTCCAGCATCGCGATCTCGATGGCGCGGCCCGCGTCGTCGAGGGCGACCGCAAGATCGACGAACTGGAGGCCGAGATCGAACGCCGCGTCGTCCGCCTGATCGCGCTGCGCGCGCCGATGGCCGACGATCTGCGCGATGTTCTCGCCGCGCTCAAGATCGCCGCCGTCGTCGAGCGTATGGGCGATTATGCCAAGAATATCGCCAAGCGCGTACCCGTCCTGCAGGACGCGCGCGGGATGGAGCCGATGTCGGTGCTGCCGTCGATGGGCCGCGTCGTCGCCGGGATGGTGCGCGACGTGCTGGACGCCTTCGTCACGCGCGACGCCGAGGCCGCGATTGCGGTGATCGAGCGCGATCGTGAGGTCGACGATTTCTACAACAGCCTGTTCCGAACGCTCCTGACCTACATGATGGAGAATTCGCACAATATCACCGCGTCGACCCATCTGATGTTCATCGCGAAGAATCTCGAGCGGATCGGCGATCACGCCACCAACGTCGCCGAGATGGTCTATTTCGCGGCGACCGGGAAGACGATGGCGGAGCGGACCAAAGGCGAAGATCCGTTGGCGGGAGACGCGCAATGAGCAGGGGGCATGTTCTGCTGGTCGAGGACGATGCGGCGCTCGCCGAACTCGTCCGCTGGCATCTCGAGCGTGAGAATTTCGAGGTCGAGCATACGGTGGATGGCGAAGAGGCGCTGCTTCTCGCCCGCGAAAGCCCGCCGGATCTCGTCCTGCTCGACTGGATGGTCGAGGGGCTTTCGGGGATCGAGGTGTGCCGCCGTCTGCGTCGCGTCGCCGACACCGCGAACGTGCCGATCATCATGCTGACGGCGCGCGGCGAGGAAGAGGATCGCGTGCGCGGTCTGGAAACCGGCGCCGACGATTATGTGACCAAGCCTTTCTCTCCCCGCGAGTTGGTGGCGCGCGTCGGCGCGGTGCTGCGCCGCGTGCGGCCGGCGCTGGCGGGCGAACAGCTCGCCTATGCCGACATCGAGATGGACACGGCCGCGCATAAGGTTCGCCGTGCGGGTTCGCCCGTCGCACTGGGGCCGACCGAGTTCCGGCTGCTCAAGCATTTCCTGGAGCATCCGGGCCGCGTCTTTTCGCGCGAACGGCTGTTGGACTCGGTCTGGGGCCGTGACAGCGACATCGAGCCGCGCACCGTGGACGTCCACATTCGCCGTCTGCGCAAGGCGATCAACATCGGGGATGCGGCGGACATCATCCGCACCGTCCGTTCTGCCGGCTACGCGCTGGATTCGGAAGGCGCGGCCTAGCGACTTGCCTGCGATATCACGCCCTCTTAAAACTGCACCTCAATGATAAATTGATGGATGCAGGAGAGAGGGCGTGGATCGACGGACCTTCGTTGCGAGTGTCGCGGGTAGCTTCATAGCCTCGGCGCCCTCCTTCGCTGCAAAACCGAAGCCTCCGGTGCTCCGTATCGACGGGCTTTCGACCTTCATCGATAATCTCGATCGCCCCGAAGGGATTGCGGTCGATCGTGCCGGCCGGGTGATCTTCACCGATCATCATGCGGCCGTGACGATCCGCGAACCCGATGGCACGCTGTCGCGTCGGGGCGATGCGATCGCGCCGTGCGGTGTCGCGTTGGATGGCAAAGGCAATGCGATCGTCGCCAATATGGGGCTGCTGTCCGGTAAGCCCGGTGTCCTGCAGCGTGTCGCCCTCTCGAACGGAGCGGATGAGAAGCTCGCCGAAAGCTTTGACGGACGCGCGCTGTTGGCTTCGAACAGCCCGTGCGTGGCGGCGGACGGGACGATCTATTGCAGCCATTCGTCGTGGGGCAATGCGAAGGCGATCGGCAAGACGATCGCCGATGGCTTCGTCTATATGGTCTCGCCCGGTGGCAAGGCGCGGATTGTGGCGACCGGCATTCGCGGCGCCAACGGCACCTGCATCGATCCCGCGCAGCTTTACCTTTATGTCGCGGTGACGCCGGAGGCGCGGATCATCCGTTACCGGCGATTGCCGGACGGCAGGCTGGGGCCGCGTGAGAATTTCGGGCCGCAGCTTGGTGAGGCGGTTCCCGATCAGACGATCGACGCGATCCGGGCGCTCCCGCCGCAGGATCGTCGGCGCCTCGGCTATTGCGACGGCATAGCCTTCGATGCGGACGGCAATCTCTGGGTCACTCTGCCCTTCGCCAACCGCCTGGTCGCGATCACGCCGGCAGGGGAACTGATCGACGTGATGCATGACGGGGAAGGATCGATCTTCGACATGCCCACGAACATTGCGTGGGGTGGCAAGGACCGTCGCGACCTGTTCATCGTCGCTCGCGCGCGCAACATGATTGTCCGTGGGCGGACCAATGTGCGCGGTGCGGTTTAGTCGAATTTCCCATCGGTAACGTCGCGGCAGAAGGCGAGCAGGTCGGTGCAGAACAGCTCGGGCTGCTCGAAGGCCGCGAAGTGGCCGCCGGCCGGCACGTCGGTCCAGCGGACGATGTTGGTGTAGGTCTTTTCGAGGAAGCTGCGGGGGAAGCTGGCGATCTCGCCGGGGAAGCGCAGGAAGGCGGTCGGCACGTCGATGATGCTGTCGGCGGGGCGCTGTTCGTCGATGCGCAGGCCGCGATAGCTGTTCATCGATGATGGCAGGCTGCCGGTCAGCAGGAAGATCATCACCGTCGTCGCCAGCGCATCCTTGTCATAGACCGCCCACAGATCGTCGATTCCGCGCTTGTAGCGCGCGAAGATCCACGCGGCGGCGCCCAGCGGGCTGTCGGTAAAGGCGTAAGCGAGGTTGAGCGGGCGCGTCGCGGCGAGGTGCGAATAGCCGCCGTCATCGTCGCGCAGATTGTGCCAGCGCGCGACCGCTTCGGCCTCCTCGGGCGTTTCGGGCTTCTGACCGGGCTGGAACCAGCCATTATAGTTGAGGTGGAGCGCGCGGACCGCGGGGGAACGCCACGCGATCCAGCTTGAGATGACTGAACCGACATCGCCGCCCTGCGGGATATAGGAGTCGAGGCCCAGCCCCTCGGTCATCAGCCGATCGAACTGGCGCGCGAAGGTGGGCGGGCCGATGATCCGGCGTGGCATCGTGGAGAAGCCGTAGCCGGGTAGCGAGGGGATGACGAGGTGGAGTGCATCCTCTGTGCGGCCGCCAAATCGTTCGGGTTGGGTGAGCCGGTCGATCACGCCGATAAAATCGGCATGGGTGCTGGGCCAGCCGTGGCTGAGCAGGACGGTGGGCGCGTCGGGCCGGCCCGACTTGGCGTGGATGAAGTGGATGTTCTGGCCATCGATTTCGGCCATGAACTGCGGGAAGGCGTTGAGCTTCGCTTCCTCGGCGCGCCAGTCATAATGGTTCAGGATATGATCGACGAAGTCGCGCAGGTCGGCATCATGGACGCCGTGCCGCCACGGTTCCTCGTCGGGCAGTTCGGGCCAGCGCGCATCGGCGAGGCGGCCGAGCACCCATTGCAGCCGATCGTCCGGAATCGCGATCGTGAAAGGCTCGATCCGCATCCATTGTCTCCTGCTTCTTTTGCGGGGAGGATGGCAATCGCGGCCGCGCGCGGCAAGGCTGTGTAACTGTATTGCTGATATAATACGGCAATGCTATAAGCCGCGCATTGGGCAATCGGAGAAATGCCGAATGTATAGCGAGAGCGATATTGACGGAGCGGTCGAAGCCGGCGCGTTGAGTGCGCAGGCGGCGGCCGATTTCCGTGGGTGGGTGGCGCGCGAGCGCGCGACGCCGGCCGCAGATGAGGAGAGCTTCCGCCTTCTCACCGGCTTCAACGACATCTTCGTCTCGATCGCGGCTTCGCTGCTGCTGGTGGCGATGGGGTGGATCGGCCACGGCATTCGGATCGGTGCGACGACCGAACATGGCCCGACGCCGGCGATGGGGTTCCTGATCGCGGGCACCGCGTGGGGGCTGGCCGAATATTTCACGCGCAGCCGCCGTATGGCGCTGCCCAGCATCATCCTGCTCGTGGCCTTTGCGGGCGGTCTGCTGCTCGGTTTCGGCACGCTGCTGATCCCCAGCGAGACCGAACTGGCGCAGGATCGCATGTCGGCCATCATGCTCGCATTGTCGGGCGCGCTGACCGCCGGCGGTGTCTGGTTGCATTGGCGCCGGTTCCGCGTGCCGATCACCGTGGCCGTCGGAGTTGCGACGCTGAGTGCGGTCGTCACCGGCCTGCTGCTCGCCGCCGCACCACAACTTGCCGATCATGTGACGGCGATCATCTTCGCCTGCGGTCTGGGCGTGTTCGCACTCGCCATGTGGTGGGACATGAGCGACACGCGCCGGCAGACACGCCGCGCCGATGTCGCCTTCTGGCTGCACCTGCTGGCCGCGCCGATGATCGTCCACCCGGTCTTCGCGATGCTGGGTCTGCTTCACGGCGGTACGACGTCGCCGGGGCAGGGGGGCGTGGTCGTCGCGCTCTACATCGTGCTGGGCTTCGTCGCGCTGGCGATCGACCGGCGCGCGCTGATGGTCTCGGCGCTGGCCTATGTTCTGTTCGCGCTGTCGAGCCTGTTTCAGCAGGCAGGCGCCGTCGACATGGCGTTCGGCTTCACCGCTTTGATCATCGGATCGGCGCTGCTGCTGCTCTCGGCCTTCTGGCAGGTGGCGCGGCGCTTCGTGGTGGGGCTGTTGCCCGGCGATCTGGCGGTGCGCTTGCCGGCGCCGGATCGGCTTCTGACAGCGTGACCTATTCGAGCGGCGGGGTGGCGGCGACCGTCACCCGCCGCTTCCGGCTTTCGCGCCAGGCGGTGTAGAGCCCGGCGAAGACGATCAGGCCCGCGCCGGCCAAGGTGTTCAGCGTCGGCGTGGTCGACCAGAACAGCCAGCCGAGCAGGCTCGCCCAGATGATCTGCCCATAATCGAACGGCGCGACCACCGAGACCGGGGCGGCCTTTAGCGACATCGTCATCAGGATCTGCGCGGCGGCGCCCGCAAAGCCGGCGATGCACATCACCGCATAAGTCTCGGGTGCTCGCAGATGGCCGTAGAACGGCATCGCCGCTCCGCTCACCACCGCGCACGATACGAAGAACCAGAAGACGATCGTGCCCGGCTGTTCGGTGCCGCCCAACTGTCGGATCGTGATGGTGACGCCCGCCGTCCCGACGGCGCCCAGCAGCGCGGCGATGACGCCGAATTGCGACAAGGCTTCGCCGCCACCGCCGGGACGCACGACGATCGCAACGCCCAGGAAGCCGAACAGCACCGCGGTCCAGCGATGTCCGCCCACCTTTTCCTTCAGGATCAGCGCCGACAGGATCGTCGCGAAGATCGGCGCCGAAAAGCCGATCGTCGTCACTTCGGCCAACGGCAGCAGGATCAGGCCCTGAAACGTCATCAGGATGCCCGACATGCCGATCATCGATCGGATCAGGTGCGCCTTCGGCCGCTTCGTGCGAATGATGCCGATGCCCGGCCCGATGAGCAGCCAGCCGACGACGATCGGCAGGCCGATGGTCGATCGGACGAACAGCATTTCGATCGCGGTGACATGCGCCTCGCTCGCCCATTTCATCGCGGCGGCCATGATCGCGAAGCAGATCACCGAAACGCAACGGAACATGATTCCGCGCAGATTGTGATTATGATCGTCGATCATGGGATGATGGGGCCGTGGGCGATGGAATTAGGTGAGGCATCCCTTGGGCGTATTGTTGAACGATCGCAAGCAGTCGCGGCTTTTCTCCGAACACAAGCTGATCTATGCCCCGCTCGGTGCACATCTTCGCTAATCCTGCCCGCTTCCTTTCGATCGCGCGTCCGCTGACACCCTGGCTCGGGTGGGGCGGGGGGCTGCTGGTCGTGGTGGCGCTTGTTTCGGGGCTGTTCGTCACGCCGCCCGATTATCTGCAGGGCGAAAGCGTGCGGATCATGTACGTCCACGTTCCCGCCGCCTGGCTGGGCATGGCGGGGTGGACGGGGATTGGGGTGGCGAGCCTGATGCAGTTGATCTGGCGCCATCCGCTGGCCAGCGTCGCGGCGCGCGCGATCGCGGTGCCGGGGGCGCTGTTCGCCGCGATCTGCCTGATCAGCGGATCGATCTGGGGCCGACCGACCTGGGGCACATGGTGGGAATGGGACGGGCGGCTGACGTCGATGCTGGTCCTGTTCTTCCTCTATCTGGGCTATGTCGCTTTGTCGTCGGCGGGGTCGGAGCGGGGCGCGAACGATCGCATCTCGGCGATCTTCGGTGTGATCGGTGCGGTCAACATTCCGGTGATCCATTATTCGGTTTTATGGTGGCGCACGCTGCATCAGGGGCAGAGCATCACGATGAAAGGTTCGACGATCGACGGATCGATCCTGTGGCCGCTGCCGATCGCGACGCTGGGCTTCTCGCTGTTGTTCGGCGCCGTCGTGCTGATGCGGATGCGCGCTTTGCTGGCCGAGGCGAAGGTCGAGGCGCGGCTGCGCCGGATGAGCGCCGAATGAACCACTGGCCCTTCATCACCGCCGCTTATGCGATCACGATCGTCGGCACGATCGCGATCATCGCGATCAGCTATGCCGCGATGCGCCGCGCCGAGAAGAAGGCCGATGCGCTGACCAAACGAGATCGTCCGTGAAGGCTAAGAACCAACGTCTGATCCTCGCCGGTCTTGCGATCGTCGCGATCATCGGCGCGGCCTTGCTCGCCATGTCGGCGCTCAAGGATCAGGCCGCCTATTTCTACACGCCGACCGATGCGAAGCGCGACCATGTCGAAACCGGCCGCGCCGTCCGCCTGGGCGGGATGGTGCAGGGCGGATCGATCAAGCGCGAGGCCGATGGCGTGACGATCCGCTTCATCGTGACCGACAATGTCGAAACGATCCCGGTGACGTTCAAAGGCATCGTCCCCGATCTCTTCAAGGAGAATTCGGGCGTTGTCGCGGAGGGCAAGTTTCAGCCCGACGGCAGCTTCGTCGCGGACAATATCCTGGCCAAGCATGACGAACGCTATATGCCGCCGCAGGTGGCCGGCGAGATGCACAAGACGGAGAGCCTGAAAAAGTGATCGCGGAAGGGGGGCTTGCCGCATTGTGGCTCGCCGCGGCGCTCGCCGCGCTGCAGCTAGTGCTGGGGATCATGGGCGTACGCAGCGGACGCACCGACCTGCTGGCCGCCGTGCGGCCGGTCGCGGTGGTGCAGGGCGTGCTGACGCTGATCGCCTTCGTGGCGCTAATCTGGCTGTTCGTGACGGTCGATCTGTCGGTGGCTTTGGTCGCCGCCAACGATGCCTCGACCAAGCCGCTTCTCTACAAATTCGCCGGAACCTGGGGAAACCACGAAGGCTCGATGCTGATGTGGGTGACGATCCTGGGCGTCGCGGGCGGCGCGGTGGCGATCCTCGAGCGGCGGCTGAACGAGCGCACATTGATCGCGACGCTGGCCGCGCAGGCTGCGATCGGCCTTGGTTTCTACGCCTTCCTGCTGTTTGCATCGAATCCGTTCGCGCGGCTCAATCCCGCGCCGGTCGAGGGGCAGGGGCTCAACCCGCTGCTGCAGGATCCGGGCCTCGCCTTCCATCCGCCGACGCTCTACCTCGGCTATGTCGGGCTGTCGGTCGCCTTCTCCTTCGCGGTCGGCGCGCTGGTGACGCGCGATGTGGGCGCGGCCTTTGCGCGCGCGATGCGGCCGTGGGTTCTGGGCGCGTGGATACTGCTGACGCTGGGCATCACCGCGGGCAGCTACTGGGCCTATTACGAACTGGGCTGGGGTGGCTGGTGGTTCTGGGACCCGGTCGAAAATGCCTCGCTGATGCCGTGGCTCGCCGCGACCGCCTTGCTCCATTCGGTGACGGTGCTGGCGACGCGCGAGGGCCTGCGCGCGTGGACGGTGATGCTGGCGGTGGTCGCCTTCTCGATGTCGATGGTCGGCACCTTCCTGGTCCGATCGGGCATCCTGACGAGCGTTCACGCCTTCGCGGTCGATCCCAAGCGCGGCACGTTCATCCTCGCGCTGCTCGCCATCTATATCGGCGGCGCGCTGGCTTTGTTCGGCCTGCGCGTGGGCACGGTGCGCGAGGGTTCGCGCTTCGATGCGGTGAGCCGCGAAGGCTCGCTCGTCATCAACAATCTGCTGCTCTCGGCGATCCTCGGCATCGTGCTGGTCGGCACGCTCTATCCGCTGATCGCTGAATCGGTGACGGGCGAGAAATTGTCGGTCGGCCCGCCTTATTTCAACAGCGCGGCGGGACCGCTTGCCCTGATCCTCGTCGCGGTGATGGCGGCGGGGCCGGTGATGCGCTGGCGTCGTGACGATCTGAAGGCGGTGGCCCGTCGGATCGCGCTGCCGGTGCTGGTGGCGGCCCTCGCGCTGCTCGCGGTGATCCTGCTCGCGCCGGGCATTCGCATATTGCCGTTGCTCGGTCTGGTCGCGGCGGCGGGCGTCGGCCTCGCGAGCCTCGCGCCTTTGTGGAAGCGCAATCTGCGTCGCACGCCTTTGTTCATCTGGGGCATGGTGATCTCGCACCTGGGCATTGCGGTGAGCATGGCGGGCATGGCGGCGGAGAGCGCGTTCACCCGTGAAACGCTTGTCGCGACGCAGGTCGGCGCGACCCACAAGGTGGGCCCCTATATCGTCCGCCTCGACGATGTGCAGCCGATCGCCGGCCCGAACTATACCGCGATCGAAGCGACGATCACCGCGCGGCGCGGCGAGGGCGGCGAGCCGATGATCCTCAAGCCCGAAACGCGCAGCTTCCCGTCGCCGCAGACCGAGACCAACGAGGCCGCGATCAAGACGGTGCTCGACGGGCAGCTCTATATCGTCGTCGGCAAGCCCGATGATCAGGGCCGCTGGCAGCTGCGCGCATGGTGGAAGCCGTTCGTGACCTTCATCTGGCTGGGCGGCGCGCTGGTCGCGTTCGGTGGTTTCCTGGCGATGGTCGGGCGAATCCGGCGTGAGATCCGCCATGCGCCGCCGCCGGAGTTCATCTGATGCGGCGCCTGCTGATCTGGGCGCCGCTGGCGCTGTTCATCGCCTTCTTCGTCGTGTTCGCGAGCGGGTTGATCAGCCCGGAGAGCAAGACGATCCGATCGCAGCTGATCGGCAAGCCGATGCCGCAATTCGCGCTGCAGCCCGGCGTTGCGGGCAAGGCGGGCGTGTCGAGCGCCGAACTGGCGAACGGGCAGCCGCACCTCGTCAACGTCTTCGCCAGCTGGTGCATCCCGTGCATCGCCGAAGCACCGCAGCTCGATCAACTCGCGCAGGCAGGCGTCCCGATCTACGGCATCGCGATCCGCGATCGGCCGGAGGATCTGGCCCGTTTCCTCGCCCGCAACGGCGATCCCTATCGTGCGATCGGCGGCGATCCCAATTCGAGCGTGCAGATCGCGCTGGGGTCTTCGGGCGTGCCCGAAACCTTCGTCGTCGATGGCAAGGGCATCATCCGCCACCAGCATATCGGCGATATCCAGCCGCAGGACGTGCCCGGCATCATGTCGGCTCTGGGGGCGGCAAAGTGAGCCTCTTTTCCCATCCGTTCGTGTCGAGCGAAGTCGAGACACGTTCTCCAGCGATGCGTCCAGCCAACGCGTCTCGACTTCGCTCGACACGAGCGGTGGTGGGTTTGGCGCTGCTGCTTTCTGTAACGACGCCCGCTTTCGCTGACTCGCTGATGCCCGCCGCACCTTATGCGAACGAGCAGCTGCCCGATCCCAAGCAGGAAGCGGCGGCCAAGCATCTGATGGAGTCGCTGCGCTGCCTCGTCTGCCAGGGGCAGTCGATCGCGGACAGCGATGCCGAGATGGCGGGCGATATGCGCTCGCTGGTCCGCACGCGCATCCAGAAGGGCGAGAAGCCCGAAGAGATCCGCAAGTGGCTGATCGAGCGTTATGGCGACTGGGTGAGCTATAATCCCCCGCTCGATGCGCTGACATGGCCGCTGTGGGTGATGCCGATCCTGTTCCTGGGCATCGGCATCTGGATCGTGAGCGGACGGCTCAAGCGGAGGAAGCGCAAGTGACGGGCTGGCTGGTCTTTCTGGGGCTTGCCCTGCTGGTGGGCGGTTCGCTGTTTCGCTGGGGCAGACTGCCCAAGGGCGGGATGGAGCTGGTCGGCGCGGCTTTGTTCGTCGGCGTCGCGGGCTATGCGTGGCAGGGGAGCCCCGCGCTGCCCGGCAAGCCGACGCCCCCGGCCGAGAATGCGCAGGTGCCCGACAACGGCTTCCTGCAGGAACGCGAGAAGATGGGGATGAGCAGCGTGGGTGGTGACGCCCAGGTGCTCGCGAGCGCCGATAGCTTCCATCAGCGCGGGCTCGACCTCTATTCGATCGGCATCATCAAGGGCGAGCTTTCGCGCCGTCCGAACAGCCCCGATCTGTGGGTCGGCCTTGGCAATGCGTTGGTGATCCACGGCAAGGGGATGATGAACCCGGCCGCACAGCTGGCCTTCGAACGGGCGGGGAAGCTTGCCCCCGATCATCCGGGTCCGCCCTTCTTCCTGGGCCTCGCTTATGCGCAGGCGGGCCAGCTCGATCGTGCGGCGACGGTGTGGAGCGATCTGCTGGCGCGCAGCACGCCCGACGCGCCGTGGCGGCCCGAGGTCGAGCAACGGCTCGCTGAAATCGCCCAAATGCAGGGTGGCGGCGCGCAGCAATAGATTGCGTTGCACTTGTTTACTTGGCCGTAACGATTGCTGGCGTCAGATCGCCGCATAGGAAGTCCCAAGCGGAGGACGGACGATGCCGATGATCACAGACGCTCTCGAAATGCTTGCCACCGCCCGCGCCGAAGGGCGCAAGCCGCAGGGCTGGCGCGTCAGCCACGATTTTATTTCGGGCCTTGTGGGGAGCGGCGAGCGTTATCGCTTCGTGCGCACCGAAGCGGGCTGGTCGTGGCGCGGCCTGCCGATCGTGGCCGTCGCAGGGCAGGGCGCCCAGTTGAGTTACTGAGCGCCCCGAACCTTATTTCAGCACCACAGGATTGACCGGCGAGCCGACCGCGCCGGTGATCGCGAGCGGCGGGGCCGCGAGCAGGAAGGTATATTTCCCGTCGGCCGCGCAATCGGCCGCGAGCGGGGACAGGTTCCACATCTCGCCCAGCGGCAGGCCCATTTCGCGCAGGCACAGCATGTGGAAAGGCAGCGGCATTTCGGAGCCGCCGAAGCTTTCCATCGGCGTCGTTTCCACCGCCAGATTGTCGGCCGCGATCGCCGCCGCGCTGTGATCGTAGAGCCATTCGGCGACCTCGGTCGTGACGCCGGGATTGTTCATGTAGAAGCTCATCATGTTCCGATCGATCGTGAAGTGATCGATATGGCCGGTGCGAACCATCACGATGTCGCCCGCCTGGATCGACACGCCCTGCTTGTCGCAGGCGGCGCGCAGATCGTCGACGGTGACGAGCGTGCCGCCCTCAAGCCGATCGACCCCCTTGAGCCGCGCGATATCGAGCAGGACGCCGCGCGCCATGATGCCGGGATTGGCGAGATGTTCGACGCCGTTCTTGCTGGCGCCGGCGGTGCTCAGCACGTCGCACGCCTTGCAACCGTTATAGAGCACGCCGTCATAATGGGCGTGGCTGAGCGCATCCCACTGGGTCGCGCACTGCAGCGACATATGGACGACGTCGTCGGAGAAGACGACTTCGGGGAAATTCGGGTTCATGACCTGCGCGATCGCGGTCATGTACAGCTGCGGGTTCATGCGCATGCCCGGCGGCTGCGGGCCGTTCTTGTCGAAGTTCAGGCCCAGCGCGAACATCTTGCCCGACTGGACTGAATTGGCCGCGCGCTGCAGCGCCTCAGGCCCGATATGGTTGAGCGTCCCGCGCTGGTCCTCGGCGCCCCACCGGCCCCAGTTGCGGAGCCGCTCGGCGATCTTGTCGAAATCCTTCCGCTGCATCGATGCAGTCCCTCTCCCTAGTTATCTGGGGAGAGGGAGGCATCGTCTGCGACAGGATGTCAAGCCTCGGCTGCGGCTTTCCCCTTATGCAGTTCCAGACCGGCAAGATCGCCCTTTTCGCGCCAATCCTTCAGGATTTCGATGAACGCCGGGGTGCCGCCCATGAAGGCCGCATTCTTCGCCATCTTGATGTCGGCCGCGCCCTCATTGTTATAAGCGCCGGGGGTGCATTCGGCCATGATCGTGGCGCGGGCCATGACGTGGCTCAGGATGACCTGAAGCCAGTCATTCTGCGCCTGCTCGGTCGGTTCGACGACTTCGACGTCATTTTCGAGCGCGTGCTTGATGACGTGCGCGGTGTGCGCCGACTGTTCGATCAGCACCTGCGGCACGTTGACCGAGAAGCCGCCCTGCACCGTGCTGTACATCATCATGTTCGGGAAGCCGCGGGCGTGCAGGCCGAACAGGGTTTCGGCGCCTTCGGACCAGGCATCCTTGAGCGACACGCCGCCGCGGCCGACCGGGTTGAAGCCCATGCGGCCGGTATATTCGGTCGTCAGTTCGTAGCCCGAGGCGAAGATGATGCAGTCGACCTCATATTCCTTGCCGTCGACGACGACGCCCTTGGGTGTGATCCGTTCGACGCCTTTGCCGCCGGTGTCGACCAGCGTGACGTTCGGGCGATTGAAGGTCTGCAGATATTCGTCGTGGAAGCAGGGGCGCTTGCAGTGGAGATTGTACCACGGCTTGAGCGCCTCGGCGGTCGCCTTGTCCTCGACGATTTCGTCGCAGCGGTTCCGAACGGCTTCCATCTTGCCATAATCGGCGATCTGGCGGCGTTCGAATGCGCCGACCGGATCGTTGGCATAATCCTGCGCCTCATCCGAATAGGCCCAGGTCCAGCCGTCCTGGATCATGTCTTCCTCGGTCTTCACGCCGCTGACGATCGCGCCGAAATTGGCGATGCGTTCGGCCTGCCAGCCGGGCTTGAGCGAGTTCCACCAGGCCGGATCGGTCGGCCGGTTGTCGCGGCGCGACACCGACGAAGGGGTGCGCTGGAAAACGTAGAGATGCTTGGCCGCGCGGCCGACGGGGGGCACGACCTGGATCGAGGTGGCGCCGGTGCCGATCACGGCGACGCGCTTGTCGCCCAGCTTGTCGAGCGCGGTTAGCGGGGTGCCGCCGGTATATTCATAATCCCAGCGGCCGGTGTGGAAGGCATGGCCTTCGAAGCTGTTGAGGCCGGGCAGGTTGGGCAGCTTCGCCTTGTGGAGCATGCCGCCCGCGATGATCAGGAAGCGCGCGGCGATCTTGTCGCCACGATCGGTTTCGATGCTCCAACGATTGCTCTTGTCGTCCCAGATCGCGCTGGTGATGCGCGTCTGGAACAGCGCGTGACTGTACAGATCGAAATGGTGGCCGATGCGCTGGCAATGGGCGAAGATTTCCGGCCCCTTGGCGTAACGCTCGGTCGGCATGACGCCGAGTTCTTCGAGCATCGGCATGTAGATATAGGCTTCGACGTCGCAGGCCGCGCCCGGATAGCGGTTCCAATACCAGGTGCCGCCGAAGTCGCCCGCCTTCTCGACGATCAGATAATCGTCGATCCCCGCCTGATGCAGCCGCGCGCCGGCGAACATGCCGCCAAAGCCGCCGCCGACGATCAACGTCTCGGTCTCGCGTGTGATCGGATCGCGGGTGAAGCCGGGTTCGGCATAGGGATCGGCATCGAAATGCGCGAACTCGCCGCTCAGATCGTGGAACTGTGCGTTGCCGTCCGGCCGCAGCCGCTTCTCACGCTCGATGCGATACCGTTCCTTGAGCGCCTCGGGGGAAAAACCGAGATTATCCTGATCAGCCATGCCGAATCCCCGCCTTATGTAAACACTGGTTTACATAACAGATAGGACAGGCTGTCACGGAAGTAAACGCACAACGGCGCAATTGACGAATATGCGGAGCCGAAACGCGATATTATCAGGGCAGGTGGGCAAGCACCTGTTCGATCCGCTCGCGGCCCGCATCGGACAGAGTCACGATCCGAATCCGCTGGTCGCGATTGTCGAAGGATCGCGTAATCAGCCCCCGATTGAGCAGGATTGCGGTCCACCGCATCATCGTCGTCGGGGCGATCCCGGCGATCAGGCCCAGCGCGGACAGCTTCACCTGCTTGCCTTCGGCTTCGGACGTGTAGAGATCGAGAAGGATGTCCCACGCGGGCTCGCCGAACAGATCGGGGCCAAGGATCGTGTCACGCCGGCGGCGCATGTCCATCAGCGCGCGGGCACGCGCATAATAAGCGCTCATGCCGCGTCCCTCAGAGGACGATGCTGGCCGCCTTCACTTTGGTGCGGCGATAGCGCCAGGTGGCGAGCGCGAGCGCGATCATCTGCAACCAAGCCCAGACGGCGGTGCCGTTCATGTAAACGCGCATGTCCGAATTGGCGCCGATCAGCGTCAGCGTGGTGACGATCAGCGATGGGATCTGGAACGACGCGGCCCACATCGGCCAATATCGGTCGCAGCGCAACGCCAGCACCACCAGCGCGACGAGCAGCATCAGATCGACGATCGCGACATAGGGGTTTGCTTGCGTATTGTCCGCATCGAAACCCGCCATGCCGATCTGCGTCAGCAGCCACGCCGCCGCGAAGATCGCCGCGCCCCAGCGTTCCGGCCAGTCGCCGAACAATACGGCAAAGGCCAGCGTGCCGACGAACAGCGCGATGAAGGCGAGGAACAGGACCACGCGGCCAACCGATAATGGTGGCGCCCGAGGGGTCAAGCTGTTGATGTGTGAAGATTTTGGGACAGGACATGACGTTCCTTCCGCACGGCCATATGAGCCGTGCGCTGCCGACATTCATGGAATCGCGATGCTAGCGGATCAGATATTTCAGCGCGGCGAGGCCGCCGGTCGCGGCGATCGCGATCCCGGTCCAGATCATCCCCATCGCGCCGATCCGCGCCAGCTTCTGCGACGCGCTCAGGCCGTTGCGCTCGCCCGTCTCCGGCCGCGGCAGGGGCACATAGGGTGCCTGCTCGCTGGTGGAATTGTTCCCTGAACTGTCTTTGCCATGCCCCGCCATGCCCCATGCGTCCGCTTCGTCTGCAGACGCAATTGCGGCGGAAAATAAGGGTTCGGCAACGGGGCGCGGTTGAAGCATCAATGATTGAGGGGTGCCGTTTTCCGCCTCGTGCAGCCGCCACGCGGCATCGATACGATCGGCGGCGTCCAGCGTGCGGATCGCCTTACGCAGATAATCGTCGACCGTGTGGGGGGAGATGCCAAGCTGGCGCGCGATGTCCTTCGACGACTGATGTCGCCAGACGAGGCGAAGGCATTCCTTCTGCCGGTCGCTCAACCGGTCGATGGGCGTCTGGTCCATGCGCCGAGATAGTCGCAGCCTGACGCCCGACGCAATCAGTTGATCCAGGCGCCGCCATTTGCGCCGATCGTCTGCCCGGTGATCCAGCTCGCCTCGTCGGAGGCGAGATAGACGGCGAGGGCGCCGATATCCTCGGGCTTGCCGAGCCGCTTGAGCGGGATCGTCTTCGCCATCGGTTCGGTCACAGGGCTGGGCTTGGCGATGACCAGCCCGATCGCGATCGTGTTGCAGGTAATGTTGTAGCGCGCATTTTCGACAGCGAGGTGGCGCATGAAACCGATCTGCCCGGACTTCGCCGCGCCATAAGCCGACACGCCGATATCGAGCCCGGCCTGTCCCGCGCCCGACGTGTTGGTGATGATCCGGCCGCTCCGGCGCTCGATCATCCCCGGCAGCACCGCCTGACAGCAATGGAACATGCCGTAGAGGTTGACCGCGAAGATGCCGGACCACACGTCGGGCGAGGTTTCGGCGAAGGGCTTCTGCCCCATATTGCCGCCGATGCCTGCATTGCCGGCGTTGTTGACGAGGATGTCGACCGGACCTTCCTTCGCCGCGATCTCGGCGACGGCGGCGTTCACCGCGTCCCGATCGGTGACGTCGAACGGCACGGCGCGCGCCTTGCCGCCCGCCGCGACGATCGCGTCGACCGTTTCCTGCGCGCGTTCGGCATAATAATCGTTCACCAGCACGGTGGCGCCCTGCGCCGCCATCAGCCGGGAAACGCCCGCGCCGATATTCTGCCCCGCGCCGGTGACCAGCGCGACCTTGCCATCGAGACGGAACATGATCAGGCGCGCTCGAACGCGTCGAGCTTCGGTTCGGAGGTTTCCTCCATGAAGCGTTCGAGCGTGTAGGGCCAGATCGTCGGCACGCCGTCCGGATCAAGATACCAGCTCGAACAGCCGCTGGCCCAGACGGTGCCCTTGGTCGCGGCGATCAGCTCGCTGTTATAGGTCGCCATTGCTTCGCGCGAGACGCTGATCTGGCGGGCATTGCCGCTGCTGATCACCTCGAGCAGCTTCATCACCAGCATCATCTGATATTCGGCGACGGCGATGCTCGAAAGGTTGCCGAACGGCGCGCTCGGCCCGTTGAGCATGAAGAAATTGGGGAAATCGGGGATCGAGACCGCCAGATAGGCGCTCGGCCTTTTATCCCACAGCTTGTTGAGTTCGACGCCGTCGCGGCCGACCACGTTCATCGGGCGCATGAAGGACGACGCCTTGAAGCCGGTCGCGAGCACGATGATGTCGAGTTCGTGGAACTCGCCGTCCGCCGTGCGGATGCCGTTGGCCTCGAACCGGTCGATCTTCTCGCGCACCACCTCGACCGCGGGAAGCTGGACCTTCTCATAATAGTCCATCGAGATGATCATGCGCTTGCATGCCGCGCGATAATTGGGACGCAGCTTTTCGCGCAGGACGGGATCCTGGACGTTGTTCTCCAGATTCATCCGCGTAAAGGCCTCGACCGCCGCCATTTCGGGCGAGTTCACGTCGGTGACGGCGCGCGTGAACATGCGCAGCCCTTCCTTCAGCTCGGGCGAGTCATGCAGATCGATCATCAACTGCGGATTGGCGCGGAAGGCGGCGCGCTGCTCCTCGGTGAACTGCGGGTTCTGCCCCGGTGTGATCCACTGTGGGGTGCGCTGGAAGTGGACCAGCTTCGATGCGCGGTCGGCCAGCGCGGAGACGATCTGCACCCCGGTCGATCCCGAACCGATCACGCCGATCCGCTTGCCGTCGAGTTCGACGCTCTCGTCCCAGCGGGCCGAATGGAAGATCGGGCCCTTGAAGCTATCCTGCCCCTCGAAGGTCGGGATGTTCGGGTGATGAAGGATGCCGGTCGCGACGATCATCGCATCGGCGCGCTCGCTCGCGCCATCGGCGGTGCCGACCGTCCAGCCGCCATCCTCGAACACGGCCGAGGTGACTTCCTTGTTGAAGACGATGCGCTCGTTGAGGCCGAATTCCTCAGTGACGCGCGCGAAATAGGCAAAGATTTCCGGGCCGGGCGGATAACGCTGGGTCCAGTCGGGATTGGGCGCGAAGCTGTAGGTATAGGCGTGCGAGGGGATGTCGCAGGTGAGGCCCGGGTAGCGGTTTTCACGCCAGGTGCCGGCGACCTTGTCCGCCTTTTCGTAGATGACGAAGTTGGTGTAGCCCGCCTTCTGAAGCTCGATACCGGCAAGCAGGCCGGACATGCCCGCGCCCACGACGATGATCCGCATGTCGGCCCGGTTCTTCGCACTATCGATCATGGATGGTCTTTCGGTCTGGGGTGATGGGGATCAGGCGACGCTGCGCAGCAGGCGCCCGGTGCGCGCGCCGGTGTCGCTATCGTTTCGGCGGGTGACGGTGCCGGCGAGGATCGTGGCGAGGAAGCCGGTCGTCACCTGATTGAGCCGCGTGCCGCCCGCGGGCAGATCGTGCGCGATCACGGGATGGTGCAGCTGCAGCCCGTCGAAATCGATCACATTGACATCGGCGCGCAGCCCTTCGCGTAGCAGGCCGCGGTCGGAAAGGCCGAAGGCGCGCGCGTTACGGCCGGTGATCCGTGCGACCATCTCCTCAACCGTGAAGCGTGGGCCGCGCTTGCGATCGCGCGCCCAGAAGCTGAGGTGGAAGGGCAGCATCGACGCGTCGGAGATCAGCTTCATATGCGCGCCGCCGTCGCCCAGCGACGAGACGGTGTCGGGATGCCGCAGCATCGTGTGAACATGATCGAGATTGCCGCCGGCATAGTTGAGCAGCATGTGGACGACGCTGTTGCCGCCATCGGCGGCCGCGAGATGATCGTACACGACCTCCTCGACCGTCTTGCCCTGCGCGGAGGCGACGTTGTCGACGATCCGCTCCTGATCGGGTTCATAGTCGCTGTCGGCGGGCGTGAAGAGGTAGCCGCGACCGCCCAGATTGGTCAGCATCATCGATCCGAAGGTCGCTTCGCGGCCCACGGTCTGCGGCGGCAAATTGGTTTCGGACAGGATTGCGGCGCGGCGTGCCGGCTCGCGCATCGCCTTCGCACGCTCGGCAACCGGCCGATACTCGATCTCACGATAGGATGGGCGCGCCTGGAAATTGTGATAGCCGTCGAGCATCGAGACGAGGCCGAAGCCGCGCGATGCGATGTGGCAGGTGATTGGCAGGCCCGCTTCGTTGGCGGCGCGGGTGCGATTGAGCATCATCTGCCAGTCGCCGGTATCGCTGCCGAACTGCTGGAGCAGATAGTGGACCGGGCGGCCCGAACGGCGGGCGATATCTTCGAACAATTGATGCTCGGCCTCGCGATCCTGCCGCGTGGCGACGGGCGCGATCGGGGAGGCGCCGGCCGCGCCGCGCGGCACGATCTGGAAGATGCCGCGCCCGCTTTCGGCCATCGCCTCGGCCAGCGCGAAGAATTCCTCATGCTCGGCGAAGGTGCCGGGGGTGTTTTTGCGGTCGTCGCCATAGATATGTTCGGCGATGCGACCGGCCGAAATGCCGAAGGCGCCTGCCTTCATCGCGCCGCGCACCAGATCGCGCATCACGTTCAGTTCGTCGGCGGTCGCGGCCTCATGCGTCACCGCACGCTCGCCCATCGCGAAGACGCGCATCGGCGCGTGCGGCGCGAGTACGCCGACATCGAGGCCGAAGGAGCGGCCGGCCAGGAAGTCCATATATTCGGGGAAGCTTTCCCACTTCCACGGCACGCCTTCGGCCAGGACGATGCCGGGGATCGCCTCGACCCCCTCCATCACCGAGATCATCAGATCGCGGTCGCGCGGGCGAGCAGGGGCGAAGCCGACGCCGCACATGCCCATCATCGTGGTGGTGATGCCGTTGGAGAAAGACGGATCGATCGTCTCGTCCCACGTCACCTGGCCATCATAATGGCTGTGGACGTCGACGAAGCCGGGCGTGACGAGCGCGCCGTCGGCGGCGATTTCCTGCTTCGCCGGGCCGGCCTTGCCGCCGATTTGGGTGATCACGCCGTCGCGGATCGCAACGTCGCCCGTGATGATTGAGGCACCCGAACCATCGGCGATCCTGCCGCCACGAATGACGATATCGTCCATCTCTCGCTCTCCTCTGCCGGCGTTTCCCGGCTTTCCGTTCGGCTTTTTCGTTGCTGATTCGGAAATTAGGAGAAGGCTTAACTTGGATCGGAGGGGCTGTCCATTTGGCAAAGAAAAACCCCGGCCGTGGGGCCGGGGCGAAACAGGTCGTCCGATGTCGGGGGGCGATCAGTCCATCGTCGCGTCGGTCGTCCATCCCCAATCGCGGCCCGGCCCGCGTTTGAAACCGAGATGCGCGGCGATATCGTCCAGCTGCCAGTCGACATAATCGATCCAGCGGACAAGGAACATCGGCTGTCGGATCGCCTGGCCCGCCGCGATGCCCTGTCGGGTCGCATCGAAATAGGTCGGCATTACATGATGATAGTGGAGTGCGTTGCGGAACAGTCCGAGCGCCGAGACCCACATGCCCGGCGCGCTGAGATATTGCGCCAGTTCGGGGGTGAAGAAGCGGGCATCCTGCGTCGCGTTCATGATCGCGAGTGCGGCTTCGCCCGCAGAGTTGGCGTCGAAGCCGGTCACGATATGCTCGATATCGTGATAATAGCCGCGGCGGCGCTGCAGATATTCGGCGTCGGTGGTGTTCGCCTTGCCGGCATAAGCGAACTCCATGTTCACGCCCGGAATGTTCATGAGGTCGAAGATCTCGCGGCCCAGCGTGCCTTCGGCGCAGCCCGCCAGATCGGCCTTGTTGAAGGTCCAGTCCTCGCGCGCGTCCAGCCATTCGCCCAGCGCGGGGATGCGGATCTTCTCGGCCGCCAGCAATTCGGCGACGCGGGCGAAATCGGTGGTTTCGGTGATCGCGCGCGACACGACCGGGATCATGTAGGGCGGGGGCAGATCGTGGCCGTGGCGACGGGTCGCCTGCTGCGCGACGGCATCGCGATAATAAGGATCGTTGAGATGCTTCGAGCTGGAGATCAGCACGCTCGACGTCGCGGGCCGCTTGCCGCCCTGCAGATAGTTTGCCGCCGCCGGGGCCATCAGAACCTTGGGCCGGACATCGGCATCGGGCGCCTGCACGGGGATGCGCTCGACCGGTGGCTGCGGGTTCTCGGCAAAGCTGGCGAGGGGCTGGGCGGTCAGCTTGGGATCGGGGCGGGCGGCCATGACATCGTCTCTCTCTGTTGTTGGCTGGAAGCCATTATAGGTTTGTCGGCGATGCTCCCGGCCGGATCAAGCGCAAGCGCGCCGAGCCGCCGTGAAACGGGGCGTCCGCGTTCGGCGGGTCAGGAGCCGAGGCCGGTCGGCCCGACAGATTACCCCTTGCCCGTCGCGATCGCGACCAGCCGATCGAGCGCGCGGGCAAGGCGCGGGTGATCGATCGAGCCGCCCAGCGAAATCCGCACCTTGCTGGATCGCGGCACCTTGCCGATCGCGAAGGTGGCGCCGTCGACGATCGACAGGCCGAGCGGCCGGGTCGCCGCGATCGCATCCGCCGGTGCGATAGTGCCGGGCAGATCGACCCAGAGGTGATAGCCCTCCGGGTGCGCATTATAGGTGAGCGATGCGAGGTGCTGTGCGGCGAGGCGTTGGCGCGCAACCCCTTCGGCGCGCACCGCGGCGACCAGCGTAGCGAAGCTCCCGTCGCGCAGCCACGATGTCACCAGCGCGGCATTTAGCGGCGGCGCCATGATCGCGGTCTCATAGATGTCTGCCGCCAGTTGCGTGGCCGAATGGCCCGAAGGCGCGCGGACATGCGCAACCCGCAGAGCGGGGGAGATGATCTTCGATACACTGGCAATGTGCCAGCACAGGTCGGGCGCGATCGCGGCGAGCGGGGCGGGGGGATGCGAGGGCAGAAGGCCATAGGCGTCATCCTCGATGATCGTGAGGCCGTGCTGGCGCGCCATATCGGCCAGGTCGCGTCGTCGCTGGTCGGGGAGGGTCAGGGTGGTGGGATTGTCGTTGGTGGGAACGACGTACAGCATCTTCGCCCCGGCGCGGGCGGCATCGGCGATGCCCGCCGGATCGATGCCCTCCGCATCGACCGGGAGTGGGAACAAGCGCAGGTCCAGCCGCGCCGCAAGGTGGAGCAGGCCGGGATAGACATAGGGCGCGGCCGCGATCATGTCGCCGCGCGTCAGATTGGTGGCGAGGATTGCGTGCAGCGCGCTCTGCCCACCGGCAGTGATAACCACGGCACCCTCATCGGTCGGCATATCGCGATCGGAGAAGGACGCGGCCGCTTCGCGCCGATCGCGAAGGCTACCGCCGGACGGCTGATATTGGAGGAGGGGAGATTGCCCGGCCGCGCGCAGCAGCTTGGTCATTCCGATGCGAAGGGCTTCGGGTAGCAGCGCGGATGCGGGCTGCGGGGGCATGATCATCCCGCCCTCCGCCTCGACATCGGCCTGCGGCAGATCGACATTGTTGCGCACGAAACTGCCGAGCCGGCCGGCGCCCTGGATCAGCCCGGCATCGGTGGCGATGCCATAAGCGCGCGTGACCGTGGTCAGATCCGCGCCGATTGCGGCGGCGAGTTCGCGCTGGGGCGGAAGGCGTTCGCCCGCGCGCAGCAGTCCGCTGCGAACCGCCTCGTCGAGCGCGGCGACGATCGCGAGATATTTGGGGCCGTCGCGTTCGGCGACGCCTGCCCACCAGCTTTGCATGTTTCGGCCTTGGCTTATGTATGGTTGTTGTATCCATACATAAGACTTATCCTCGCGCCCATAGCATTGAAGCCCGCAGTAGCGAGGATAGTGACATGACCGGCACGCCGACCGAATGGCCCCGTCTTGAGCCGATCCGCACCGGCATACGCGGCCGGTGCCCGCGCTGCGGCGAGGGGCATCTGTTCGACGGCTTCCTGCGGCTCCGCGACGAATGCGACGCTTGTGGTTTGGATTATGGCTTCGCCGATCCGGCGGACGGGCCGGCCTTTTTCGTGATCTGCTTCGGCTGCGTGCCCGCAGTGGTGTTCGCGGTGATGCTGGAAATCTGGGCCAGTCCGCCGCTCTGGGTGCAGCTCGTGACGACGCTGCCGTTCATGCTGATCACCTGCCTGCTGCCGCTGCGCCCGCTCAAGGGCTGGCTCGTCTGCAGCCAATATTTCTTCAAGGCGGGCGAGGGCACGATCTCGCGGCCGTGGCAGCCTTATGGCGCCGACGGCCCGACCGTGATGCCTGCGCAGCGCAAGTTCGGCTGAGCAGGTGATGCTCTTGATTTGATCGCTGGGTATGCCGCACCCGCATTGACAGATCGGGACAAAAGCGCATTTCGCGGCCAATGACCGATGCGCGATCCGTTGAGACGATGATCTATCTGCCCGGCGGCGTGTTTCGGATGGGGGCCGATGATGGCTATCCGGAGGAGGCGCCGGTGCGGACGGTGCGTGTCGACGGATTTCATATCGATCCGACGCCCGTCACCAATCGCGATTTCGCGGCGTTCGTGGCGGCGACCGGCTATCGCACCATAGCCGAGGACGCGCCCGATCCGCGCGATTATCCGGGGATCGACCCTGCGATGGTGCGCGCCGGATCGCTCGTGTTTCGCAAGACGGCGGGACCGGTCGACCTGAGCGACGTATCGCAATGGTGGGAGTTCTGCTTCGGCGCTGACTGGCGGCACCCGGCCGGCCCCGACAGCAGCATCGAAGGGCTGGAGGATCATCCGGTCGTCCACGTCGCGCTTGCCGATGCGGAGGCTTATGCGCGCTGGGCCGGCAAGGATCTGCCGACCGAGGCCGAATGGGAATATGCTGCGCGCGGCGGGCTGGATGGCGCGGCCTTCGCCTGGGGTGACGAACTCACGCCGGGCGGGGCGATGCTCGCGAATTACTGGCAGGGCACGTTTCCCTACGCGAACGACATGCTCGACGGGTGGGAGCGGACGTCACCCGTGCGCAGCTATCCGGCGAACGGCTATGGCCTGTTCGATATGATCGGCAATGTCTGGGAATGGACCGCCGACTGGTATGGCCTGCCGACGTCCGAGACGGGGAAGAAGAAGCAGGGCTGCTGCATTCCCGCCAATCCGCGTGGGCCGGTGCGCGCCGTTAGCCTCGATCGGAGTGGTCCACAGCCGCGCATGGGGCGGAAGGTGCTGAAGGGCGGATCGCATCTGTGCGCCGAAAATTACTGCCAGCGCTACCGGCCCGCCGCGCGCCATCCGCAGCCGACGGATACGAGCACCAGCCATGTCGGCTTTCGGTGCGTGGTGCGCGATGTGGCGTTCAGGCGCCCGCGCTGAGCGCGTGGGGCAGGGGACTCGATCTAAGGACGCGGGCCGGGATGGGCGACGGAGCATCGTGTCCCCGCCCGGACAAATGCCGCGCGATCTGATCGCTTAGCTCGCCCCGGCTGAAGGCCAGCAGCAGGCGCAGATGTCCCTGCGCCAGCTCGGTCGGGGCTTCGATATCCGACAGGCGATCGATCGACCAGTCGAACAATGTCGCGAATTCCCAGCGGGTCAGTGCTTCGGTCAGGCGCGGCGGATCGACGGAGCCGAGACCTTCGATGTTCGCCCGCACCCAGCCAGCGTTGGCGCGACGTGCACCGTCATCGATCAGCGATCGAATTTTGGTGCTGGTGGTCGCGCTGAAATAGATCGACACCAGCCCCGCCAGCTCGTTGCGCCGCCCCCGAAAATAATCCGCCGTCCGGCGCAGTCGCTGCAGATTGGCGGTGAGCGAGTAGCGCGCGGTGTCCTCCGCGCCGATTTCGGTCGCGAAGCCATCGAGCACGGCGTGCGCGATCAGGTCTTCGCGTCGGCCGAACAGCCCGTAGAGCGTGTTGATCGCGACGCCCGCTGTCTCGGCAACGTCGCTCAGTCGCAATGCGGGCGCGCCGTCTTCGGCGATCAGCCGGCGCGTTTCGCGCAGGATACGCGCGCGACGATCGATCATCGCGGCGCTGGCATAGGCTCCGCGGCGGGATGTCGGTCTTTCCCCCATGACCTTTCCTCCTCCGTCCTTGAGGCGTGAGGGTGGCTTAGAGAGTTTTTTACGTCAAGCGACTCAAAAATATTGACCTAGGGTGCAAGTTCTGCGACGAGGCAATTCTGCACCGAAGGATAAGAATCCAAGAGGGTGCGTCCGTTGGGGAGAAGGTGAGATGAAAGGGCATTTGATTTCCGCACTGTTGGCCGGCGCGTGCAGCTTCGCGATGGCGCAACAGGCATGCGCGCAGCAGGCCGAGCCGGCCGAGGCCGCGGCGCCGAACGACCAGCAGGTTCAGGACATCGTCGTCACCGGTTCGCGCATCGTCCGCGACGGTTACACCGCGCCGACCCCGGTCACGGTCGCACCGACCGCCGACCTCGCCAAGGCGACCCCTACCAACATCGCTGACGGCCTCAACAAGCTTCCGCAGTTCAGCCTGTCGAGCGGCCCGGCCCGCTCCACGCACAACTTCGCCTCGTCGGCCGCCAACGGCAATTTGCTCAACCTGCGCGGCGTCGGCCCCGAGCGCACGCTCATCATGTTCGACAGCGTTCGCATGCCGCCGACGACCTTCCGTGGCGTCGTCGACGTCAACATCATCCCGAACCTGCTTGTCGAGCGCGTCGACATCGTGACCGCGGGTGCTTCGGCCGCCTACGGTTCGGACGCCGTCTCGGGCGTCGTCAACTTCGTCCTGAACAAGAAGTTCACCGGCCTGACCGGCGTCGTGCAGGCGGGCGTCAGCCAGCGTGGCGACAATGGCAACGAGAAGTTCGGCCTCGCCTACGGCACCGATTTCGCCGAGGATCGCGGCCACATCCTGCTCAGCGGCGAATATTATAACAATCGCGGCATGCTGCGTTCGGATCGCAAGCAGAGCCTGGGCAACTTCCTCTATGCCGGCCAGAGCCGCACAGCGCTGCTCGCGGGCAATCCCGCCGGTTCGGCCGCCAATCCCTTTGCGATCTACAGCAACACCACGATCACCAATTCGACCGTCGGCGGCCTGATCAACGGCCCGGCGGGCTTCAGTTTCAACAATTTCCGCTTCAACCAGTCCGGTCAGGCGGTGCCGTTCAACGCTGGCACTCTGATCGGTACCAATGGTTATGCGGTCGGTGGCGATGGCTATGTTATCTCGCCCAACACCACGGCGGTCGCACCACTGCGCACTTATCAGGGCTTCGGCCGGGTCAGCTATGATCTGACCGACGATGTGACCTTCTTCGGGCAGGGCGTGTTTACGCGCAGCGATCTGCAATATGCCTCGCTTGCCAACGCCTTTTCGGCTCCGGCCAACGTCACGATCTACAGCGGCAATCCGTATATCCCGGCCAACGTCCAGGCCGCGATGACCGCGCAGGGCGTGCCGTCCTTCACGATGGCCGCGAACCTTTCCTATATGGGGCCACTGCAGGCCAAGGAGCGGACCGACTTCTACATGGGTCAGGCGGGCTTCGAGGGTAAGCTCGGCAACTTCAACTGGAACACCAGCTACGTCCATTCGAAGTCGATCTTCACGCTCGCCCAGCAGACGTTCGACATCAAGAAGACGTTCGCTGCGCTCGATGCCGTCCGTAATCCGGCTAACGGCCAGATCACCTGCCGCGTGCTGCTCGATCCGACCGTCGCGTCGCAATATCAGGGCTGCCAGCCGCTCAACATCATGGGCGAAGGCTCGGCCGCGGCGACGCGCGCTGGCTATGATTATGCCAATGGCGTGTCGCGTTATCGTGCCGAGACCACGCAGGATCAGCTGCAGGCAAGCCTGTCGGGATCGCTGTTCGATCTGCCGGCCGGCCCGGTCGACATCGCGATCGGCGCGGAATGGCGCAAGCAGAAGCTGCACCTGACGTCGAACTCCGATCCGGCGACGCTGGCGGGCGCCACCGCGGCCCAGACCACGGCGTTGCGCTCGGCCTATTTCGCGGGGCTGCGCGGCGTCCCCACGTCCTCGCTCTATTACAACATCACCAATACCGGCATCGCCAACGGCAGCGTGACCGTGAAGGAAGCCTTTGCCGAGATCAGCGTTCCGATCCTGAAGGACATCCCCTTCATTCGCGCGCTGGATGTCAACGCTGCGGGCCGCATCACCGATTATTCGACCAGCGGTCGGGTCGAGACGTGGAAAGTCGGCGGCACCTGGAAGCCGGTCGACGACCTGCTGTTCCGTATCACGCGGTCGCGCGATATCCGCGCGCCTGCGCTCTACGATCTGTTCGCGGGCGATAGCTCGGGCATCGGCACGCTCAACGATCCGGTCTCGGGCGTCACCGCCAACGTTTCCCAGATCACGGGCGGCAATCGCAATCTGAAGCCGGAGAAGGCCGATACCTTCACCTTCGGCGGCGTGCTGACGCCCAGCTTCCTCCGCGGCTTCTCGATCTCGGTCGACTATTACAACCTCAAGATCGACGATGCGATCGGAACCCTGTCGGTCGCGCAGATCGTCAACAATTGCCGCTTGGATGCCAACGCCCCGGAATGTGCGCTGGTCAACCGTCCGTCGGCAGGCGCTTTCCCGACCAGCGTGCGCATCGCCCCGGCCAACATCGCCGTCCTCAAGACGAGCGGTATCGATGTTGATGCGTCCTATCGGACCACGCTTGGCAACGGCAATCTGAGCCTGCGCGCCTATGTGAACTATCTCGACAGCTACAAGACACAGCAGTCGGCGACGCAGGTGGTGCTGGAGAACGCCGGCCGTGGCTCGAACGGGAGCCAGCCGATCGCCCGTCCCAAGTGGCGTGGCACGTTCAACGTGAACTACGAGAACGATGGCTGGGGTGTGTTCATCTCCGAACAGTATATCGGTAAGTTCAAGCTCGGCTTCCCCGCCGCGACCGGCCAGAACCAGGTGTTCGCCGATCCCGATGTTGGCACCGTCTGGTACACCGATCTGACGATCAGCAAGAAGATCGACGCCTTCGGTGGCGATGTCGAGTTCTTCGGTACCGTCAACAACCTGTTCGACAAGAAGCCGCCGCTGATCCCCGGCACCATTCCCGGCGTCAATTTCCCGACGATCATCTCGGTCTATGATCAGGTCGGTCGCGCCTTCACAGCGGGCGCACGCTTCAAGTTCTGATGTGTCCCAAAGGGCCGGCCACCGCGCCGGCCCTTCTTGTTTTCGGGAGCCGGCCAGCATGTCCCATCGTCGCCTTTTGGGTATCGCCCGCCTGACGCTCACCCTGTTGAGCGCGACCGCGCTGAGCGTGCAGGCGGGCGCCCAAACCGCCAATGGCCGCACGCCGGCTGAATCTCCACCGCCAAGCTGGCCGCAGGAGCCGCGCGCACCGAAGGGGGCGCCCAACATCATCGTCATCATGACCGACGATGTCGGTTTCGGTGCATCGACGTCGTTCGGTGGCCCCGTGCCGACCCCCACCTTCGATCGTATAGGTAAGGAGGGCGCGCGTTATAACCGTTTCCACACCACTGCGATCTGCTCGCCGACCCGCGCCTCGCTGCTCACCGGCCGTAACCCGCAGGAGGTCGGCATGGGCTATGTCGCAAACTGGGCGACCGGCTATGAGGGCTATAACAGCGTCATCCCCAAGAGCGCGGGAACGATCGCCCAGATCCTGAAGGCGAACGGCTATAACACCGCGATGTTTGGCAAGGGGCATGTGACGCCCGAATGGGAAATGAGCGCGGCCGGCCCCTTCGATCGCTGGCCGACCGGGCTGGGTTTTGAATATTATTACGGTTTCCTCGGCGCCGACACGAGCGGGTTTGAACCGAGTCTGGTCGAGAATACCCGGCCCGTCACGCCCCCGGCCGAGCGCGATTATATCCTCGACCGCGATCTTGCCGATCATGCCGTCCGCTGGATCGACGAACATGAGGCGACGCAGCCCGACAAGCCGTTCTTCATCTATCTCGCCCCCGGAACCGCCCACGCGCCAAACCATGCGCCCAAAGAATGGATCGACCGATTCAGGGGCCAGTTCGATGGTGGATGGGATGTGATGCGCGCACAGGTCGTCGCCCGACAGAAGGCGCTGGGTGTCATCCCGAAAAATGCCGCGGACGCGCCGCGTCCTGCAACCCTGCCGCGCTGGGACAGTCTGAAGCCCGAGCAAAAGCGGCTCTACGCCCGTTACATGGAAGCTTATGCCGGTTCGCTAGCCTTCGCGGATGACCAGATCGGGCGCGTGCTGCGGGCGATCCAGGACAGCGGGCAGGCCGAAAACACCATGATCGTCTATATCCAGGGCGATAATGGCGCGAGCGCCGAGGGCAGTTTCGACGGCAAATTGTTCGAACAGACCGCTCTCGCCGGCGCGACCGGATCGATCGACTATGCGATCAACCATATCGACCAGATCGGCACCAAAGACGCCTATAATCTCTATCCCGGCGGATGGGGCTGGGCGATGAACGCGCCTTATCCCTGGTCGAAGCGCTACGGATCGCATTTTGGCGGAACCCGCAACGCGATGACGGTGATGTGGCCCGGCCACATCAAGGATCCGGGCAAGCTGCGATCGCAATTCCTGCACGTCAGCGATGTGATGCCGACCCTGCTCGAAGTCGCGGGGGTCCAGGCTCCCGCCGAACTGGCCGGGGTCAAGCAGCAGCCGATCACCGGGATCAGCTTCGCTTATACGCTGAGCGATCCGAACGCGGCGCCGCATCGCACGCAGCAGATTTTCGCGATGTCGCAGAACTTGGCCATTTATAAGGATGGCTGGGTTGCGGCGACGGCACCGATGGTCACGCCGTGGGAAAAGACCCGGCCCAAACCCGTCCCGCTCGAACAGCGCCAATGGCAACTCTACGATATCGAGAAGGATTTCAGCGAAGCGCACGATATCGCCGCGCGCCACCCCGCCAAGCTCGCCGAACTAAAGGACATCTTCTGGGCCGAGGCAGCCAAGGCGAAGATGCTGCCGATCCATGCGAGCGAAGGCGGGCAGGATGGCCGGCCGGACGTGAGCGAGGGACGCACCAGCTTCGTCTATACTCAGCCCGTCACCGAAATCCCCGAAACGGGTGCCCCGCCGATCGTAGGCCGCAGCTTCCGCATCGATGCGGAGATCGAGGTGCCGGCGGGCGGTGCCAAGGGCGTGCTGGCCGCGCATGGCGGGCGCTTCGGCGGCTACAGCCTGTTCGTCGATGGCGAAGGGCGGCCCTGCTTCACCTATCGCTACACGCCCGAACATGTGACGCGGATCGTCGGCTATGCGCCGTTGACGCCGGGCAAGCACCGGCTGTCGCTCAATCTAAAGCTCGATCGCGAAGAGAAGACGAGCGGCGGCAATGCAACCCTGTCGGTCGATGGTGCGGCGGCGGGCAACGGGCGGATCGACCGGACGTTCGCGCTGATCGTTTCGCACACCGAAGGCTTCAGCGTGGGCAGCGATCCGATCACCCCGGTCGACGATGCCTATCAGAGCCGGACGAGCGCCTTCACCGGAAGCATCGGCCGGATCGAGATCACGAACCCGCGCTAGAGCGCGAGCATCGGGAACAGCGCGCGGAATGGGCTGATCTTGCGGGGCGGATCGTTCCGTCCCGCGACCAGCGCCGCCTGCGCCGCCGACAGCGCATCGACGACGAAGATGCTGTGCGCCTCGCGCGCGTCGGCTTCCACCTGATCCCATCGGATCAGCGCATCGAGGAACATGAAGGTGCAGAGCTGCGATCGCATCCGCGCGACATCGGTGCGCAGCGGAGCCAGCGTCTCGCGCATCGCTATCGTCGTGCGTTGTAGATGCGGGCCGATCGCACCCGCGCCCGCCCAATTGCCGTCGCCGACCCGCCATGACCGGCGCGTATATTGGAGGAGGAAGCTGGGATAGGGATGCCGCCCATCCTCGTCGGTCAGATCTAGATGGGGCAAGCAGACGATTTCGAGCAAGGTTGGCAGGTCGCCCATCAGCCCTGCCTCGTCGGCAATCGCGATCATCTCCGCCCGCCGGTCCTCCATCTGCTCGACGCGCTGTCGGAAGATGGCGACGAGCAGGTCTTCCTTCGATCCGAAATGATATTGAACCGCGTTGTTGTTCTTCGATCCTGCGGCGGTTGCGATCTCGCGCAGCGAGACGTTATCGATGCCGCGTTCGGCGAACAAAGCCTCCGATATCTTCAGCAGGCTCGTGACGGCCTGAGCGGATCGCGGGTCGGGGGAGCGGATTTTTGTCGATGCCATCGATATTTACCGGGAGAATGGAGCGAAAGTAACGCAATTCGCCCATTTCCGGAACCCGCTTCCGCAGCGGATCAGCGCGCTGCGTGCTGGCGCTCTCCCCACAGGATCGAGCGATGTTCGTCGGTGAAGCCGGTAAGGCCACCCTCGACGGTTTCCGCGCGTGCGATGCCGACGGTGAGACCGGTCGCGACCGCCGGGCGGGCCTGCATCGCGGCGGCCCAGTGCTCGATATGCGGATAGCTTCCCGCTTCCTCGATCAGCTTGCGGCGCAGATAGGGCAGGGTGGCCATGTCGACGATGCTATACTCATCCCCGCCGATCCATTCGCTCGACCCCAGTCGTTCGTCGAGGACGCGCAGCAGGCGGGCTACTTCGCGGCTGTAGCGGTCGATCGCGTAAGGGTGCTTGTCCTTTGCATAATGGGTGAAGTGCACCTCCTGCCCGAACATCGGGCCGATGCCCGACACCTGGAACATCAGCCATTGCCACGCGATGGCGCGCTTTGCCGGATCGGTGGGCATGAAGCGGCCGGTCTTCTCGGCAAGGTAGAGCAGGATCGCCCCGGTTTCCCACAGGACGAACTCGCCGCCATTGGGGCCATCGGAATCGACGATCACCGGCGTTTTGTTGTTGGGATTGAGCGCGAGAAATTCGGGCGTCAGCTGTTCGCCGGCCAGAATGTCGATGGGCTCGAGCGTCCAGGCGAGGTCCATTTCCTCGAGTGCGATCGCGATCTTGCGCGCATTGGGGGTGGGGCCGCCGTACAGCTGGATCATGATCCTCTCCCTTGTCCGCTGGTTGCGACCTTGTGCGGTGGCGAGGAAGAATTGTCAATCTAGCTGACGAAAATCAGCGCGCGACCGGCGGGCCCCAATCCTTTTGAAGGGCTTCGCCGAGTTTCGTCACGCTGGCCTTGCCGATGCGCCGTTCGAGTTCGGCGGTGAGTTCGGCCATTGCACGGCGCGAATCCTCGCGACGGCGTTCACCCTTGTCGCTCAGGTGGACGCGCTTGGCGCGGCGATCATTGGGATCGTCGACCATTTCGAGCAGCCCTTCGGCCGCCATTTCTGCGATGGTCACGCCGACCGACTGGCGCGTCACCCCGATGGCGCGGGCGATGTCGACCGCGCGCTCGATCCCCTGGCCGATCGCGATCAGCACCATCGTCTGCGGCCGCGTCACCGCGGTCCAGCCCGCCTCGCGCAGCAAGGTCTGCAGCCCTTCGTCGAACCAGGAAAACGCCTCGAACAACGGGATCAGCAATGTCGCATGTCGTGCCATCGCCACCTCCTTTGCCAGCATACCGCCAAGAAAGCACCCCTCCTCATCGTCAGATAAATTGACAACAAATGTCAGTTAAACTTACAATGTGATGATCGGGAATAAGGAGAGGATCATGGCTGCGTTGCGCTTCGGGAGCTTCCTTGCCCCCTATCACCCCGCGCGGGAGAACCCGACATTGTCGCTTGAACGCGACATGCAGCTGATCGAACATCTCGATCGGCTCGGCTATCACGAGGTCTGGCTGGGCGAGCATCATTCGGGCGGGTCGGAGATCATCTCCTCACCCGAACTGATGATCGCGGGGGTTGCCGATCGCACTCGCCACATCCGCTTCGGCACCGGGGTCAATTCGCTCTGCTATCATCACCCCCTGATCCTCGCCGATCGGATCGCGCAACTCGATCATCAGACGCGTGGGCGGATCATGTTCGGGGCGGGGCCGGGCCAGCTGCCGACCGACGCCTATATGCTAGGGATCGAGCCGAGCGAGCAGCGGCGGATGATGGTGGAATCGCTCGAATGCCTGATCGATCTGTTCGAAGGCCGATCGGTGTCGCGTACGACCGACTGGTTCACCCTGCGCGACGCCCGCTTGCAATTGCTGCCCTATCAGCGGCCGCGCATGGACATGGTGGTGGCCTGCGCCGTGACGCCATCGGGGCCGACGACCGCAGGGCGCTTGGGGCTGGGCATGCTGTCGCTCGCAGTGTCGACGCCGATCGGCTTTTCGGCGCTGGGCGATCATTGGGGCGTCTATGAGACGGCGGCGCAAAATGCGGGGCGCAGCGTCGATCGTAGCAGCTGGCGGGTCGTCGTGAGCATGCACATCGCCGAGACGCGTGAGCAGGCGCTCGCCGATCTCGAATGGGGCATCATGGACTCGATCGAATATACGCGCGCGATCCGCGGCGTGAAGCCGGGCGACGACAACCCGATCGCGAAGATCCAGACGGCGCGAGAGGGCGTCGCGCTGCTGACCGGGGAGGGATATAGCGTGTTCGGCGTCGCGATGGCCGGCACCCCCGACGATGCGGTCGACTATATCCGCAAGCTTCAGGCGCAAGCAGGTGGCTTCGGGACGCTGATGTTCATGGCGAACAATTTCGCCGACACGACCGCTACGCGGAAAAGCTACGAACTGTTCGCGCGCTACGTGATGCCCCGCTTTGATGGATCGACCGATCCGCTCCACGCCTCGATGGAATGGTGTCGCGAAAAGAGCGCGGTGACGTATGGCGGATTTGTCGACGCGATGAAGGCGACGATCGCGAGCCACGCAGCCCCTTAAGGGACTGCGCGGCCCCTGGCGGTGTCAGGCGTGGCCCGGCACCGCGCTGTGCATCCGATCCCCGAACATGTTCGACCATTCCTCGGGCGACAGCTTCTGGTGGCGCCCCATATACTTGTCGGGGAATGCCTTTTCAGCACTGCGACCACGCTGGACGGCAGGGCGTTCGGCGATCGTGCTGAACCAGCGATAGATATTGGGATAGGTCTCGGCCAGGTTGACATCGACCACGGCCATCGCCGCGCGGCCCGGCCATATCGCGATGTCGGCGATCGAATATTCGTCGCCAGCCAGATAGGGCGCTTCGCTCAGCCGGTTCTCCAGCACCATCAGCAATCGGGCGAGTTCGCGCGAATAGCGTTCGATCGCATAGGGTATCTGTTCGGGGGCGTAGCGCATGAAGTGCGAAGCCTGCCCACCCATCGGGCCGAGCCCCGCCACCTGCCATGTCAGCCACTGCAGCGCGACGCTGCGCTGGCGCGGATCGGCGGGCAGCAGCTTGCCAGTCTTTTCCGCCAGATACTGCAAGATCGCGCCGGATTCGAACACAGCATGCGGGCCGCCGCCGAAGGCCGGATCGTGATCAACGATCGCGGGCATCTTATGGTTCGGATTGATCCGGCCATAAGCCTCGGTCAGGTGATCGCCCTGGAAAATATCATATTGGATCAGCCGATAGGGCAGGCCCAATTCCTCGAATGCGATGCTGATCTTCTGGCCGTTGGGCGTCGCGGTGAAATGAAGATCGATCATGGAGGCCTCTCTGTTGTTTAAGGTGTGGCTTGCCGCACCAGCGTCTGCCGCGCGGTGCGGATATGTGCGGTCATCACCGCATGGGCGAGCGCGCCGTCGCGCAGCGAGATCGCCTCGACCAGTTCGACATGCTGGGCGGCGCTGCGTTCCAGTTGGGCGCGGCTGTAATTGCGGAAGGTGCTGAGGATCAGCGGCATTTCGGTCAGCGAGCCCAGCAGTTCGCGCAGGCGCGCATTGCCGCAGGCTTCCAGCACCGCGCGGTGGAACTCAGCGTTGATCTCGGTGATGCCTTCATAGTCGATTTCGGGCGACTGGAGCGCGGCGGTCATCCGGTCGGCGATCGCGCGCAATTCCTCGACCTGCTCGGGATTGGCGCGCTCCGCCGCCGTTTGCGCGGCGAACGCCTCCAGCATCACGCGAAGCTCGTAGATCTGTTCGATCTCCTCACGCGTCCAGCGCGAGACGAAGGCGCCGCGATTGGGGATCAGGCTGATCAGCCCCTCGGCATCCAGCCGGCGCATCGCCTCACGCACGGGCGTGCGGCTCAAGCCGGTCAGTTCGGCCAGTTGCTGCGCCGTCAGGTGCGATCCCTGCGGATAGACACCACTGATGATGCCTTCACGGATCGTGCGATATGCGTTGTCGAACGCCTTGCTCATGCGAGCGGATTCCTTCGCGGTCGGATCAAAAATGATTCGCCGTCGATTTTCCCGAATGCGTGCAGTGGGGCAAGCATAAGCCCCTTCTCTCCGCTCATACGCCTTCGGTCAGGATGACCCGATAGTCGGCCGAACGCTGGCGGATCTTCGCGGCCGCCTGATAAGCGTCGCTGTAATACCAGGCCTTTGCGGCGGCCATGTCTTCGAACTTCACGATGACGACGCCGTCGACCGGCGGACCTTCCAGCGCTTCGCAGGGATCGTAGAAGACGAGTCGTTCGATCTTGTGATCGCCGCGCGCCTTGCCGGCGGCGGCGGCATAGTCTTCCATGCCGGCCGGATCGGTGATGCTGTCGCGGATGAAAACCACATAAGCGGCCATGTCGACTCCCCTGTTTGCATGCAAAGATGAGTTATTTTCACGCCTTCTTAGCTTCGATCGGCGGATAATTGCAACACACCATCGTTGATCGCATGCAAAATGTGCTGGATTTTGCATATTAGTATTGTCATGTTGGTTGACAATAAGCCGGCCGATCCGATCAATCTCGGGACGCGAAGATCGGCAAACCATCCGAGGAGAGCGACATGGAGATTTCCGGCATTCACGCCCTGATTACCGGCGCCGGCAGCGGCATCGGTCGCGAAACGGCGATCCAGCTGGCGCGACGGGGTGCGGCGGTCCTCAGCCTGATCGACGTCAATGCGGCCGGGCTTGCCGAGTCCGTCGCGCTGGTCGCGGCGGAGGGCGCGAAGGCGCGCGCAACGACCTGCGACGTGTCCGATATCGCCGCGCTGGTCCGCGCGTTCGAAGAAGCCGCCGCGGTCCAGCCGATCGACCTTCTGTTCAACAATGCCGGGGTGGTTTCCGGCGCGCATCTCTATCCCGAAGCCGAACCGGCGCGGATCGAAAAGCTGCTGGCGATCAATGTCGGTGCGGTGATCATCGGCACCCAGTTGGCGGTCGCGCATATGAGCGGGCGCGGCGGCGTGGTGATCAACACGGTGTCGACATCGTGCACCAATGCCGGCTTCCGCGACATTCTCTACAGCAGTTCGAAGGCGGCGGTGGCGCAGTTCACCCGCGCCTCGGGCCAGCTGCACGAACGAACCGGCGTTCGGATCTGCGGGGTCAGCCCCGGCCTCGTCGACACGCCGATCCTCGATACCACCGCCGGCGACAGGCGCGCCGAATGGATGACGCCGATCCTCGCCAGCCATCGTGCGATGCCGCCGCTGGCGATCGCCGAGGGCGTGATCCGGCAGTTCGAGGATGATGGCGCGGTGGGCACGATCATCGATGTCGTGTCGGAGGACTGGTTCGCGTCGCGGGCGGCATGATCGGGGTGCTCACGTTCGCCTGGCGATGATTTTTGATGCTGTGCTTGTGGGGTGTCGTGGCTTGCAAAACCGTAAGCCTGATTGACGGACAAGCGCAGGTATCTGGATGAACTGAACGATCAAATCGCCGCGATACCAACAAACAGGCGGCGATTTTCCGGAGAGAGGATCAAGGCATATGACCGACGTTGCTGGAAAAACCGCGTTCATCACCGGCGGGGCGAGCGGGATCGGCCTGGCGGTCGCCGAAGGGCTGATCGACGCGGGCGCCCGCATCATCATCGCCGACGTGAATGCCGAGGGCGTCGAGGCGGCTGCGGCATCGCTGCGCGCGCGGGGTGGTGAGGCGATTGGTATCGCGCTCGACGTCACCGATGAAGCGGCGTGGGAGCGGGCGGGGCAAATCGCGCGCGATTTCGGCCCGGTCCGGCTGCTGATCAGCAATGCCGGCGTCGGCGGCGGCGCGGGTGCGTTCGAAACCTATGATACTGAGGTGTGGCGCTGGGGCTATGCGGTCAACGCGCACGCCCATCTCTACGCCTGCCGCACTTTCCTTGGCGAGATGAAGGCGAGCGGGGAGGAGGCGCATCTGATGCTCACATCCTCGATGGTGGCGATCGTGCCGCCGCCGATCTCGACCGCCTATATCAGTTCCAAATTCGCCACCCTCGGCATCGCCATGTCGCTGCGCAACGAACTGGGCGGCACGAAGGTCGGCATCTCGGTGCTGATGCCGGGGATGAGCTCGACCCGCATCGTCGAAACCACGCGTAACCTGCGCCCCGTGGGCCTTGAGACCGGCAAGGCCGCGACCACGTCGCAGGCGATGCAGGGCGTGCTCGCGGGCGGGATGGCACCCGGCAAGGTGGCTGCCAAGGTGATCCAGTCGATCCGCGACAACCAGTTCTGGATCTTCACCCATCCCGAATGGAAGCGGATGGCCGAGCTGGTGACGGCCGACATGCTCGCGGGCTTCGGCGCCTCGGCAGACCCCGATTATGTCGGCGACGATATCGATGGGCTGATCGCGGCCAATGGCGGCCGCATGTTCGGCGTAAAACTTCAGGAGGCATGAACATGAGCGAACTGGACGACACGCTGGCACTGGCGAAGCGCTTCTTCGATGCAGTGGAGCAGGGCGATATCGACACGGTGGTGAACAGCTTCTCGCCCGATGCCGAGATCTGGCACAACACCGACGAGATCGTCGTCACGCGCGATCAGACTGGCACGACGCTGGGCGGCATGGCGACCCGCATTCGCGATCGCGTCTATGCCGAGCGGCGCGTCACCGCCTTTCCCGGCGGCTTCGTGCAGCAACATGCGCTGACCGGCGTGCGCGTGCATGACGACGTTGCGGTGCGCCTTCCCTGCTGCATCGTGTGCAAGGTCGCGGGCGGCAAGATCACCCGGCTCGACGAATATTTCGATTCCGCGCACGTCGCCGAATTCCGCAAATACGCCTGAAAACCGCGCTCCACAAAAGGATTTCCCATGCCCGTACTACGTCAGGTGCCGCGATCCGAAGTCACGGCCGACATCGTCACCCGCTATTATAACCGCCTGTTCGGCGAGCGCGATCCGGTGGCCGAACCGGGCACCGCGACCGGCACGCCCGGCGACTGGTGGACCGTGTTCGCGCTCTCGCCCGATATCTTCCAGCACGCGGTCGACGGCTTTGCGCTCTATCGCAATCCGGAACGCCGTATCGATCCGGTGCTGCGCGAGCTGGGCCAGACCCGCGCGGGATGGGTGAAGGGCAGCCAGTTCGTCTTTTCGCAGCACTGCAAGTCGCTGCGCGGCCTTGGCGTCAGCGAGGAAAAGATCGCCTCGATCGCGCACTGGCAGGTCGCCGACTGCTATGACGACAAGGAGCGCGCGGTCCTGGCCTATGCCGACTGCCTGTCGGGGCAGAGCGGGCGCGTGCCGCTGGCGGTGTTCGACAAGCTCAAGACCTTCTGGGACGATCAGCAGATCTTCGAGTTCACCTACATCACCTGCCTTTACGACATGCACGCGGTGATCACGCGCGCGCTGCGTATGGAATATGATGCGCGCGAAGATCCGATCGTCGAGGTCGCGGCACCCGAAGGCTTCAGCGCGGCCGACTTCCTCAGCGCCCCGCGCCCGGCCTGATTGCAGCGCCTGTAACCGGAAAGGGGAGGCGAGAGGTGGACTTCGAAATCGTCGCCGAAGGCCTCCGCTTTCCGGAAGGGCCCGTCGCCTTGTCGGACGGCGGGCTGCTCGTGGTCGAAATTGCGGGCGAACGGCTGACCCGGATCATGCCCGACGGCAGCATCCGCACCGTTGCCGACTTGCCTGGCGGCCCGAACGGCGCCGCGATCGGCCCCGACGGCAAGGTCTATATCTGCAACAATGGCGGCTTCGAATGGCACGAAGCCGATGGCCTGCTGATCCCCGGCCATCGCGCGCATGATCATCGCGGCGGATCGATCCAGCGGGTGGATCTCGATAGCGGGGCGGTCGAGACGCTCTATACCCATTGCGATGGCCGGCCGCTTCAGGGGCCGAACGATCTGGCCTTCGATCGGCACGGTGGTTTCTGGTTAACCGATCACGGCACCTCCGATGCGGAGGGCCGGACCTGGGGCGCGATCCATTATGCGCAAGCGGACGGCAGCGCGATCAGCCGCGTGCGCAGCGAGGTGCTGAGCCCCAACGGCATCGGCCTCTCGCCCGCAGGCGATGTCGCCTATTATGCCGATACGCAGACCCAGCGGCTGTGGGCGCTCGATCTCGAAGGGCCGGGGCAGGCACGCGCGCCGGAGGCGCCCTGGCTGCCGGGGCGTTTGATCGCGACCTTGCCCGGCGTGCAGCTGCTCGACAGCCTGAAGGTGGAAGCGGGCGGACGCGTCTGCGTGGGCACGATGGTGCATGGCGGCGTCACGATCTTTTCGCCCGACGGCGCTACCGAACATGTGGCCTTGCCCGACATCGCGATCACCAATCTGGCCTTCGGTGGGCCCGATATGCGCGATGTCTGGTTGACGGGTTCGGCAACGGGCCGGATCTATCGTGGTCGATGGCCGCGTCCGGGCCTGCCGCTCGCCTTCGTCCGCTGAGCGCCACAAATACAATTGCATGCAAACAGCTAACTCAAAGCACTAGGCGGATTTTGACAATTTGACGCTTGGCATTTGAAATTACCCTTAATTTATAAGCGTAAAATCCGTTTAATCGGTGAATTAAAATTGTTGTTCAGAATTGGTCAACCAGATTGACATCTGCATGAATCGCGTCCACTCTGCGTGCAACTACAATAGGGAGGATGGTGATGAGTGTATTCCGTCGGTATCTTTTTGCCGGCACGGCCCTGGCTCTTGCCGGCGTTGCTGCGCCGGGCTGGGCGCAGACTGCGGACACGGCCGCGCCCGCCGCGCCGGCCGTCAATGACGATCAGGTTGCCGAAATCGTCGTAACAGCCACGAAGCGCGCCGAAAGTGCGCAGAAGGTTCCTATTTCGATGTCGGTCGTGTCGGGCGAGCAGCTCGAAGCGTTCCGCGCCACCGACGTCCGTTCTGTGATGAACGCGGTACCCAACCTGTTCGTGCAGCAGACCGCCGGCAACGACGTCATCTACATCCGCGGCTTCGGTTCGCCGCCCTCCAACTTCTCGTTCGATTCCGCGGTCAGCCTTTACATGGACGGCGTCTATGCCGGCCGTGTCCGTCAGGCGCCGATGCCCTTCTTCGACGTGGGCCGGGTCGAGGTTCTGCGTGGTCCGCAGGGTGCGCTGTTCGGTAAGAACACCGCCGCGGGCGCGATCAGCATCGTGTCGGCCGGGCCGACCGACAGCTTCCAGGCCGGCGCCACCGCGCTCTACGATTTCAAGATCGAGGGCTATGACGCCAACGCCTATATCTCGGGTCCGATCACCGAAAACCTGGGCTTCCGTGTCGCGGGTCGAATCCAGAACCAGGATGGTTATATCCGCAACGAGTTCAACGGCAAGAAAGAGCCGGAGAACAAGAACTGGATGGTGCGTACCACGCTGAAGTGGGAGCCGAGCGAAAAGTTCGATAGCACGCTCAAGTTCGAATATGTCCGCATGAACCGCACCGGCGGCCAGAACGTCTCGGGTCCGCTGACGACGCGTCCGAAGGCCGATCTGACGCGCTACAGCGTCGACAGCCCGCTGGGCCGCGAAGGCTATCGCAACCGTTCGTGGATCCTGTCGAACACCGCCAACTTCTATCTGGGCGACTATACGCTGACGAGCGTGACCGGTTATTCGCGCTACAAGGGCACGGTCATCAACGATTTCGACCAGGCGGTTCCGACCGGCGGCGTCACGGCCAATTCGGTTTACAACAGCTATCCGGAAGATTTCGACCAGTTCTCGCAGGAAATCCGCCTGCTGTCGCCCACGGGCCGCACGATCGATTTCATCGTCGGCGCTTATTATGACGACAGCACCTACCACCTCGATCAGTTCGGTGGCTTCAACATCGCGTCGCTGAACTATTTCGGCCTGCTCAACACCTTTTTCGATCAGGAAGCCAATTCGAAGTCGGTGTTCGGCCAGGCGACGTGGAACGTGTCGCCGCGCCTGCGCGTGATCGGCAGCCTGCGCTATACCAGCACCCATAAGGAAGCGACCTTTGGTGGCCGCCTTGTCTATGGTCCGTTCGCGCTGCGCCCGGTGAACACCACCGCAGCCGGCTCCTTCACCGAGAATCTGACCGATCCATCGGGCACGGTTCAGTTCGACGTGACCCAGGACATCATGGCCTATGCCGCCTTCGGGCGCGGTTCGAAATCGGGCGGTTTCGTGTCGAACACCTACGGCACCACCAACGCCGATTTCCGTTACCGTCCGGAACGGTCGCGCAACTATGAAATCGGCCTGAAGTTTGCCGCGCTCGATCGCAAGATCGTGGGCAACGTCGCGCTGTACAACACGCGCTTCAAGAACCTGCAGGTGTCGGTCTATAACCCGACGACCTCGTCCTACCTGACGGGCAATGCCGCGAGCGCGACGTCGAAGGGCGTCGAAGGCCAGCTGACCGTCCGTCCGGTGCGCGGGCTCGATATCACGGCGACCGGTGCCTATCAGGATATCAAATATAACGAATATCCGGGCGCGGCCTGCCTTGCGAGCCAGACGCTTGCCCAGTGCAACCCGGCGTCGCCGGCGAGCATCGCGGCCAACAATCTGGCCGGTTATCGCCCGTCTTATACGTCGAAGTGGACCGGATCGCTGCAGGCGCATCACCGGCTCCTGATTGGCGACTATAAGATCGACACCACCGGCGTCGCTTCGGGCCGTTCGAGCTTCTTCAACTCGGACGATCAAAGCCCGATCTACGGCGTCCAGGAAGGCTATGTGAAATACGACCTGCGCGTGGCCTTCGCGCCGCAGGACGACAAATGGCATATCGCTTTCGTCGGCAAGAACCTGACCAACGAACTGACCACGGGCAGCGTGTTCCGCCTGCCCGCGCCGATCACGGCCGCTCCGCGCTCGATCCTCTATGTCGAGCCGTCGCGCAGCCTGGCGATCGAGGCTGGCTTCAAGTTCTGAGTTAAGGTGACCTTCTCTCCACCCCTCCGGTCGGATCGGCTTGCCGGCCCGCCGGAGGGGCAGGGGAGGGGATGATGCCCGATCCCATGCTCGACGCGGAACTGGGGGCGCTTGTCATCGGCTATGGCTGCGCGCTCGATGCGCGCGACTGGGCCGGGTTTCGGGCATTGTTTCTCGACGAGATCACCCTCGATTATGGCGCAATCGGTTCGATCGTCGGCCCGATTTCGGCCGATGCCTGGGCCGATCGTTGTCGCGCGCTCGGCGGCTTCGATGCGACGCTCCACCGCGTCACCAATATCCGGTGCCGCCTGATGGGTGACGATGTCGCAATGGCCGACTCCTATGTCGATGCGCTGCATTTCGTGGCCGATGGCGGTGGCATGCTGCTGGGCCATCTGGTCGGCCGATATCATCACCGCTTCGGCCGCGACGGGGCAGGACGATGGCGGATCGCTCGGTGCGACCTCGCCGTATCCGGCTACCCCAACGGACAGGATAGTTTCGTGCGCGCCTTCGCCCTCGCGCGGGCGCGCTTTGCGGGAGAAGATCGATGATCGAACTGCATTTCGTTCCCACCCCGAACGGCAACAAGGCGAGTATCATGCTCGAAGAGGTGGGGCTGCCTTATGAGATCAAGCTCTACGATCTGACGGGCGACGAGCATCTTCAGCCGGCGTTCCGCAAGATCAATCCCAATGCGCGCCTGCCCGCGATCGTCGATCACGATCCGGCCGATGGCGGCGCGCCCTTCGCGGTGATGGAGACGGGCGCGATCCTCGAATATCTCGCCGAAAAGAGCGGCAAGCTGTTGCCCACCGACATGCGCCGACGCAGCCTCGCGCGCCAATGGCTCGCCTGGCAGATTTCGGGCTTCGGTCCCTATCATGGCCAGGCGCACCACTTCATCCGCTACGCCCCCGAAGGGCAGGATTATGGCATCAAGCGCTATCGGGCGGAGGCGGAGCGGCTCCTCTACGTCCTCAACCGGCGCCTGGGCGAGGCCGAATATCTGGCGGAGGATTATTCGATCGCCGATATTGCGACCTGGCCGTGGGTGCGCGCCACGCGCGCGATCGAAATGCCACTCGATCCTTTTCCCAACATCCAGCGCTGGTTCGCCGCGATTGCGGAGCGGCCCGCGGTGGTCCGCGGCACCTCCGTTACCAACACGGCCAACCTCTCGAGCCTGCGCCCGGTGCTGTCACCGGAGCAGTGGTCGAACCTGTTCGGCGACAAGCTGCATGCAACGGCGCGCGCCGACGGATGAGATTGACCGTCAACTAAATTGACGATATAAGAGTCGCATGCAGTGAGAGGATTGGAGCAATGACGTCCACCAACCCGATTTTCGACATTCGCGGGGTCAATCACCTGGCGCTCGTGTGCAAGGACATGGCCAAGACGGTCGAGTTCTATCGCGACATACTCGGCATGCCGCTGACCAAGACAATCGATTTCCCCGAAGGCCGCGGGCAGCACTTCTTCTTCGACATCGGCAATGGCGACTCGCTCGCCTTCTTCTGGTTTCCCGATGCGCCGGAAGCGACGCCGGGTGTCGCGGCGCCGGCTTTCCTGCCGACGCGCGGGCCGTTCAAGAGCGGGCATGGTTCGATGAACCACATCGCGTTCAACGTTCCCGCCGAAAAGTTCGACGAATATTATGAGCGGCTGCAGGAGCGGGGGGTCGAGGTGACGCAGGTCCTCAACCATGACGACTCCCCCAAGCAGAGCTCGGCCGACATGCACCCCGGCGTGTTCGTCCGCTCGGTCTATTTCTTCGATCCGGACGGCATTTGCCTGGAGTTCGCGTCGTGGACGGCCGAACTGGGCGACAAGCATGTCGCGCACGATCCGATGCGCGCGGACGGCACCAAGGCGGTCGGCCTGATCGTCAAGGAAGCGCTTGCGAAGAATGACGAGGCGGTGATCGCCTGACACAGTTCCATCGGGGCACCCTCCCCGCACTAGCCCGTCATTGCCTCGGCAATGGCGGGTTACTTTTTGGTGAGACTTAGCGTTCGACGGCGGCGAGATGGGCTTCGATCGCGCCGGCCACGATCTCCGGCTGTTCGAGCAGCAACAGGTGCCCCGCATCCGCGATCTCGCGGGCATCGCTGCCGGCTATTCCATCGGCGATGATCGCGGTTTCGCCGGCGATTACGATCCCGTCGGCATCACCACGCAGGATCAGTGTGGGCACCGTGATCGCGGCGAGGCGGGGACGGCTGTCGATCCGACCGATGATCGCGCGCTGCTGTCGTTGGAAGATATCCGGGCCGGTATCCGCGGCCATGCGCCGCGCGGCGTCGGCGATCGGGCCGCTACGCCGATCGGGCGCCATGAGCATCGGCAGGCGTTCCTCGACGATCTGCGCGAAGGCGCCGCGTTCGACCAGATCGATATAGGATTGGCGCCGCGCAAGCTGGGCAGGGCCGTCGGCGGTCGCGAGCGTCGCAAGCAGACTGAGGCTCGCGACCCGCTCCGGCGCGCGGCGCATCACCTCGAAGGCGAGGAACCCGCCCATCGCATGCGCGACCAGATGGAAAAGGGGCGGGGCGTCCGCGAGCAGCCGGGTCGCCATCGCGGCGATCGTGTCGTCCCGGCTGTTATCGGCATGGATGAAGTGGCGATCGGGATTGCGCGCTTCGAGTGGAGTCCAATACTCGCGGGTCAGCAACTGGCCCGAACACAGGACGATCGGCAGCTGCTCCGTATCAGCGCCGGGCATGGATCCAGTCGGCCATCAGGTTCGCCACCGCCTCGCGTTCTGCCACATCATCCTCGAAATAGTGCGCGCCCGGCACGAAGGCGAGTTGCTTGTCCTGCGCGCCGATGAAGCCGTGGATCGCCTTGGCATCGGCCGGGAAGACGCCGGTATCGGCGGTGCCCTGCACGACCAGCGAGGGGATATCGAACTTCTCCAGATGCGGGCGGCCGACGCATTTTGAAGTTTCGAGGCTCCACATCGACAGCCATGTCTTGCAGAAATTGGCGCGCCCGATCGACGGGGATCGGTTCGCGATCTTCGGATCGCCGCGATAGCAATTGTTCGGGGTGCGATCGGATGGATCGATCGTGGGATCGATCATGCGCAGATCGGCCCAGCACCGGAACAGCGGGAAGATCCGATCGGGAATGCCATGTTCGGCAAGCCGCGCCAGTTCGGCCTGCGCGAAGCGGGTGATGCGCTGGTTACGGGCGCGCTGGCCCGCGCGATAGCGTTCGATGAAGGCATCGTCATAAGGCGGGCCATGATCGGGATTGAACGGATCGAGGCTGGGATCGGTCGCGACCGGATCATTTTCGTCGATCACCGACGGGTCCATCCAGTCGGTCAGCACCTCAGGCCGCCCCTGATGCGCGTTGAGCGAGATGTAGAGATCGGCCTTGATCAGCTGCGCCAGCGCATCCTGCGCCGCGCCAGTCACGTCCAGCGACATCTTCGTCGCCTCACCCTGATAGGCGCCCATCAGCGATCCGCCGCCCGAATTGCCGAGGATCACGATCGTCTCAACCCCGGCCTCCTCGCGCAGCCAGCGCGTGCCTACACCGATGTCGATCAGCGCATGTTCGAGCAGGAACTGATCCTCGAACCCGCGATAGCGCGTGTTCCAGCCCAGGAAGCCGATGCCGCGGCGGGCGAAATAGGGCGCGATATAATGTTCGGTGAAGTCGACATTATAATGGGTCGCGATCACCGCGATCTTGGGCCGCTTGCCCGCTTCGGTGAAATAGAGCCCTTGGCACGGATGCCCGCCCGCCAGGATGCGCGGCGCGGTTGCTGACACCCGGCCGATCGGCAGGATGTCGAGCCCTTGGATGCTGTCTCCACGTGCGATCATCGTGTCACCTCGAACGGAAGCTGGTAGCCGGTCAGGTCGGCCCGGATGCGTTTCTTGTCGATCTTGCCGGTGGGGCCGAGCGGGATGTCGTCGACGATCAGGACGTCGTCGGGCATCCACCAGCGCGCGATCTTGCCGTCCAGAAAGGCGCGGAAAGCTTGCGGATCGGCGCCGACCGCATCGGGCTTGAGCTTGACGAGCAGAATCGGCCGCTCGTCCCATTTGGGGTGGACGACCCCGATCACCGCCGCCAGCGCGACCTGCGGATGGCCCAGCACGATATTCTCGATCTCGATCGAGGAGATCCATTCGCCACCCGATTTGACGATGTCCTTCGCCCGATCGGTGATGTGCATGTAGCCGTTGGCATCGATCGTCGAGACGTCGCCCGTATCGAAATAGCCTTCGTCGTCCAGCGGGTTGCCCCCGTCGCCGCCATAATAGCCCGATGCGATCGTCGGGCCCTTCACCTTCAGCCGGCCCGGCGTCTGCCCGTCATGCGGAAGGCGATTGCCGTCGTCGTCGGTAATCTTGAGGTCCAGCCCGGAGAGCGGTCGCCCCTGCTTCAGCTTGTAACGCATCTGATCTTCGGGGCTCATCGCCGCGACCGCGACATTGGGGATCGACACGGTGACGAGCGGGCTCGTCTCGGTCATGCCCCAACCCTGGATGACGTTGACGCCATAGCCGTCGTTGAAGGCGCGGATCAGCGATTCCGGGCAGGCAGACCCGCCGATCACCACGCGCTCGAGCTTGCCGAGGCCGGTGCCGCTTTCCTGCAAGTGGGTGAGCAGGGTCTGCCACACCGTCGGCACCGCGGTCGAATAGGTGCAGCCTTCGGCGACGATCAGTTCCTGGAGCGACTGGCCGTCGAGCTTCTGTCCCGGCAGCACCAGCTTCGCGCCGGTCGCGGGCGCCGAATAGACGATCCCCCACGCATTGGCGTGATACATCGGCACGATCAGCAGCACGCTGTCCCGCGCATTGAGCGCGAGCGCGTCGCGCTGCAGCGTCATCAGCGCGTGGATGTAGTTGGAACGGTGCGAATAGAGGACGCCCTTGGGATTGCCCGTGGTGCCCGACGTGTAGCAGAGGCCGCATGCGGTCCGCTCATCGAAGCCACCCCATTCGGCATCGTCGCTTTCGCCCGCGATCCAGTCGTCGAAGGCGATGGCGGGGCGGCGAACATCGGGCAGTTCGTCGGCAGAACAGAAGAACAGCACTTGTTCGATCGACGGCACCAGCGGCAGCAGGTCGGCGACCAGATCGGCGCAATTGGGATCGGCGATCAGCATCCTGTCGCCGCCATGATTGGCGATATAGGCGATCTGTTCGAGGAACAGGCGCGGGTTCAGCGTGTGGCAGATCGCGCCCATCGCCTGGATGCCGTACCAGGCCGAAAGGTGGCGCGCGCCGTTCCAGCCCATCGTCGCCACCCGATCGCCCAGCTTCACGCCCATGCGGCGCAGCGCGTTGGTCACGCGCTTGGCATCGCGGTGGACGTCGAGATAGGTCGATCGCGTGACCCGGCCTTGCCCGTCGCGCGACACGATTTCGCGATCGCCGTGCCAGCGCGCGGCATGATCGAGCAGCTTGTCGACCGTCAGGGGGAAATCCTGCATCAACCCCAGCATCGATCGTCTCCCGGCATGTTTGCGTAACGCAAGGTTGAAATGCGTGGGGCTTCGGCTAACCCCGTTGAAATGATCAACCGAACCGCTTCGTCCGCGCGCTGATGGACCATCTCGTCACATCCGATCTGATGCTGCGCATCTTCCAGCGTCTCGTGTGGCTCGACGACGGGCTGCAGGCCCGGCTGCACGATCGGGGCTGGCCTGATGTCAGCCGTGCCCAGTCGATGGTGATGATCAACGTCACCGCCGGCATCGTCCGCCCGGCCGAGATCGCCCGCAAGGTCGGCGTGTCGCGGCAGGCGGTCCACACCACGATCAATCAGATGATCGCGCTGGGCATGGTTCAGCTTGCGCCCGATCCCGACGATGGCCGGCATAAAGTGGTCGAGCTGACCGAAATGGGCGAGCAGATGCGGCACGATGCGCAGGCGGCGATGGGCGAGATGACGCGCGCGCTGACCGATCGGATCGGCGGAGATCGGCTTGCGGCTTTGCTCGATGCGATGCGCGCCGATTGGGGGCCGAGCTACTAGAGGCATCAGGCCGAAAGCCTGCCGGCGATGTCGATCAGCCGCGCGGCGACGGCATCGATCTGACCCGCAGTGGCGGGATTGGTGAGGTTGCCGTCGGTGTCGAACGCGGTCGTCGCGGCGCCGACGCGGATTTCCTCGGGCAGCGCGATCAGCTGGATCGCCTGGGCGATTTCGCGCAGGTGGCCGATAGCGCGGACGCCGGCAAAGGGGCCGATCGATGCACTCGCCAGCAGCACCGGCTTGCCCTTGAACGCGGCCAGCGTCAGCGGCGGCTCGCCCAGCGTCGATCGCGATGCCCAGTCGATCAGGTTCTTGATCAGCGGCGAGACCGAGCCGTTATATTCGGGCGATATCAGCACCAGCCCCTGACAGGCGGCCAGCCCGCGCTTGAGCGTTTCGGCCGCCTCGGGAAAGCCTTCGCGCTCGCGATCCGCGTGGAAGATGGGAAGGTCGATCGCGGAGCCGTCCGGCGTCCAGACGGTCGCGCCGCCTGCGGTCAGCGCCGCCGCGATCCGATCGGCAAGCAACTGGTTATACGATCCGGCGCGCGCGCTGCCGACCAACAGGCCGATGGTGATCGCCATATTATTGTCCCTCGTGCTGGAGTGTCAGGCGACGACCTCGGGGCCGATCGGCTTGGGCGTGCCCGATTGCGCGGCCAGGCGGTTGGCGAGGCGCAGATAGACGAAGATCGCGGCGGTACCCGGCACCAGCAGCAGCAACAGGCCGGTGCGCAGCCCTTCGATGCCCATCGTCGGGGTCAGCATGTCGCTGACGATGCCGACGAACAGCGGACCGAGGCCCAGACCAGCGATGTTGAACATCAGCAGCAATGTCGCGGCCACAGTGGCGCGGGCATTGCGCGGCCCCAGTTCCTGCGCGAGCGCGAGCGAGGCAGGGGTGAAGACGGTGCAGCAGGCCATCGGCACCAGCATCAGCGCGAGCGCCAGCGGCCAGCCATCGACGATCAGCGACAGACCGAAGATCGGGACAAGGACGAGCGTGGCATAGCCGGGAACGGTCGCATAGCCGCGTGCCGAACGGCGCACCGCTGCGTTGACCAGCGCGCCGCCGCCGACCATGCCGGCGCCCATCGTCACGCCGGCCGCAACGGCGAACCAGCTCGCAACCGCCGTCAGCGGCATCTGCTGCACGCGCATCAGATAGGCAGGGATCCAGTTGAGCATGCCGTAGCTCAGGAAGGCGGAGAGGCCGCTCCCGATCGCCAGCAGGCGCAGGTTAGGATCGGTGAAGAAGAAGGCGATCGTGCCCATCATCGTCGCGGGCTTCGCCTCGGCCGCTGCAGGGGAGGGGGCTTCGTCGAACTGCCCACGGCGCGGTTCGCGCACCAGCAGCCACAACAAGGGCGCGGCGATCAGGCCGACGATGCCGAGCGTGTAGAAGGCGCCGCGCCAGCCGATATGGGTTGCGGCCCAACCGCCGAATGCCGCGCCGACGAACACGCCGACCGGCCCGTTGAGCGTGAAGAGACCGATCACCAGCGGGCGTTGTTCGCGTCGGAAACTGTCGGAGAGGACCGAGATGGACGGCGCAGTGCCGCCCGCTTCGCCCATACCGACGCCGAAGCGCGCAAAGGCCATCGCTGCAAAGCTGTGGACGCTGCCGGTGAAGGCGGTGAACGCGCTCCAGATCGCGCAGGCGATCGCGATCACGCGCACCCGCTTGCCGCGATCGGCGATCACGGCGGCGGGCAGGCCGAACAAGGCGTAGAAAAGCGAGAAGGCGAGGCCGGTCAGCAGCCCGAACTCAGTGTCGCTGAAGTGCAGCTCCTGCTTGATCGGCTCGACCAGCACCGACAAGATCTGCCGATCGACGAAATTGAGCGTGCCCACCAGCGTCAGCGCGATCAGCGTGATCGTGCCCCGCTGCCTTGCCTCGTCCTGCATCAGACCTCTCCTCGATCGTCATCGGCCGGTTTTGCATGCCAAGGTTAAGGCGGGCTCGTGACGCTTCATTAATTGAATGATTAATTTGATGTTGCAAGCGTCTTCTGCGCGCTTCGGCGGGTTATTCACCCAGCCAGCGCGCAAGCACCTCCTTCGTGTCCTGCCCGATCGTGCGCGGGGCGGGGCGGCGGACGGTCGACGGGGTCCGCGAAAGCTTGGGGAAGGGGGCCTGCATCTGCGTCGGCCCCAGCTCAGGATCGTCGACCGTTATGATCGCCTCGCGCGCCGCAAAATGCGGGTCGGCGAGCATATCCTCGGCATCGAACACGCGCCCCGCAGGCACGCCATGTTCGATCATCGCGTCCTCGACCTGCTGGACGGTGTGTTGCGAGGTCCATGCCTCGACGAGCGCGTCGAGCTCCTCCTGATGCTTGCCGCGCGCGATATGGGTGGCGTAGCGGGCGTCGGTCGCCAGTTCGGGCCGCCCCATCGCCTCGCACAGCCGGCCGAACACGGTGTCCTGATTGGCGCCGATTAGATAGTCGCCATCCTTGCACTTATAGACGTTGGACGGCGCGATGCCGGGCAGCTTCGATCCCGTGCGGTTGCGCTTGTGGCCGGCCACAGCCCATTCGGGCACCAGCCCTTCCATCACCTGCAGGACCGCCTCGTACAGCGCCGAATCGACGACTTGTCCCTTGCCGGTGCGCGCCCGCGCCTGAAGTGCGGCCAGCGCCCCCATGCAGCCATAGGTCGCCGCCAGCGTATCGCCGATCGACACGCCCATCCGGCTCGGCGCCCGATCGGGTTCGCCGACGATCGCGCGCCATCCACCCATCGCCTCGCCGATCCCGCCAAAGCCTGCGCGGGTCGAATAGGGGCCGGTCTGGCCATAGCCGGAGACGCGGACGATGATCAGGCCGGGATTTTCGGCCATCAGGTTTTCGGGCGACATGCCCCATTTCTCGATCGTACCGGGGCGGAAATTCTCGATCAGGATATCCGCCTTGGCGATCAGCCGGCGGACCATCGCCTGCCCCTCGGTTGAGCGCAGATCGGCCGCGACCGAATATTTGTTGCGCGCGATCACGCGCCACCATGTCGGCGTTGATCCCTGACCCCAATGGCGCATTGGATCGCCCTGTTCGGGTGGTTCGATCTTCACGACTTCGGCGCCCATGTCGCCGAGCAGCTGTCCGCAGAACGGGCCGGCGATCAGCTGGCCCATTTCGACGACACGGATCCCTTCCAGGGCGCCTGCGGTGGCGCCGGGGGCGGCGAATGACTCGTCGGACAGTGTTCCTCTCCTGCTTGATGCTCTTTGCAGCATTCTTGCCGGTTTAGAGCGGCCAGCACAAGAGATTGAATGCAATTATCCGCGATGGCGTCAAAGCCCGGTCAGATCGAACACCCCGTCATCGACCACCTTCCGGCCGTCCAACCCCCGAACGGTAAAGGCTCCACTGTCCCAAATATCGATGATGAGGCCTTCGCCCGGATAAGCGGGAGAGGTGAATCGCATACCGATCCGGCTGAGCTTATGTGGATCGTGATTGCATATCATCGTAACGATCTGCCGCGTGGCGAAGCCGAACGTGCCCATGCCGTGCATGATCGGCCGCGCAAAGCCGCCGCGGGCTGCGACATCCGGGTCGCTGTGCAATGGGTTTAGATCGCCGTTGAGGCGGTAGAGCAGGGCGGCATTGTCGGGCAACGCGAAGGCGATCGATCGATCGGGCGCGCTTTCGGGCACACGCCGACGCGGCGGGATCGCGCCGGGCGTGGCTGCGAAGCCGCCTTCGGAGCGCAGCAATACCGTCTGGGTGAGGCGGGCGAAGCTGGTGCCGTTGCACGTCAGGATGCGCTCGTGCGGGACGAGGACGCCGCGGCCCTCGCCACGATCGATCACGTCCAAAACCTCGGTCCGCCCCTCGATCTCGCCTTCCACCGGCACCGGCCCCAGCACCTCGATCAACTGATCGAGGTGGAGCATGCGCGGCATGTCGACCTCCAGCTCGGGATGCGAGATCCAGGATCCCGGATAACCCAGCACCAGCGGCATCGATGGCGATGCCCGCAACTCGGGGTGGCTCGGATCGACGAAGGGCAGGGCGGCACGATCCATCGGATCGAGCCCGAAACCGGTGGTCAGCGCATAGAGCGCGGTATCCTTGCGCGTCAGCGTCTGGCGGATCGTCGGCACCTGCCAGTTGCGCAGCCGTTCGGCGTCGAAGCTCATGCTGCGGCGCTTTCCAGCATGGTCACGACGCAGGCGGCCTCCTCGATGCCGTGGAAACCGCCGCCATTTTCGGCCAGCGCCAGCCGGGCGCCCTCGACCTGCCGTTCGCCGGCTTCGCCGCGCAACTGGGTGACGAGTTCGACGATCTGGATCGCGCCGGTCGCGCCGATCGGATGCCCCTTCGACAAAAGGCCGCCCGACACGTTAATCGGCAGCCGCCCGCCCAGCGCGGTCGCGCCGCTTTCCGCCATCGGCCCGCCTTCGCCATAGGCGCAGAAGCCGACATTTTCGGCGTGGAGGATTTCGGCGATGGCCGATGCGTCGTGCAGTTCGGCGACATCGATCGCCTCCGGCCCGATGCCGGCGCGCTCGTAGCAGGCGGTGGCGGCGACGCGGGTCAGGTGCTGGTCATAATCTTCGGCCGCGCGGTTGCTCGAACTGCTGACGCCCATGCCGCGGATCCGCACCGCGCGGCGGCGTTCGATCTTCGCCAGCGCCGAATCCGCCGCGATGATCAGCGCGCCTGCGCCGTCGCTCATCGGGGCGCACATTGCGCGGGTCAGCGGCCAGATGATCAATTTGTCGGTCAGCACCGCATCCACCGTCATCGGGAAACGATATTGGGCGATCGGGTTCAGCACCGAATGATTGTGGTTCTTGGCCGCGACGGTCGCGATCTGGCGTTGCGTGGTACCGAAACGATCCATGTGGAAGCGCGCCTGCGCGGCGTAGATGTCCATGAAAACCGATCGTTCGGCGGCGCCCTCGCGAAACTCCTCCGGTACAGGCATGGCGGCGCCCATCGCGATCAAGCGGGTGATATGCTCGTCGGCGAGATCGCGGTCCCAGCTGCCCTTGAACGCTTCGAACATCGCGTCGCGCTTGTCGGGATAATTCATCTTCTCCGCGCCGACGACCAGCGCGATTTCGACCAGCCCGGCCTTCACGGCGGCATAGGCCTGAAACAGCCCCGAACTCGAACTCGCACAGGCATTGTCGGTGTTGAAGATGGGGATATTCTCGAACCCATAAGCGCGCAGAGATGCCTGGCCGCGCACGCCATGCTGCCCCTCCAGCGCGCCTTGTCGCGTGTTACAGAACCAGGCGGCGCCGATCGCCGATTTGTCGAGCCCGGCATCGGCAAGCGCCGCATCGACCGCCAGCGCGGTCAGTTGCTTCACGCTCTTGTCGAGATGCTTGCCAAGCGGCGTCGCGCCAATGCCGACGATATGGACGTCCATGATCTTTCCCGGAGTCGTTAACGAACCGGTTAAAGCATCATGTGAAAATCATTTTCGTCAAGTGTCGCCGAGTTGCGCCTTGATCCGCCCGGTGATCGCCAGGAGGCGCGGCGCGAGATCGTCGCGTAGGCTCGCCTCGGTGAGCATATAAGCGGGGCCGCCTAGGTTGATCGCATAGACCGTCCCGGTCGCCGGATCGGTCAGCGGGGCGGCGATGCCGTGAATGTCCTTCTGCCAATCGCCCAGGCTGATGCAGTAACCGCGAGCGGCAATGTCGCGGGCGGCCTGCTCGATCCCCGTCATGATCATCCGCCATTCGTCGCCGTAGCGCGGGCGCAAGGCGTCGAGTAGCGTGGTCCTTTCGGGTTCGGGCGCTGCGGCCAGCCAGGCGCGGCCCATCGCGCTTGTCGGGATCGGGATGCGCGATCCGGCGCGCAGGCGCAGGCCGATCAGCGCCTCGCCCTCGAACGTGTCGACATAGACCATCATTTCGCCGTCGCGCGTGCCAAGACCCACGTTGAAATGGGCATCCTGCGCCAGTGCGTCCATTTCCGGACGGGCGAGCCGGCGGACGCTCAGCCCGCGCAGGATCGTGGCGGAAAGGCCCGCGGCGCGCGGCCCGACGGTGTAGAGCCGTTCGCGCTGCAGGAACTGCAGATAGCCCAGCGAATAGAGGGTTAGTGTAAGCCGCGATACTGTCGGTGCGGGCAGGCCGGTGAGCGCCGCGATCTCGCTATTGCCGATCGGCTTGCCGGCGCGGGCGCAGGCGTCGAGCACCTCCATGCCGCGAGCGAGCGCGGTCACGAACTGGCTGTCGTCGGTCGATGGGGCGCTCTCGCCCGGATTTCGGTTTTGCCGCATCGGGGCGCAGATCCTTTCCGCACCATCCTTGCATCCGTACCACGCGGTATCAAGCTCCGCCTTATGCGAAAATCATTTTCATTATTTAACGAATCGGTTTAACCGGGCGATGAAAAGGGAGAGAGCATGATCGCGCCTGACCTGACAATCCTTACTGACGATGCGCAGCGCACGGCCGGCGAACTCGCCGATCGGGTCGCGCGCGCTGCTTCCGGCATTGCGGCCCGTGGGATCGGGGCGGGCGATTGCGTGGCTCTGCCGATGCGCAACGACATCGCATTCATCGAAGCGAGCCTCGCCTGCCGTCGTCTGGGGGCCTATTGCGTGCCGATCAACTGGCACAGCTCGCCCGAAGAGGTGCGCTACATCGTCGCGGATTGCGGGGCGACCCTGCTGATCGGCCATGCCGACCTGCTCGTTGCGGCGGGCGCCACCGGCATCGACACGATCGGCGTCGCCGTCGCGCCCGCTATCGCCAAGGCTTATCGCGTCGCGGATCCGGCGCTGCCCGCGGATGTCGAGGCGTGGGACGATTTCATCGCGGGGCAAGCGCTTTATGCCGGTCCGCCCGCGCCGCAGACCGAAGCATTGATCTACACGTCGGGCACCACCGGGCACCCCAAGGGTGTGCAACGCCGCCCGGCCACGCCCGAACAGGCGGTCGCCAACGATCATATGCGGCAGGTGGTGTTCCGGATGGGGAAGGGCGTGCGCGCCCTGGTGCCCGCGCCGCTCTATCACAACGCCCCCAATCTGGTCGCGCACCGGGCGGCGGCGCTCGGCGAGTTGCTGGTGCTGCCGGCGCGGTTCGATGCGCAGGGCCTGCTGGCCGACATCGCGCGCCATCGCATCACGCACGTTTATGCAGTCCCGGCGATGTTCAAGCGCATGCTGGCGCTGCCCGAGGAGGTTCGGGCGGCTTACGACCTGTCGTCGCTGCAGGTGATCCTGCATGCCGGCGGCCCCTGCGCGCCCGCGCTCAAGCAGGCGATGATCGACTGGCTGGGGCCGGTGATCGAGGAATATTACGGATCGACCGAGGCGGGGCCGATCACGCGGGTATCGAGCGAGGAATGGCTCGCGCGCCCCGGCACCGTCGGCCGCGCGATCGAGGGGATGGACCTGCATATCGTCACCGACGATGGTGGCGATGCCGCCCCCGGCGAGATTGGCGAGATCATGACCCGCAGCGCCCATTTCCCCGACTTCACTTATCTGAACCGCGGCGCAGAGCGCAGCGCGCTCGATCGCAACGGCCTGCTGGCGTCGGGCGATCTGGGCTATGTCGAAGACGGTTGGCTGTTCCTGTGCGATCGCAAGCGCGACATGGTCGTGTCGGGCGGGGTCAATATCT